>CAZFFN010000024.1:0-50560 GCA_964518165.1 uncultured Thermoplasmatales archaeon
ATCCCATCCATCCAATTG
The DNA here is from genome assembly GCA_964518165.1 of uncultured Thermoplasmatales archaeon. Taxonomy (GTDB): domain Archaea; phylum Thermoplasmatota; class E2; order DHVEG-1; family DHVEG-1; genus CAYZTD01. The sequence continues at coordinate 19 of CAZFFN010000024.1, forward strand.
AGATGTAAGGGACTCATAGCAGAAGGATTTTTCTATTTTATCAAAGCAGAATTAACAGATTAGCTAAACAAATACAAAAAGTTTAAAAAAAAATAATAAAAAATAAAGATTAAACTAAAAAAGCAAAGTTATAAAAAGTATTTTTTTGAAATTACCCTTCTAACTTATTAATATTTGTTGCTTTTGGTCCTTTATCTGACTCTTCTACTTCAAATTCTATTTCGTCTCCTTCGTTTAGGAAGACGCCTTCAGGAACGGAAGTTCTGTGGATGAATATATCTTTTCCATCTTCACCTTCTACAAATCCGTATCCTTTTCTTGCATTGTACCATTTTACTTTTCCTTTCATTTATTTATTTCCTCCTTATTTTTGGACTATAGGAGTCTCTTTTTTTAGTATTAGATAATATAACAAAAAACAAGAATTTTTTTAAGTCTTTTGTTCTTGAAATTTTTGTTTTTTTACCATATACTACTTTTTATGAGGATGGAGCGATAGTTTAAATATATTTCTGTTGTGATCTAGAACTTAATTCTAAAGGTTTTATATATAATGATTTTATAACGGGAGCAATGCCTGATTTACAGATATTAGTTGAATTCATCTGGATCGTCTTACTTGCAGTTTATGCTTTTTCTTTTATTTTATTTACTAAAAAGATTTATGAATGGATGGTTAAAAAAGGTATTAAAAAAAGTGTTGCTGTTTATTATAATCGTAAGTTAATTCATATTTTTGCAGGGGGAGTTGTTGTTCTTGCTGTGCCTTTTATTTTTTCCAGTCCTTTTTTTCCACTTATTGCTAGTTCTTTACTTGCAGTTATCATGTATCATTTTCATAAGAAGGGTAAGATTCTTTATTGGTTTCAGCATAAGCGTGACTTGAATGATGTAACTTTTTGTTTTATGTGGGGTATTGCTATATTTATTCTTTGGACTGTGTTTCAAGGACCATACGGTGATGCTGCTAAATGGATAGCTGTAATTCCACCTGCATTTATTGCTTTTGGCGATGGGATTACTGGTATTGTCCGTAATTTTGCTTTTAATGAACGACGTAAGCATCCTATCGGAAATATCTATATGGCCGGACTTTGTATTCCTATTGGTTATTTTTTTGCTGATGTAGCTGGTATTCCGTGGTGGGGTATTATAGCGGCTGTTGTTGCAAGTCTTTTTGAACGGTACGAGTTTGGACCACTTGATGATAATATTTTGATTACTGTTAGTTCAATTGTTGTTTTATTTATAGGCGGAATTCTTGGCCCATTTATTTTACCTTTGTAGGTGATTTTTTTTGTCTATTGTTTCTATTGATTTTTCTAAAAAGTCTTTTTGGGAAAACCGGGGTGATAGATTTCATTGTGGAGTTGATATTTATGCTAAACATGGTTCTAAGGTTTTGAGTTTTTTATCTGGAAAAGTAATTAACACGGGTGTGTTTACACAATCTAATGATGTTTATTATTGGAATAAGACTTTTTATGTGGATGTAAAACTTGAAAATGGTTTTTTTTGTAGATATGCTGAGTTGGAGGAGTTATTTATCTTAGTTGGTGACAAACTAAAATTTGGTGATACAGTTGGATTGGTTGGTTATGTGTTAAATAAAGATAAAATCGATTCAAATAGTCCGTTATATATAAAGAAACTTAAGGATGAGGGTAATTTTTCTATGCTTCATTTCGAGCTTTATAAAAATATTCCAGTTGATGTAAAAGATGAGTGTTACTTGGGTGGTAACTGGTTTTGTGAAAAAAAACCTGAAGGATTAATTGATCCTACTTCTTTTTTAGCTAAAATTTTTAAAGAATAAGTTTGTAATTTTGCATTTTTTCTGCAAAATAACTTTGTTATTTTTCCAAATTATGGCAAAATAATAAAGAAAAATGTTGAAAATTCTAAAATCAATTAGTAAAATACATTTAACCAAAAAGGGTAGATATTGATAAAGTATAATTTACTAATATTGTTATGTGGTATCTTGAATTAAGTTCCTCTTGGAATTTAACCTTCATAATTTCATACCGCTTAAAAACTTTTAAACAATAATATCTCAGCAAAATATGGTATTGTCATAAGTAAAAGAGAATTAAAAATTAGAGATAATGTGGTTTTTATACCACATAAATTATTTTTTCTTACTTAACTTTAGATATGAATAGTATATCTATTTATCCAAATGAATATCCATCTGTGGATAAGGTATACCTATTTCTTCTTTATCATATGCTTGTTTAAGTGTTTTATTGAAATCAAAGAAAAAACTCCAGTAGTCTTCTTTTTTAACCCATGGTCTAATAACAATTCCTACTGCCGAGTCACCCATTTCACTTACTGCAACCGTTGGTGCTGGGTCTTTTAAGACTCTGTCATCTTTTTTAAGTAATTCCATTGCTGTTTTTATTGCTTTATCAATATCGTCGTCATAACCTATACCAATTGACATATCAACTCTTCTAGTTGGATTATGCGTGTAATTTGTAACATTTCCGCCCCATACTTGTTTGTTTGGAATTATTATATGTTTATTGTCTGGTGTATCTAGTTCAGTTAAGCTTATTCCAACGTTTTTAACTGTGCCGCTTTCTCCACCGGCATCTACGTAATCTCCTTTTTTGAAAGGTTTAGTAATTGCTATCATAAAACCTGAAGCAACATTACTTAAGGTATCACCCAGTGCAAATCCAAGTACAAAACCCATCACAACAGAGATACTTACCATAGCAGCTCCGACATCTATTCCTAGAAATGCTAGAGCGGTCCCTATCACAAATATATAGAGGACAAGTCTAATTATTCTAGTTGAAAAATCAGCAAGTATTTCATCTAGTTTTGCTCGAAGCATCCATTTTTTAAGTAGATTTGACGCTATTTTTACAATTATTATTCCAATTACTACAGTTGCTATTGCTAGTAATATTTCTATTATGCTTATTCCAAGGATTATATCCTCAGTTATATCTTTTCCTAGAATATATATTGGATCCATATTTTCTCTCCCCCGAGAATTTCTAAGTAAATGATTTTATCGATATTTAAGTCTATTTGATGTATTCTTTTTTTACATATTTACTTGTATATAGATTTACAAGTGCTCCATATTTTAGTTTAAATTTTATTGTGTCTCCTACTTTGTATGAGTTGTTTTTTATATGTAAAAGTACGTGGTCGCTGCTGCTGCCTAGTATTTCTACATCTTTGTCTATTGGTATCAGATCATTAGGTATTGTATCCTGATTTCCAACTGCAATTATTGCTCTGTTTATTGTTCCCTTGTCTTTAAATTCTGGAATTTTACCAAATGCGTTTTGAGTGATTTTTCCGTATGGTTTTGATTCTTTATGTTTGTATTCAATTATTTCAGCTTCTAAAATAAATGTATCCTGGTATGTATTAGGAATTGGCGTTCTATTTACAGTCTCTAGACCTAATAGTATTCCTTCACCAATCCGTAGGTTGTTTATCCTTGTTTTTTCTTGGTTTTTTAATAAAAGCGGGATGTTAGCTGAGTTTCCACCTGATATCATTTTAAAATTTAAATTGTGTTTTCTTTCTGTTTTTTTTACTATTTCTAAAAATTCTTCTATTTTTTCTTCAGTTGGAACAATTCCTCCAAAACAAGCAAGGTTCATACCAATACCATAGAGCTCTATTCCACCAAGTTTCTTTATTTCTTTAATTGTTTTATCTAGGTTTTTTTCTGGAATTCCTTCACGCAAGTCGCCCATTTCAACCATTAAAATAATTTTGTGTTTCTTTTTCTCTTTTAAACTTATCTTTGATAATTTCTTTATTACCTTAATTTCTGTGTTAAGTGAAATATCTGAATTTTCTACAACTTTTTTTATTTCTGATATCATCGGTGTTCGAAGCTGCATGAAATCTGTTTTAATCCCTTGTTTTTTCATATGTTCAATATTTAAGATCCTTGAATCAGCAATACCCACACATCCTCCAGATAGCATTGCTAAAGCAGCTTTTGCATCACCACATGTAGCTTTTGTCACACCAAAGATTTCAATATCTGCTTTTCTAGCAAGTTTTACGATTGTTTCAGCATTATGTTTTATTTTTTCTGTATCAATTATAAGTCTTGGATAGGTTTTACTTATTTGTATACCTCCATTAGATAGTTGAAAATATAGTTCGAGGTATCAATTACTTCACTTTTATTTACATATTCATTTGGTGCATGAATGTTTCCTCCTCCTGGTCCAAAAATTAAAGTTGGTACTTTTGTTCTATTTCCAAATAAGTTAAAATCTCCAACACTTCGTGTTGAAAACTTACAGGGTCTAGGATCAGTTTCTTCATTTTTCATTTCTTTTTTTGTTTTTGATAAGTTTTCGATAAATGAGTTGATGTGTTTAGATTTATCAAATAGATATGGTTTATATTCAAGTTCTGGACCTGGTACATGTCTTCTAAATATTTCTACTTGTGATTTCAATCGTAGTGCTTTTACTATTTTTTTTATTTCACGTATTACTGATTTTGCAGTCTCACCTAGCATAATTTGTCTGTTTACAAGAATTCTACAATAGCTTGGAACTGTAAATGATTGATCTCCGCCTTCAATGTTTAAAACAACGTAGTGTCCTCTCCCTCTTTTGATATGTGTAAAAATATCAAATCTAGCTAGTTCTGAAATTAGAGTTGATGCATCATGTAAAGCGTTTATTCCAGTTGATGGATGCGATGCATGTGCTGCTTTTCCATAGAAATCTATACATAATAAAACTCTTCCTTCCGCGCCAACTACTGGAACTGGAAAATTTGATTTATGTACTCTTCCATGTGTAAAACAGTAATCGTTTTGAGTGAGAAGAGGGGAGGGTTCTGGAACAATTATTAGATCATAATCTTTAAAATCAAATTCTTTTAAAAGAGTGTCAGTTCCAAGAGAAAAGGGTGCTTCTTCACCAAATACTAGACTTAAAAATATCTCCCCGTTTATTTCTTTTTTTCTTTTAAGTAATGAAATTATGGAGGTTATTGCAGCAGCACATCCTCCTTTCATATCAGCTGCACCCCTTCCATATATTTTTCCATCTATTTCTATAGCTGAATATGGATCATGTTCCCATTTGTATCTTTTATCTACTGTTACTGTGTCAAGGTGTCCGTTGAGCATTATCTTAGGGCCTTTACCATTCCCTATCTTTAGATATAGGTTTGAAAAATCTTGGTATTCACGATATGGGTTTTTCATTGTTTGAAATTGTATATCAAAATCTCTTTCCTTGAAATATTTGTAGACATATTCATACACATCGTTTCCATCACGTGTGCTGCTTGGGATTTTTATAAGTTCTTTTGTAAGTTTTATTAATTCCTCTTCTTCTTTTTTACATAGAAGATTCATGCTCTTCTCCGACATAGTGCATCCTATAATATTTTTTCCTTAAACCCATTTTTTCATATAATTTTATCGCTCTTTTATTGTTTGTTTCAACATGAAGTGATAGATCTCCTTTTGTAACTTCTATTGCTTTTTTTAAAAGTTGAGTTGCTATACCTCTACCTTTTACGTTTTTCTTTGTTGCTATATATGAAAGGTGGAATTTTGGAAAGAATGTTTTAAATGGTAGTTTTGATAAGATGGTAATTCCAACGAGTGTTTCATGGTCAAATGCTCCTATTACATGTCCTTTTTCAAATGCATTTTCTACTGCTTCTTTCATTTCATCAAGTGGATCGGTGAACTCTAAAAGCCATGTGTCTAGTTTTTTCAGAAATTCTTTGTATGGCATGTCAAGTTCTGATTTTTTTAGTTCACGTATGTCAAGCCTGATCGTTCCATCATCAAGAATTATCACATGGTTTCCATCTTTTACTTTTCCGTCTTCTACTGCTTTTATAAAGCCTACTATTGGAAAAGAGTTCTGCAAGGTCATTTTTATTTTTTCTAATTTTTTAACTTTTGGAACATGTTTTCTTATTTCTTCGTCTTTTACGCCTATTGCTCCGCCATATGTATCATGTATTGCGTTTAGTGCATCTTGACCGTTCAAACAATTTGCATTTACCATATGTCTACTTAGTTTTGTTTTAGTTATGTCTTTTTTATCAAGAACTATTTTTTTACGAAGATTCTTTTTATATGTCTCAATTATAGCATTTCCATTATCTGTACTTGCTGCCCATATTTTTGGCAGGGTCTGTATTTCTTCATTGATCCATAGTTCTTTTAATCCTAGGTGAAGTCCGGATATAGATGATCCGTTAAAAGTTTGACAAAAAACTGTATCTATTTTATCTTTTAGTTGCCTGTTTATTTCTTTAGCAATATAAGAAAAAGCATACATGTTCATCAGGCTGTTTGCATCTCCGAAGTTTGCATCATACCAACCATTTTCTTTTGCTTTTTTTTTGCTTTCTTTCACACATTCTGCATAGTTTTTTCCGTTTTCTATTATCTTTATATTTTCTTCAGATAGTAGATTTTTTCTTCTTATTCTTTTTTTGTTTGGAACATAAAACACACATTTTACATCAAAATATTGTGATAGATATGATAAGGATCCAGCGATTGTTCCAAAAGTTCCCATTGTAATTGTTTTTTTGTTTCTAGCAATAGCATCTCTAATTATTAGGTATGCAAGTCTGTCTTCTCTATGGCCTGAGGGATTGTTTCCTTCTAGTTTTAGAAATATTTTTTTTATTCCTAGTTCTTTTTCTAATTTTTTTGCTCGTACAAGTGGCGTTCTTCCTACTCTGCTTTTAAGTATTTCTTCTGGCATGTTTTTAAACCTTCTATTAAAAAATATTCATGTTTTTCTTTTTCCAACGATGTATTATAATAATAATCTTTTGGTTTTTTGTTATTTATTAAGTTGGAAAAATATTTATCTAGGGTATATTGCATGTCAAACCTATGAATAAATCAGGTATTGAGAAGAAAATCAAGGATAATAACGTTAAATGGATTCAGCTTCATTTCACTGATTTAATAGGTAGGCTTCGAACTCTTCATATGCCTAGTGATGTATTTATTGATAAAGTATCATGTGATGGTATTGGTATTGATGGTTCAAGTGTTGGTTTTGCAAAAGTAGAAAAATCTGATATGATAGTTAAACCTGATCCTGATTCTTTTATGGTTCTTCCACATGAAAAAGATGAAGCAAGGTTTATCGGTGAAATCTATGATCTATCAAATAAACCATTTGTTTCTTGTCCGAGAAAAATTTTGAAAGATTCAATTAATTTTGCTAAAAAAAGTGGTTTTGATGAAATAAAAATCAGCCCTGAAATGGAGTTCTATGTTCTTTTAGAACACGGCGAGCAAGAACCAAAAATCGTTGAGCAGCAGGGTTATTTTGCACCGCCTTCTCTTGATGATTGTAAAGAATATCGTAAGACTCTTTCAGAGTTTTTAATAAATAATGGTTATGATGTTAAGTATCATCATCATGAATTAGGTCTTTATCAGCATGAAGTTGAAATTGGTGCTCTAGATGCTCTTTCTGCGGCTGATTATTGTATCTATTTTAAGTATTTAGCTAGAGAAGTTGCAAGCCTGTTTAATCTTCTTGTTACTTTTATGCCTAAGCCATTTTCTGATGATGCAGGAAATGGTATGCATGCTCATGTATGTTTTTTTAAAAATGGAAAAAACATGTTTCAGGATGATAATGATGAATACCGTTTAAGTCAGACTGCTAGATATTTTATCGGTGGAATCCTTGAACATGCTCGTGGTATGGCCGCGCTTGCTAATCCTACACTAAATAGTTACAAGCGACTTATTCCAAATTTCGAGGCACCAATATATATAGCATGGGCACAGCACAATAGAAGTAGCCTTGTTAGAATTCCAGCGAGAAAAAACATTGATGTTGAAGTCAGAAACCCGGACCCTGCAGCTAATCCGTATCTTTTGTATGCTGCTATGATTCATGCAGGAATTGATGGAATTAAAAAGAAAATTGAGTATGATCCTATTCCTAAAAACATCTATCGGATGAGTGAAGAATTAAAAAATCTTGGAATCAAAAAGCTTCCAACTAATCTAAATGAAGCAATAGATGAGCTTGAATCTGATGATGTTATTAAGAATGCTATTGGAAAAGAAACTGTTGAATTGTTTTCAAAGTACAAAAATAAGGAATGGCAGAAGTATATATCTGAAACAACAGATCTAGAGTATAGGCTTTATTTCCATTGCTAAGACCATTTCTTTATTTGCAAAAAAACTTTTTATCTGGTTAGTACACTATTATGTAAATTGCCTGGGAATATTAGGTAAAAAAATAATGAAAATATTATTTTAGTTGGACGCTTGGATCTCCAAATAGTTCCCACTGCTGTACCATTTTCACGTCCATCTCATCATTGTTTCCTAAGAAATTATTTAGATATTGAGTGATTGCTTCCTGATGGGTTTCACCTAAAACATCGATTTTTTCCTTTTTGTATAATTCAAAGAATTTTAATTCAAGCCATCCGTCGTATGCTTCTAGATAATCATTTATTCCATCATCATCTGAGTCATCCATTGCATGTGTTCCTAGACCTGTGTTTGCAATTGTTGCAATAGCGCCGCCTCTTTTTTGTTTTGTAAGATGCCATGCCCAACAGCTTGTCCCACCGTTAAATATTGATACATCAAATTGACCGTTGTTGCATCCTCCGACTAAAGTTACGGGTAGCTTTTCTTTGTTTCTTAAAAATTTCATGTAAAGCGGCTTATAGAATGAAAGTAAAGTTGATTTTAATCCAAGTACTGAAGGTGCCCAACCTGTTGCATCTGGTGGATAATGTATTCCCCATGCTTTTGGGCTACCATGTCCGCAGAAATAGGCAAATCCTGCTCCATTGTTTATAGCTTTGTTTATATCTCTGATTTTAAGCTTGTTATCTTCTGTTGCATATAGTTCTACTGCCTCGAAATCTGACATAATATCTTTTGCTTCTTCCATTATTAGAATTCCTTCACTGATCTGGTTTTCATCAGCCCAGTGATCACCACTTGCAAGGATAATTCTTTTAAACCAATCTTGTGCTTGCGCTTTTTCATAGTTGATGATTTTATTTACCATATTTTTTACTTCAAATTTGTTTCTACATGGAATTCTTCCTAGTCTTACATCGGGATATAGATCCATTTCGTCGATTACTCCATTTTCATATTCGGCAAAAATATCGTTATTATTTGTATCCCAACTTGAAAAGTTTCCTTCACTGTCGTAGATATCTGCAAAATATAAATCTGATAAGAACTCTGGTTCAGGTATTTCTTGAGTGTCTTCTCTAATTAAAACATGGCTGTATCTAGCAGGTACATTCCATCTTGATGATTGGCCATCTAGGCCGCCTACTAGTAAAACTGTGTCTATTCCAAAATCCTCAATTGACTCTTTTATACAATATTTGATCTGTTCTGCTTGATCTCTTCCATTATATTCTTCATATATTTCTTCTGTTGTGATGTGTTTTGTTTTTATGTTTTGTTCTTCTCTAAAATCAATAAGTGGCTGTAGATTCTTTGTAAATTCTTGTGGTGATATTATCAATAAATCATATTCGTTTTTATTTTCTAAAATATCTGTTTCTGGTTCTTTATAAATTACTCTTACTTTTACTTCTTCAGTGAAATGTATTTTGTCTTCTTTTGGAATATATATTGCTGGATAGGTTCTTATGTTTAGAATGGTTCTATATTCTTTTTCTGATAACCCTCCGCCTGTATGATAGGTTACAAAGTCTTCGGGGTAACTTTCTGAGCTGTCATAGATTTCTTTGTTTTCTTTTGTAAGTGTTGAGCAAGACGCATATGATAGTTTCTTTGATAGTTCTATTTTTTCAGGTGTTTTATATTCATATTCAACTGAAAGAATTTTTGTCCCTAATGGAAAATTGAATGTGCTTATTTTAACTGGTAGAACGGGTCTTCCATCTCCTTGACTGTGAAAATCTGTACCTTCGATGTTTACGATGTTAAGATTGTTTGATGTTTCAATTTCTGGTTCAAAAAAGACATATGTTTCTTCTATTAGTTTTACTCCCTCTTTTAGTTCGTGTCCTTTTTTTGTTACTTTTTCTTTTTCACCTGGTTTTTCAAAATATAAAACCGCTCCAACAGCTGATAATAAGATTATTATTCCAATAATTATTGCTAGATTTTTTTTTGATGATTCATTCATAAATTACACCGTTTTAAATCAATACCAAGCAAAGTATTGTATATAATATATAAATAAGATAATATATAATTATTTCGCTTTTGCATATTATTCATTAAACTTTTATTCTATGAATATAAGATGAATGACTAGGAGTTAGAGAATAATAATGATTAAGTCTGGTCCTCTGCTCGGTCTGGTTCAATCAGGTCTAGAATCACTAATAGTACTACTACTAAAGCAATTGCTCCTTTAATTAGTTGAACTATTATAAAACCAGGAAACCATTTAGATTCCTCTTTTTCATCCATTATTCTGTTTATTTTTTTATTAAGTTCTTCTCTTACGGATTTGGATGCAGAAACATTTGTGAACATTGATAACAAAAGTATTGCTGAAAAAAAAACGGCTATTGACATTATTTTTTTCATATGTCTTCAACTTTTCTATAGCACTAATTTTATATTTAATATTTTCTAAAAGAAATTCTTATAAAATTATAGTCCTTTTTTGATTTGTTTTTTAATCAATTTTTGTCTATTTTTTAGTTATTTTATTATATTGTCTTTTAGCTCAATTAATTGATTAAAAAATATGGGGGAAGAATAAATGAAGAAAAAATATTTAGGAATAATAGTTGCAATGCTGTTGATTATACCTATATTTCCAGTGACTGCTAGTAATTTACAGATCTCAGTTAAATCAAAGCCTGATGAATCACCTAAAGATCCTTTACTAGATGGTCCTGTTGAAGCAAAATTAGGTGAGAATTGTACATATACAGCTGTTTCTACTGATCCGCAGAACGATCTTATTACTTACAAAATAGAATTTTCTGATGCTCCAAGGTTTGAATATACTAAAGGACCTTATCAATCTGGAGAGAGAATAGAGATTTATCATTCATGGGATGATTTCTATCAGAACAGAAATCCTTTCATTGTTAGAGTTAAAGCAATTGATAGTGATGGTCATGAGAGTGAATGGGCACGATTTTCTACTCAGATAACAGACCTTAACGCTAAAAGTAAGGATACCTTGAACTTAAATCAGAATATAGCCGAATTATTTGAAATGATATTTGGAACTCGTATATCAAATAATTTTGATAAAGATTTCTCTGGTAATTGGTTTGAAAATGGCGTTTTAGGGAATATATTCAATAAAGCAAATTAATCAGAATTTTTTAAACCTTTAAAAAAATTTAAACCATTTTTTTTAAATTTCGTAACATAGCAAAATTTCTTATATTTACTATATAAAAATATTTATATAATTTATTTCATTTTATTATTGTGAAGTAGATAATATGAAAATAAAAAAATCATTAATTTTTTTTGTACTCCTAGTTTTAATTAGTCCAAGTGTTTGCTATTGTTCTTCTCATTCTCTGGATAAAATTCCTGAAACAAATATAATATTTGTTGGCGGAATTGGACCAAATAATTATTCGAGTATTCAAAATGCTATTGATAATGCAAGCTGTGGCGACACAATTTATGTTTATAACGGAACCTATTTTGAAATCCTAGATATAAATAAGTCAATAAATTTAATCGGAGAAAATAAAAAAACTACTATTATTGATGGAAGTAAAAGTAAAGAAAACAAGACAATATTAAATGTAACAGTTGAAAATGTAAAAATTACAGATTTAACTATTCAAAATGCAAAAGGAATTGATGGCAGAGGCGGAATGTTTACAGCTGGAATATTTACAGGAGATAATGTTTTTAAAAATAACATAATAAAAAACTGCAGATATGGCGTAATATTTGTAAATCCCGTAAATAATATTGTTACTAATAACTCTCTTTATGGATGTGCGATTGGGCCCCATATGACTATTCCAAAGTATTTTGATAACACTTTTGAAAATAACACTGTCAATGATAAACCAAGTCTTATTTATGTAAATGAAAAAAATCTAGTAATAGATGGAGTTGAAACTGATTCCATTGCTCTTATAAAATGTAAAAACATTGAAATTAAAAATCTTGAAATGAATGATACCACAGTTGGTATTGATATTTCGTATTGTAGAAAAATCACTGTTAAAAATAGTGTTATCTCAAATACTGGTAGAGGAGGAATATATGTTCATCACTCCAATTTTTGTACTTTTGAAGAAAACAGTTTCATAGATGACAACTGGGGAGTATTTTTCAGAAGATCAAATTTTAATAAAATCAGTAAGAATAATTTCATAAATATCACAATGTCTGATTGGTTTGTTAGATCCTATTTTAACAGATGGAATTCAAACTATTGGGGTAAAGATATAGATGAGGTTAAGAAAATATTAGGTTATAATGGTATTCGGGAGAAGATCCCTTGGTATAACTTTGATATTAATCCTGTTGTCGAGCCCTACAAGAAATAAAAACTAAAAAATCCTTTTTTTTATTTTTCCTGCATTACATAAAAAACAGAACTGTAATATTTACTGTATTTTTTATAAAAACAGGTTTCTAATTGTTCATTGTTAATAATATCCATTGCCTTTTTGTTGTCCTTGTATTATATTAATCCCTATAACTTTTCCATTTGAAATTTTATCTAATTTTATAGTCTTTTACCGTCTTTTTTTATTGATTTTATCCTAGAATTGATTATGTTGATATCTATCTCTCTATTTTTATATGCCTCTATAAACGTTTCTGCATCTATTGAATAAAGATTTGTCTCACACATCATCTGATATTCTTTACATGCTTGGTTGCTTACTTCTTCTATTACAGATCTTGTTATTTTTGATGTGAAATGAAAGTCTTGTGAGAGAAATATATCTACGCCATTTTTTAGTGTTTGAACAAGTATATTACAGTCGTTTATGATATTTTTTGACTCAACTCCATGATGTTCCTCCATTGAATCAACGCATTCCTTTGCAAAAGCATCAGAAAGAAGTCTATTTTTAAAATCAATTATCTTTGTTTTTGTCTTTTTTGTTCTTTTAATTGCTTTTTTGTAATCAGTTTTTGAAACCCTACCCCAAACCATTAATTGTTCTAATTCTGAAAGAACTGTTGTTGTAATAAAACATGGTATAAAATCATGTGATAATATCTTGATTACTTTGTCTATGTTTGAATTCTTATTTAGTAGAAAAGATGTATCAAATGAAACGCTTCTAACTTTCATCTATTATCTTTATTTAATCTAGCTTTGATTTTATAGTATTTATGTATGCTAATGTTTATTTGTTTAATTGTTTTTTTATGTCTTGTAGTTTTTTAGGAAGGTCTTTTTCTTTAGAATTTTTAATTATATTTATTACTGCTAAGCTTAGATCAAAGAAATGTTTGGGAAGAAGTCTCATAACTGAGATATGCTGATCTTTAAAACCTATGTTATATGCATATTCGTCATCGTTTATGTTACCAAATCCTTTTGCAATATAGCAGTTATTGATTTTCTCTTTAATTTCCCAACTTCCATATCCATCTTCGACTATATTTTTTTCAAAATCCATTTTCATTTTTTTATTGCCTCCACCATTTTTATCTTAAATTCAATTGTACTAATTAAAGTATTTTACAAATTTTTTGCTTTATTTCATAACATTAACTATTAATCCTAAGGAATTTTTTTAGCTATTGAATTCTTATGAATACTGTAGAGTTACTTTGTTCTGAAGTTGTTTGGTTACGTTTAATCTATGGTAAAAAAATTTTTAATATTTTAACATAATTATGTAAATTTACATAAGGTCGTTAAAATGGTATCAGTAACATTATCTGTTTCAGAAAAAACAAAAAAGCTAATGAACAAATTTTCTGAAATAAACTGGTCAGGATTTATTAGAAAATCCATACAAGAAAAAGTAGAAGAATTGACATGGAAGGAAGAAATGAAGAAAAAACTCAAAGAAGAACAAGCCTTTTCAGATTGGGCAGTAGGAGTACAAAAAAAATCAAGAGAAAAAAGACTTGAGGAGCTAAAGAAAAAAGGATTGTTGTAAATGCGACTTGTAGTTGATACCAATATTCTATTTACTTTTTTTTGGAAGAATTCAATTTTTGAAAATATAATAAAAAAAGATAATGATTTTTTCGCACCTGAATATACATTAGAAGAATTAAACCAACATGCTACTGAAATTAAAAAAAAGACATCTATTTCAGACAAAAAATTTAAGGATCTTAGAATAAAGTTGGTCTTAAATGTAGAATTTGTCCCTCTAAAGCAATATTCTAATTATTTTTCTGAAGTAATGCTACTTTCCAGAGACTTGAAGAATAATGAATATGATAATTTTATTAAAGATACGGATTTTTTAGCTTTAGCTTTGAAACTAAAATGTCCAATATGGACTAATGATAAACAATTTAAAGACCAATCTAAAATATTAGTTTTTAACACTAGAGAAATTATTGAATTAATTGATATCGGATAAATAATATTTTGAGCTTACAAGTTTTTTGTTTTTTTTAAAAAATTTGTAGATTTACAATAGACTTTCAATTAAAGAGTTAATATGAATATATGCTAGAATTCAATTTTTTTTACTTCAAATCATAACATTATCTATATATCCTACAAAAATAGTTTTAGAAATATGAAAATTAAAGATATCCCATGGTATAATAGGCCAGGAGTTCGACTTAAACGAAATGGTGTTGATGCTTTAAGTGATGCTGAACTTCTTTCAATTCTTATTACACGTGGAAACAAAGAAGAAAATGCAGTAGATCTAGCAAACAGACTTCTAAAAGATTACAACTTCCCTAAACTTTCTGAATTGTCCTTCGCTGAACTTAAAGAACAAACCAAAGATCAGGTCAAAGCAATGAAGATACTTGCATTGTTTGAACTTACTAGAAGAATAAACAGTTTATTCAAAGATAAAATTTAGATGAATATAGCAACTTTAGAATAATATTTGATTCCATTAATTAGATCATTAGAGGAAATTAAAAAATTGCAGCATTATATTCAATTTTTATAGGAATTGCAGTGATTGATAGTAGCTGTCATTTATCGCATTTGATCAATTAACAGAAATAAAAACAAATCCTTTTAAAATAACATATCAGTTAATAGCTGAATTTCTAACTTTAAGATATCAATTACTCATATTGTATGTTTTTATTAATTATTTTTAGGCCAAAACTGTAAAAAAAATCCTATTTTTTCTGGCCAATAAAGTAAAATATTTATATTAGAAAATACTATATGTTACTTATAATGTCATATATTGAGGTTCAGAAAAAAGGAAAAAATAAATATGCTTCTTTTGTAAAAAAATTTTCTCTAATGGGCAAGGTCTTTAGAATTAGAGAACATATTGGAAAATATGTTTCTACATTAAATGAAAAAGAGTATCTAAAAAATAATTTTAATCATATTGTTAATAAAGAACTAGAGATAAGAAAGAAACTTTTTGATAAATCCGATCTAGTTCATAATCCAAATCTTATAACTGAAGTAGAACTGAAATCTATACAAATTGATAACCTTTTAGAGATCAAAGGAATTAAAGAGCAAATATTAATTGAGTTTGCAAAAGAATTTATTTTTAACTCTAATAATATTGAAGGGTCAAAAATTCCGGCCAAAGAAGTAAAAAAAATTATTGAAAAAGGAGATAGTAAGTATAAAAATAGAAACGAGGTCAAAGAAGTTTTTAATTCAATTGAGGCCTATAACTATATTCAAAAAGGTTTCAAATTTAATGTTGCTTCAATTAAAAGATTATATTATATTCTTACAAAAAATCTTACTATGCCAAATGGAGAACCTTACCCTCGGGGATTTAAAAAAGTTGAAAATGTTGTAAATAATCAAACAACTGTTCCTCCAAATCAAGTTGAATGGGCTATTGAAGAGCTCCTTGATAAATATAAAAAGAATAAAAAAAAGGAGTATCCCTATAAAATTGCATTTGACTTTCATTTAAGATATGAATATATACACCCTTTTTTAGATGGAAATGGAAGAACCGGTCGATTGATAATGAATAAGATACTAATGGATAATGGATATTTTCCTATTATTATATACACAGATAATTCAAAGGCATATTTCAATGCAATAGTAAAGGGTCATGAAAGACAAACCAAAAGGAATTATTATCAATTTATGTTAGAACAAACCAAAAAAACATATAAACAATTTTATAAAATAATTGAGGAATATTAGGGATAAATTATTTTTACAAAATTATCGGTATAATGAAAATATTTCCAAGTGTTAGGTAAGGTTGGAATATGTAATATTTTATATTGTTATCAAAATTAATACTTTTAATTGCCTCTTGTGCTTATTTATAAACTTTAATTGATATATTAAAATGACAATAATAAAAAAGGGAGGTAAAATACTAATCGTAAAAAAGAAGAAAGAACATTGGACTATTAAGGAAATTAGGAAATCAGTCAATTATAAGAATTAAGAAAAAGCAAAGATTTTTAAGGATATTAAAGAAAAGCGTTTGGAAAAAAACATTAACCATTCAAAAATTATTAATAATATAATGAATATACATATATACATGAAATTACATGGTGTAATGTAAATGGTTAGAATGACATTTTCTATATCTGTTGATCTAAAAAAGAAACTCGATAAAAGACCAGATATAAATTGGTCAGAAATCTTTAAACAAGGGATAAAAAAGAAACTTATCAAATTAGAAGAATTACGCGCAAAAGGTGAAATATAAAATGGCTTGTATAACAATAAGTGTTGAAGAAAAATTTAAAAAAAGATTATCAAGATTCCCCTGGATTAACTGGTCAGAAGTTGGAAGAGAGGAAATGTTAAAAAGGCTTATTTTTGAAAAATACATAAAAAATAAAAAACTTACAAAAGAAGAAAATGATTTTTGCAAAAGATTTGACTGGCATCCTGTTGATGAGCTGCCATTACGTGATGAATTCATTGAAGAAATAAAAAAGATTAGGGGAGATAAATATCACAAATACAAAACTGTTGAAGAATTAAGAAAAGATACCAGTTAATCATAGCAAATGTATGAATATTTAATAAGTGATAGATTACATAAAAAATTAAGAAAGATTTCTAAAAAAGATATGATTTTTTATGAAAATATTCTGAAAAAGATTGAGGAAATAATAAACTCGGATCAAATTGAGCATTATAAGAATCTAAAGTACAATATGAAAGAGTCTAAAAGAGTTCATATCGGGCATTTTGTATTGATATTCCAATATGAAAAAAAAAATCAGATACAATTTCTTTTGAAAATATTAGACATCATGATTTTGCATACAGAAAAAAGTGAATTTTAGACTTTTACCAAAAATAAATACTACTAAATCTATTTTTTAGAATTAAGACATATTATAGATGTGATAATATCTAATGGTTTGTATCAGATTCTGAAGTTGTAAAAAATTATTTTTCCAAAACTGTAAATTTAAAATATAGATAAAAAACTATTTTTAAAACTAGTACAAAAATCAACAAAACTTTAGTTATTAGCATAAAGAAAGACAATAAACTGATCACGTTGTCTCTAATTTATACTGCTCAACAACACTTTTCAAAAGCGTTTCATCTTTTTTTACTTTACATAGTTCTTCAAAGAAAAAATCTGCATCTTTTTTCCAAGAAAGAAACCTATTCACATGTTTACAAAAAGTCTTAAATGATGTATCCGTGGGCTGTCTTTTATCTAGTTTACATCTAACCTTTCCATCATTAATCGTTTTTCTCAGGCCAACATAGGCTATTGCAACCTTTATCTTTTCTGGATCTATATCATATTTTTCTGAATATACTTTTTTATATGCTGAAAGCTGTCTTCTATGGCTGCTGCTGTAGTTATCGTTCTTACTAGTCTTCCAGTCAACTATAAGATACTCTATATTATTTTTAAAAACACAGTCAAGTTTTCCTGTAAAATCAATATCAAAATCTGTATCAACTATTTTTTTAAGTGGAATTGTGATTTCTTCTTCAACTGACACTACTTTAGAATAATCTTTATTGATGTTCTTCACTATTTTTTCAATATTTTCTTTGTAAGGCTGAATCTCTGATTCTACTTCAAAATCTTTACCTTCTAAATTTTTTTCAGCACAGCTATGAACCTTACTTCCAAGACTTAATGAATCAGAGTATTCTCTTATTTTTAGGATATTATCAACTAAATAATCATAGGGATCGTTCTTTAATGCTGAAAAAGAGATATGATCAAGGCTTTCAAAATGGTTTTTAACAAAATCTCTTAACCAACTATCTTTTTCAGATAGCATTTCTTTTGCTTTATCAAACTCTTTATTTACAAACAGATTAAAAGCTCTTTTTTTCTTTTCAGATAGATCAATTTCAGATAATTCTTCAGTTTCTATGTCTCTAATTTCTGAGTAGCTATTAGAATAATTGCTTGCTTTATCTGTAACAATCATAAGTTTTTCTTTAGCACGGGTAAAAGCTACAAAATCAACACGAAGGGTTTCTTCAGATAGTTCCTCTTCAGCATTTATCCCTTTTGATTTTAAGATAGATGTAACAACAGCATCCTGAAAATTTTCTCTGTTAGATGTTTTACTTGGAACATATATTACTTCATCAAACTGTTTACCTTTAGCCTTATGAACAGTTGTTAGAACAATATTTTTTTCAGAACTAGTCTTATTTCCTATAATATCAGTAGATTCAAGAAAAGCACAGATGTTGTCTATTTTTTTGTCAGAAACTAGTTTAATTGCTTCAAAAAATGAATCTCTCATGGAGATTGCAGCTGTCAGGTAATCTTCACCATAGCTTACTGAAATTGGTATAATGATATTTTTAAAAATCTTATTTACATCTTGGGTGTTAGTAACTTTCGTAAGTAGTTTTTTAAAACCTGGACATACTTTATATATATCATTTAGTTCAAGTGAATCTTGGTCACAAAGATAAAATGCATCCTGCATTGATATTGGAAAAAAAGGTGTAAACATAGCTGATTTAATATGGCTTATTTTTTTACTAAAAATACCTTTTAGAAAAGTAATAATGTTACTCTGTGCATCTGATGATCCACTAAAAAAAGTACTGGAATGATCGATATCCTGATTATAGAATTCATCAGATATCTTTTTTATTTGAGAATTAGTTCGAGCAATCACCGCTAATGTTTTATCATTATTTTTATGTTTTTTAACTAGTTTACAAAGAGTAGCTGGTATTTCATTCTTTGATACTTCAAAAACTATAGGTTTTTCTCCATCTTTTTTCTCATTGTTTCTTAGATTCTTAAGTTCCAAAGCATGTTTTTTTTCTTTTGTTTTACTTGAAAAATAATCCCTTGAATAAAATAGGATAGGATTAGTACTTCTAAAGTTTTCAGAGAGAACAAAAGAGGTAGAATCCTTAAATTTTTCAAAGTTAAGTATACTTCCACCTTGAAAACCAAATATCGCTTGTTTCTGATCACCTACTGCTATAAAATTCTCAGCTGATTTTAATGCAATATCTGCTTCCATCCCGTTTACATCTTGAAGTTCATCAACTAGAACAAACTTATATTTTGGAATATTTTTTTTATCTAAAAAATCAATAAGCATATCACTATAGTCAACACCAAACTCGCCTTTTGTTTCTTCATAAAAAGAATAGATTTTTACAAATTCATGGAGAAAATCCTCTAGTTCTTCTTTTGAGTATTTCTTAAAATCTGTAATATAGTCTTTAACAGAATTAACATCTATGGAACTTACTTTTATACCAAAACTTTTCAGGTATCTTATAAGGTTCTCCATCTTTGGAATAATTGTTGAAATAAGATAGGAATCGCCATAGTTAAGAGTCTGGTTATCCTTTAGATATCTAAAAATAGAATAACGCAGTAGATTAGTTGAAACAAGGTTTGATTCATCAAGATTATCAAGAGCGTATGAATGAAAAGTATGAACGTTTAGTTCGCTTAGATCAATATCAATATTTTCTTTTTTTATTAGTTTTGAGATACGGTCTTCCATTTCTTTTCTTGCTTTTCTAGTGAAAGTAAGACAAAGTATCTCACCAGGTTGAAATCCAGAATTTAGAAGGTCAACATATTTATTTGCTAGAAGAAATGTTTTACCTGTACCAGGGTTTGCTGTAACAAGAACATTTCCTTTGCAGTTTATGATTTCTTGTTTTTCCTTATTTAGAGCCATAGAAAATTGTTTCCTTCCAAATTTTTGATATTAAACAAAAAGATGAAAGAAAAAATTTATTTAAAAAGTTGGTGGAAAGAAAAGTAAATAGCTATACGTAATATTTTTTTACGGGTTTGTTGAAAAATCTATGGGTTTTATATATTAGAACCCGAAATCTTTAATCCCCATTTTACAGATTAAATAACTAATAGTTTTATATCATGCTTATCTATCTTTTTATGATGTCTCTTAATAATTCTAGTGTCTGTATCCAGAAAAGTAACTATGAAGATATTGATATAGAGTCTCTTTTAAAACCAATCGGCGGCATAAAAAAATACGTTAAAAAAGGTGAACGTGTTTTATTAAAAACTAATCTTTTAACTGCAACTGAGCCTGAGAAAGTAGTTGTAACAAACCCAAAAATTGTTGGAGCAGTAGCAAAGCAAGTTCAAAAAGTTGGAGCAACACCAATAATTGGTGATTCTCCGATAGGTCTTTTTAATAAAAGAAGACTGAAAAAAGTATATGAAAAATCAGGTCTGATAGATTTATCAAAAAAACTTGGAATTGAACTTAACTATGACACATCCTGCAAGAAGATACCTGTTCCAAATGGCAAAAAACTCAAAAAAACAAGGATAGGGAACTATGTATTAAAATCTGATAAAATAATATCTCTACCAAAACTAAAAACACATTATTACATGATTTTAACACTTGCAACAAAAATTATGTTTGGTGCCGTACCTGGGCTTCATAAACCAAAATATCATTCATTATATCCTAGAAAAAAAGATTTTTCAGATATGCTTTTAGATGTTTTATCAGTAGTTACACCTAATTTAGTAATAATGGATGGCATAACTGCTATGGAAGGAGATGGTCCTATGGATGGAAATCCCGTTGATATAGGTCTATTGCTTGCATCAGATGATTCTGTTGCCTTAGATCTTTCAGTTTGTAGGATTCTTAACATAAAACCAGAGATTATACCAATATTAGAACAAGCAAAAATTAGAAACATGTATCCTGAAAAAATAAACTATCCTCTTTTAAAACCAAAAGACGTGCAATTTAAAGATTTCAAACTACCTGAATCAGGAACTATTCTTTTAACAGGTAGAAAAGAACCAAGTAGATATCCTCATATGAATGATAGATGCATTGCTTGTGGAGAATGCGTTCAAGTATGTCCAAGAAAAGCAATTAAACTAAAAGAAGACAGGGCAAGGGTAGATTATGAAAAATGTATAAAATGTTACTGCTGCCATGAAACTTGTAGATATAGTGCTATAGAACTTAGATAATTAAAAAGTTGGATATATTTTCACCTTTATTTTTTATTAACAATTATTATAGACATTAAAACCATAGTAATTTATATCTGATTGAGTTATTTGACATTTAGTAACTTGGGGGAATTGTATAAAATGAGAATTAAAGTTAGATATGTATCTTTAGCCTTCATAGTATTTTTTTTGATAATGAGTAACACGATAATTACGCCTTCCCAATCTAACAATTTTAGAATTCAGAAAAATTCAGATGAATGGTTTGATGGTAATTTTAAGGGATTTTTTGGTGAAAGTAAAGATTATTCAGATGGATTTATAGAAGGTAATATCAATCTAGGAAGAGCATCTTCAATTGGAAAATTTTTTGGTGAATTCAACACCTTTGAAAATGAAACTTCGGGGACTATTCAAGGTAGATTTAGAAATAAAATATTAACAGGGTTTATAGAAACAGAAGAGAGTTCAACACCTAGTTTTTTCATAGGTTACATCTCTTATAACGATACCAGTTTTAAAGCAACGATATTTAGCTTAAAAACTAAAAAACTCTATATCAAAGGAACCTATGAAGCATCGTTTCTACCTCCTAATACAGGGCCATATGGTGTTGGCATAAAAGAAATGCATCTAGTTGATGAAAACAGATCTGAAAAATTCACAGATGATTCTAATGATAATAGAGAGATGATGATAAGAGTATGGTATCCAGTAAGTAAAGAGATAAAGGAACCGTTTGTTGAATATATGAACGAACCTACTTTTTCATGGCTTAAAGACAGATCACCAGTCCCTCTGATTACAATTCCAGATAAAGCCTACGAATTTGTGGGAACACATTCGATAAAAAATGCATCTGTCTCAGAGGATGAAGATAACTATCCAGTACTTATTTTTTCACCAGGTTATGATGGCGTATATCAGATATATACCTCTTTAATAGAAAATATCGTAAGTCACGGTTTTATTGTTGTGTCAATAAATCATCCATATGTGTCAGGTATCACTGTTTTTCCAGATGGAAGAAAAATATATGTTTCATCTAATTCAACAGGCGATATTGGTCTAAATAGTGTTGTTGGTGATGCAAAGTTTGTACTTGATGAAATAACAAAATTAAACAAATCAGATGAAGAATTGAAAGGAAGATTTGATTTATCAAGAGTTGGAATGTATGGGCATTCCTTTGGTGGAGCATCTACCGCTATATGCTGCTATGAAGATAATAGATTTTTATGCGGCCTAACGTTAGATGGTGTTTTTTATGTTGATAACATGACAAATGGGCTTTCTAAACCATTTATGATGATGATTGCAGAAAATAGATTTAATGATGAAAACGCACAAGATATGTGGAATTTGTTAAATGATGATGCTTACAAAGTTGAAATAATTGGTTCAACTCATTATGCTTATACGGATGTTGGAGTTCTCTTAAATCATATGGTACCACTTATTCCAAGCAATCTCTTAGGTTTTGGAACAATTGAACCGAAAAGATGTGTAAGTATTACCAGGAATTTTGAGCTAGCTTTTTTTGAAGTATATCTCAAGGGTGAGCCGGTAAGTAATATAATAGATCTAGCGAATTTTTATGAAGATGTAAATATAGAGTACTCAATAATGAGGTTATTCAAAATCTAATTTATTCTTTTTTTATTTTTTTAAAAAAACTGTTAAAATATCTTAAACACTGTTATTTCCTCTTTATCCAAATTACCAATTGTGTCAAATGCCTCAACTTTTATCTTATATTTACCAAGACCAGTTTCTCTCCATTTCCAAACATTATGTTTACTTTCAAAGCTTGTTTTAAATTGATTGTTAATAAACAAATCTATATGATCAACATCACATGATTCAGGCACACTTGCATTTATTTCAATTTCTATAACTCCTATTATTAGTGAAAAAAATCCCCAATCAAATAGTTCATTTCCCATAAAATAAACTGTTGATTCCTTTGGTTTTTCTATAGTAATCTCAAATGGTTTTTCAGCTAAATAATACTTATCAGATTTAGTTATCTGTATATTTTCATAAACTAGTTCATTTGATGTTTCTTTTGGTTCTAATCCACTTGAAGCAGCAAATGATGTAATAATTACAAAAAAACTTAAAAAAACAAAATACAAATATTTATTTTTCGCGCTCATGAAATTCTTCCCCCGCATATAATAATTAATATTTGACCCAATAAAAAAGGATATGGAGCATATATCAGTATATGCTATCCTCTTTTAATTTTTAAAAATTTATTTTTTCACCACAGTAAGGACAGATTTTTGAATCATATGGTATAGATCCACCACACTCCGGGCAACCTCTATATCTCTTTGTTTCTCTTTTGTTTATGTTTTGATTTGAAACAAATGTGATTGTTTGATTTGGTATAATTGCCCCAACAATTAGTAAAATAATTCCTACTAAAATTAGCGGCCAAGTACAAATTATTCCAATACCAAATGTGATAAAGGAAATTAATGCGCCGAAGGTTGCAAGTATTGTGCCTAGTACAACCATAGTGACATTCATATCTTTCTCTCCTTAAATCAAAACATACTAAAATCAAATCTCTTATAATTATTTTTGGTTAGAATTATTTTATTTAATTTAAAAATAAAGAAAAGAATAAGTGATAAATTTTTACAAATATTTTACTCAAAAACAATATCAATATCAAGTTTTTCTGTAATTTCTTTATATCTATTTCTGATAGTTACTTCAGTAACTCCTGCGATTTCAGCTACTTCTCGTTGTGTTCTTCTTTCACCACATAGAACTGAAGCAATATAAAGCGCTGCTGAGGCAATACCTGTAGGACTACGTCCGCTTGTTAGTTCTTTTTTAGAAGCTTGTTTCAATATTTCAATTGTTTTTATCTGAACATCATTTGAAAGTTTTAACTGACTGCAAAAACGAGATATATAATCCTGCGGCATTGTTGGAAGTAATTTTAGTTCAAGTTTACGTGAAATTTCTCTGTAGTTTCTACCAATTTCTTTCTTTTTAATTTGAGCAACACTGCTTATCTCTTCAAGGGTACGTGGTACATTACACTGTCTGCATGCTGCATATAATACAGCTGCACTGACTCCCTCGATGCTTCTACCGCGAGTAAGTTTCTGCCTTACAGTCCTTCGGTAGATCATTGCTGCTGTTTCTCTTACATTTCTAGGTAGACTCAAAGATGATGACATTCTGTCTAGGTTTGATAGTGCTATTGCAAGGTTTCTCTCTGTACCATCACTGATTCTTGTTCTAGTCTGCCATTTTCTTAGACGATATAGTTGAGCTCTATTTCTAGTGGGAATTGTTTTTCCATATGCATCACGATTCTGCCAGCTTATGTTTGTAGATAAACCCTTATCATGTCTTCTATAGGTCATAGGTGAACCTGTTCGAGCTTTTTTTTCACGTTGTTCACTATCAAAAGCACGCCATTCAGGTCCGTGATCAATGAAATCCTGATCTATTACTAGTCCACAATCCTCACACACAAGTTCTGCTCTAGAGTAGTCCTTAGTAAGATGCTTATTTCCGCACTTTGGACATTTCTGTGTTTCTTCTATTCTTTGTTTATTTTTTTTATTTCTTCCTTTCTCATTTCTCAATTGAATCAAACCTATATTGAAATACAAGGAATTTTTTTACAAAAAATAAAGATATATTGGATTTATATCTTCTTTACGTTTACTGCCTTAGGGCCTCTATCTGATTCTTCTTTTTCGTATTCGACTTCGTCTTCTTCTTGAAGTCTTGTTCCCTCGGCTATATCGTTCTGATGAACAAAAATATCTTTTCCTTCTTCATCTACAATAAATCCATAGCCTTTCATTGAGTTAAACCATTTTACTTTGCCTTTCATATTTTTTTCCTCATTTATTTACATATTTTTTTCAAAAAGAACTTAAAGAAAAATCCCTCAAATTTTGATTAAATCAAAAATAAGGGATAATAATCCGCATTCTTTTTTTTCAATAGAACAGGACATACTATAAATAGGTTTCTACTAATCTTATTAAATGATAAAAAGAAAAATAGTTTTTTTTTCCTTAAGATGGCATCAAAGTACCTGCAAATACCTGCCAGGCTAAAGCAGATTTTGCAACTAAGCTTAAGACTATATACATTTTTTCTCCATATAGATAATCTTTCCATTTCCACACTTTTTTGTATTGTAGAAACATGTTTATTGCAAATAGATTGAAAAATATTGCAATTGTAACAAATATTCCAATAACAAAATCTGGGACTGATCCTCCTTCCGTTGATGTTCCACCTACTAGTGAAATGAAAATAACTATCCATGGAACTATTCCTGCTATGCATCCTATAATGTATGATGTCCAATTTGTTTTATCGTTCTTCTGGTTGTGTAGTTCCATCACTAGACCCATTAGATTCATAACAGCGGTTAATGTGAATAAAGCAAGAAGTGTTCCAATATCATATATTGTTGTAAGCATCGCTATTATTACAATCATAAGAGATGCACTAATTGAATATTCATACCATCTATATAGGTTCATTCCTTTCTTTAGATTTTTAACATATCTTTGATAAAGAATTGATCCTATGAACAGATGAGCTGCTGATGAGATTAATAGAAATAATGCAATCAAAGGTGCTATTGGTACTTTTACTATTGTTTCAGATGCTGGTACTATTGACATGGTACTTGTATCAAATAAAGGGTATGAACGATTGATCGGGAGTGAAAAATCATTACTAAGATATAGTATTAGAAAAACTTGAGAAATATGAACTAGAAACATTACTAAATTAAATCTTTTCAAAAAAAGAAACTTCTTTTCACCTGATCTTTCCATATCATTTTTACCCCAAATATAAATCTATTAACATTTTATTGATATAAAAGAATATGCTCAATTTTTTCTAATAAGTTATAGAAAATCGTTATTATTATCTTTTACTCTTCTTTTTATGTTTCCAATGTTTCTTTTTAAATCGTTTTTTGTTGCTTTTTTGCCTTCTAAAAAAGTTTACCTTATTGAACTTTGGGACTTCTTCTCTTTCAATGTCTAGTTCATCATTACTTTGTACTCTTCTGAAATTATCGTGATCTCTTTTTGTTAAAAGAGTAACTGCTTTTCCGTTTTCTCCAGCTCTAGCAGTCCTACCTACTCTATGTATATAATCAATTGGAGTTTTTGGTACATCATAGTGATATACGTGAGTTACATTTTGGATGTCTAGGCCTCTGGCTGCTACATCAGTTGCAACAAGAACCTCTGCCTTCTGTTTTTTTAAAGCATCTAAAGAACGTGTTCTTTTCTTTTGGCTCATTCCTCCATGTATAGCTGATGCATCAACTCCATGGTCTCTAAGGTTTTTAGCAACTATATCTGATTCTCTTCTTGTTGCACAAAAAACAATAGATAGACCTGATTTTTCATTTTTAAGTAGATGTAAAAGAATTGAAAATTTATTGTTCTGCTGATAGATATCATAGTATATCTGCTCAAGTTTACTGCTGTCAACTTGAGATTGAGTTTTTATTATAACCGGATTTTTCAGATGCCTGTTCATTAGATTATTTATATCATTCTTAATAGTTGCACTAAACATCAAGGTCTGTCTGCTTTTCGGTGTACAACTAATTATTTTTTCTACATCGTCGATAAACCCCATATCTAGCATTCTATCGGTTTCGTCAAGAACGAGAAATCTTATTTTCCTAAGATCAATAGTTCTTCTACCGATGTGATCAAGTAATCTACCCGGAGTTGCTACAACTATATCTGAAGTTTTAATGTTTTTAATTTGTGGTCCTATACTTACACCACCATATACACTAGTTGTTTTGATCCCTATTTCTTTTCCAAAATCTGAAAAAACTTCTGAAACCTGGTGACATAGTTCTCGGGTTGGTGTCAATACAACAACCTGAAGGCCATGTTTTGGTTTTATTTTTTCAAGTATGGGCAGGCAAAAAGCAAGGGTTTTTCCTGAACCTGTTTCTGCTTGTCCTACAACATCTTTGTTCTTTAGTATTTCAGGTATACATTTCTCTTGAATCGTAGTTAACTCTGTAAATCCAAAGTTTTCTATCTTTCTTTTTAAATCTGAGTTGATATCAATTTCTTTAAAATTCATAATTATCACTTTAATTTTTTTTATTTTATTATCTGTTTAAGCTTTATTGCTTTTATTCCATTGATTGTTTTAGCAATGGAATATTCTACAGGGTCTCCTGCATGAAGGATTGTTAAAAATGGAAGATCTCTTTGATAAATAAATACATCTTTTCCATCGGTTCCTTCAATTAAACCATGTTTTTTCGTGTCACTATACCAATTTACTATTCCTTTCATATAATTATCACCATTTAAAAATTCTTATTTTATTTGTTAATTTATGTTGAATAAATACAATTTCCGCAATTTTTTTGATTGTTGGAACTGTCTTTTGAAGAAAATGAAGCGCATACTTCATGTTCGAGGACAGGTCTGTTATTCTTTTTACATCTTATTACTTTCGAACTTTTTTTCTGTTGATTATTTCTTCTTCTATTTTTACGACCCATTTTTTACACTCTTTTAATTTATTCTTATGATTTATAAAAAATAAAAAATCAAATCCCATCTTAAATTTCATAAAAAATGAAAGTTTAAATTTCTATTTTTCTGCTTTATAACAACAGTGATTCTAGTTTATATAGTTTTGTATTGCATCCAAAATGCTTCACCAGAATTAGAACACCGGCTGTAGAAAATGATCTTGATAATTGTTGGATTAGTATGTTTGATGAAGAAAAAGTAAGTAAAATATTTAGATCTACCTAAACATATACGGCCTGTTGCAATAATTCCTATAGGTTACTCTGATAAAAAGAGAAAATCACCTAAAAGAATGGATGTAAAACAACTAATACATTTTAATAAGTGGTAAAAATCATTTCTCATAAAACTTACAGTTTTTCGGACAATTTTTAAAGATAGTTAGTTTATCTAAATCACAATGAGGTTCCATCAAAGTATTCTGATTAACCTTGTTCATATCAACGAATAAAGATTTTTTCCAACTAAAATGTTCACAATCTGTTTTAAATTTCACAACTAAAAAGATGATATACTGCTTTACATAGTTTACGGCCTTATTTAAAATAATCTAGTAAACCTTCTTTTTCTAATTTCTTTCTTACTTGAGGATAAAGCTTTATTTTTTCTTCTTCAACCATAATTTTTTCAAGTCCCATTTCAGAGAGTTTTTGAAAAAAAAGTTGTTTTTTATTCGGGTCATTAGAAACCAATGCAATATTAAAACTAACTTTTTTATCATCTAGATGTTCTAAAGATCTCATTAGATAGTTAAATCCATCTTTTGCACCTGTAAATAGAGAGAATTCGCCTTTGTCGGCTCCTTTCATGCAAACCCTAATATGAATATTATCAAAAGTAGATAACTTTTCAACATAACTTTTGTCATAACCCAGAAGAATACCATTTGTTTCAAGTATGAACAAATATTTTTTATCAATATTTTCCAATAATTCAATTAAATGTTTCTTACCAATAGTTGGTTCACCACCAGATATACGTAATCTTTGATAACCCTTTTTTTGTGCTATACTTTGGATTTTATCTGAAACCTCTTTTGGTGAATAAAATTTCCCTGTTTTATTTGGGTTCCAAACACTATTTTTTGACCAACAAAACTTACATCTAAGGTTACAGCCAACTGTATCAGCAGTAGAAATACCGCCATAGAATCTAGTTGGTCTGAAACGATAATATTTTTTCTTATTTTTATCTAAAACTAATCTTTCAATATTTTCTGAAAGTTTAATCGGGTCATACATTTTTTATTAACCTAAAAATAGATAGTAATTATTTTATTACAATCTTTTCATTGACTAAGCCAAAAGTTATAAATAATCTAGTTCTGTAATTTAAAAGGAGGTTTATTTGTTTATGAAGAAAATAGCTGTAGTACTTGCAGGATGCGGAGTAAAAGATGGAAGCGAGATACATGAGGCAGTAGCAACCTTGCTTGCTATTAAAAAAAAGAATGCGGATTATATTTGTTTTGCACCTAATAAAAATCAATGTAATGTAGTAGATCACTCGATAAATAAAACGGTAGATAATGAAAACAGAAACATGCTAGTAGAATCTGCAAGGATATCAAGAGGTGAAATCAAGGAATTAAAAGAATACAATCCAGATGATTTCGATGCTTTAGTTTTACCTGGTGGTTTTGGCGTTGCTAAAAATCTTTTCACTTATGCTATTGACGGAGTAGAATGTAAAATTGATTCAGAAGTTGAAAAAATGATTTTAGATACTATTGAAAAAGACAAACCAATAGGTGCAATATGTATATCTCCACTTCTTGTCACTAGAGCTCTAAGAGACTCGAATTTAAAACCCAAAGTAACCATGGGAAACAGAGAAGATCTTATGGAATCAGTAAAAGCAATGGGTGGAATTCCAATAGAAAAAAAAGTTGATGAGATATATTATGATGAAGTAAACAAAATTGTTAGTACACCTGCTTATACCATTGGAAAAAGTATAGCTGAAATATACTCTGGAATAGAAAAACTAGTTGAAAAAATAATTGAGATATCCTAATAAATAGAGGGTGAAATTTCAATGTACAATCATTCCAGCTGGGAGAAACAAAACTACGAAAAAATTTTTGAGAGTACCTGTGTTTATGTAGATGAAAGAAGAAAAAAAGAGAGAGATTTTAACATTGAAAAACTAGAAAAAATGCTAGAAATGGTATATGTAAGAAAGGGAAATGATTGGGTTGGTAAAGGCCCAGTTAAAAATATAGAGGACTCAGCAATTATTGCTGCATTTGAACATAAACTTGCTGAATGGAAAAAAGAAAAACAAAAAGATTAGGCTAGTATTTTTTTATCTTTTAATAGCAAATCTAAAGATTCTAAGACTTTTTCTTTTTTCAGCGGATATGCTGCTATTTTTACTGTAAAATGAAAACAATCCCCTCCATCAGTTAATTTGTATTCATTTTTTAACAAAGAATCTTTGTCAAGTCTGATATAGAAATTTCCTTCAGAGTCTAATCTGGTTTTCCTATCGTCTATAATTTTTTGTTTATCTTTTTCATTTAAGTTTTCAAAAATATTGTCAAGTAAAACACGGTTATGTCTTCTCTTAGACGTCTTCATTGATAAGATATGGATTGTTTTTTCGTTGAACCCTTCTGCTTTTTCATGTTCTATACTGATCTTTTCTCTTTTAAAATCAACTGGCAGAATTTCATTAAAAATGTTTTTAGTTGAATCTAACTGATCATCATTTTTTTCAAATACTCTTACCGATATCTTATGTACTAATTTTTTCATAGGTTCAATTGCTTTTAAAATGATATATAGGTTTTATATTAGTGTTTTCCTTGGATTAACTCTTAACAAATGATCTAATGTAGTTATCACCATACTCTGCTATTATCCTTTCACCGTTTTCTGATATAACTGTCCACATTATTCCTTTCTGTGTTCCTTCACTTTCAACTTGACCGATACCATCCCATTTATCACTTAGAATTGAATCGTTTTTAAGTTCTAAATTGTTTCCAGAAATTTTTGTTCTTTTATTTTCTCACGATTCTATTATAATAACTATTTTCCCCATAAATTACACCAATCAAAACGGGTTTATTTGTCGCAATACATACATATCTAGAGTTAAAAAAACTGTTTCTTTTTTTTGAATTATTTGTGTTTTTTATCTATAAAAAATGTTATGGATATATCATCTATACATATTATCTATATCACATATCCTTAACTGTTTTTAAACTCTCAAATTATTTTCATAAGTGTAAGATTTGAGAAAAATGGGGGAAATGAAAAATGAAAAGTAGAAAGAATTATTTTAGGAAAGTGATAGCTAGCGCAGTCTTGTTTACATTGATATTCTCTAGTTTTGTTATGACAACAAGCTCTCAAAACGGAACTGAAAATGGAATGGAGCCATCATTAAGAATATATGGTGAAGAAGGTGCAGTTTATCCAACTCAATCATATTATGGTGCAGAAGATTTTGTATATCCTGAGGAATATGATCCTTTTGATCCTGGTGTAATTGAAAAAGATAGTATAACTTTCAATACTGGTTATTGGTTTGGCCATGATGAATATGAAATAAAGGCCCGAGGTGATGCAAGTGAAAAAGTATTTTTAAGATCTTTTTATGAACCAGGTTATACTCATGTAGAAGATAATCTAATGGATGGATGCTCAAATGTTCAGCTAATGCCTGTTGAACCGTTTAATGCAATTGTCACAGAAACTACATATCATCTTGTAAGTCTCTATAACAGAGATCCAAATTATGGATTTCCAGGCGAAACCAAGTTTGCTTTTCCATATATGTCAGCTGATCCAATGATCCCTGGTATGGAAGTAGCAGGTCTATTAGATGTAATGTATACAGATAATATGGGTACTAGCCAATTAACTGATGGTGCTATTGAAGTTGAAAAAGAATATACATTTAATAACATTGATTATTCTGAAAATTTAGAAATTAGATTTATGGATCATATGGTTGAAATTGAAAACTTTGAAAATAATGATCCTGAAGATGATAAACTCGATATTCATGTTTATTACATTGGAAATATGAATGATAGAGTTCCAGCAAAAGAAAAACATACAATTCGAGAAAACAGCATGGGTCCAGATCCTTCATACAATTATTATTTTAACCGTGAGAACCATAAAATGCAAGGATCTGATGCATGTCATAGATGGTATCTACGTATTGAAAACGCTGATGATGATTATCTAAGACTTACCGTTGGAAGAAGACTTGTTGCTGGTGAAACATTCTATGTTGATGGTGTTAGATATGATATACCAGCAGTTTATGTAGGTAATGATGAAAACATTGATGCTGAGTTTGGATTTAAATATATTACTTTACAATCACCAATTCCAAAAGGAGAACATATATGGGTATCAAATTTAGAACATAACGTTGATGATTTTAGCCACGTAACTTCTCAGTATTTAGCATCTTTACCTGAAAATGTTAATGCATGGTTACTTCCACCTTTCAATGAAGACCATATGATGATAGATGAGATTAGTCTTAGAAAGAGTAGCAATTGTTTGCCTAGAGCAGGTGTTCTACTTGATGAAATAAAAGAACCATTAGAGTTTCATTATATTGAGGAATCAGTCGAAGAAAGATTTGAAAGTAATCTTGCTGAGAGATTACATACTGAAGAAGATGAACACTGGTATTGGTATGATATATATACACTGCCGAACCGTTATACTGAATTCGTACTTCCAAATCAAGAGTCGCCTGATGATTATTATGACTCAGATGATCGAGCTAGACAAGGCGGATATGGATACAGTAAAGCAGATGGAAATGAGTACTTAGTTACAACATCCCTTATTGCACCAAACAGCGATGTTGATCTTGATCGTGAAGACAGGTGCAAAACTTATGATGAACATGAGATATTTGACAGGGTTGTTGAGATAGCTTTATTTGGCGAGCGTTTCAAATATTATCAAATGCCTCGATTTGTTTTTGAATTTGATGCATATAACGATATAGATTTCTTTGTAAATGAAGGAAAGAATGAGCCCTCTGTAAGAATATATGGTGAAGAGGATGTCTTCTATCCAACTCAATCATTCAGTGGGTCAGCTGACTTTGTTTATGAAGAAGAATTTGAGCCTTTTGATCCTGGTGCAATTATGAAGGATAGTATTACTTTTAATCCTGCTTTTATAGATGGACATGGTGGTGTTTATGAGATAAAAGCACAGGGTGATGCTAGTGAAAAAATATTTTTACGTGCATTCTATGAACCAGGTTACACTCATCCAAGTGATTCGTTAATGGATGGATGTTCAGATGTTAGGCTTAAACCTGTTGAAGAATTTGATGCAATTGTTACTGAAACTACATATTTCCTAGTAACAATAGATACAAGGCTTCCAACTACTGGTGATCCATGGCCTGATGTAACAAAAGTATTTTTACCATATAAATCAACAGATCCAGCTAACCCTGGTATGGAACATGGTGATATACTTGATGTAATGGATACAGATTGTATGCAGAATGGAATATTAACCGACGGCATGGTTGCTGTTGAAAAAGAATTCAAGTTTACAGATGATTCATATCTTGGTGAACCGCTTTGTTTCATGGATCATAAACTTGTTGTTGAAAATTTTGAAGACTGCGATCCAGATGAAGATAAACTTGATGTTGAGGTTTCATACATTGGTAATATGGATGATGCAATAGACTCTGAAAGATCACATACTCTCCAGGAAGACCTCTGGGATGATGAAAATGATCCACGTATCTATTTTGATAGAGATAACAACTTTGAATTTGATACAGACCCATGTCATAGATGGTATCTACGTATTGAAAACGCTGATGATGACTATCTAAGAATGTATCTTGGTAGAGTTCTTGTAGCTGGTGAAACCTTCTATGTTGATGGTGTTAGATATGATATGCCGGCAGTCTATGTTGACGACGATGGAGGATTTAAGTATATTACTTTGCAGACACCAATTCCAAAAGGATCATCAGTTTGGCAGTACCCGCTTTCAAAGAATGTTGATGATTTCAGTCATGTGACCTCGCAATATTTAGCATCTTTGCCTGAAGGAATAGAAGCATGGTTGCTTCCACCTTTTAATATGGATCATATAATGATTGATGATATCGGTCTCAAAAAAACTAGTGGTAATTGTTTACCTTCCGAGGGTGTAATGCTTGATGATATAAAGGATCCGTTAGAGCTCTATTATATAGATGAAGATGTAGAAGGTAGATTTGAAAGCAGTCTTACTGAAAGATTACATACAGAAGAAGGTGAAGAATGGTATTGTTATAATGTATATACTATGCCCAACCGGTTTACAGAATTTGTCCTTCCAAATCAAGAGACAACGGAAGACATGTATAACTCTGCTGATAGAAATATTGTAAATTATCCACACAGCATGGCTGATGGAAATGAATATATTATCACTAATTCACTTGTAGCACCTAACAGTAATTTAGATATTGACAGAAGTGACGAATGTAAAAAATATGAACACGAAATTTTCTCTTCAATGGATTCCGGCGATGGACCAGCCACTGTTCCAACTAAATTTGCTATGGTATTAGATGGTTCAGGTAGTATTGATTCAAATGAATGGGATATTATGATTTCAGGTCTTGCTAATGCAGTTAGAAATAATATGCCGCATGATGGATCGGTTGAATTTACGGTAATTCAATTTTCAGATGGACTTGCGGGTAACGCCCAAGTAGAAGTAGATCCAATAACTGTTACTGGTGCAAATTATGAAACTATTGCTACAAACATAGAAAATATAGATCAAGATGGTGGTATGACACCTCTTGCGGCAGGTATAAATCTAGCAACTACCACACTTGCAGATGATGGTGATGGCACTGAAAGATATATTGTAAACATTGTTACTGATGGAGTACCAAATGTTCCAGGTGGAGAATCATCAGCTAAAGCAGCAGCGGTTACAGCTAGAGATAACATGATATCAACTCTTGGTGGAAATAACCTTGAGATAGATGCTGAAGGAGTGGGAATAACTCAATCAAATATTAACTGGCTTAGAGACAATATTGTATGGCCAGAACCTGGTTATGATAACTGGCCACCTACCGGTCCGGGATGGGTGCGCGCTGTAACAGACTTCCAAGAGTTCTCTCAAACAATTGCTGAGAAATTCTTACTATTGTTCGAAGAATACGTACCGCGCTTTACATTCGAGTTTGATGCAGAGGATGGCACTGGTATATATATTAATGACCATTTAGAACCTACCTATCCTCCAACTGCTGATGCAGGTGGAAATGAAGGATATTTAGGAAACTGTGAAACTCCTGTGATTTTTGATGGAAGCGGTAGCCATGATAATGATGAAGGAGGCGACAGTATTGTTAGTTACGCTTGGAACTTTGGCGATGGTAATACAGGTACTGGAGTAAACCCATCGCATACTTACACTTCAGGTGGTACATATACAGTAACACTTACCGTAACTGATAACGAAGGAGAAACTGATACAGATACTGCTACAGTTAATATAGAGTGTGGTGGTGAAGAAGATCAAGATCCAACTGCTGATGCAAATGGTCCATACTGTGCAGACTATGAAGAAATCATTCCGCCGATAACTTTTGATGGAAGCGGTAGCCATGATAATGATGAAGGAGGCGACAGTATTGTTAGTTATGCTTGGGATTTCGGTGATGGTAGTACTGGTTCTGGAATGAATCCAACTCATACCTATGCTTCTGATGGTGATTACATTGTTACACTTACTGTAACTGATGACGAAGGGGCTACTGATACTGATACAACAATGGCTAGTGTGGGTACGGGCATTTCTGCTGAAATTGTAATGGATGATGTGACACTTCACGAAGATGAGATACATCATGCCTATCTGAATGCAACAGTTGATAGCTCTGTACATGTTGGTTCATGCCAGATTACATTAACCTGGGATCCAGCTGAAGTAATGGTCACTGGAGTTGATGACTATGACTTTGACAGTCTTGAGAGCACCATAGACAATGTAAACGGTGAACTCACTATCCTTGCTTGGACTAGTGGTAGTAATTATTTAACAAATGAATTTACCATTGGTAGAATAGGATTCCAAGCTGTAGGAACAAACGGATGCGATCTTGTAATAGAAAATAGTGAACTATTAAATGATCTGCCGATAGCTCAGCCTATACCGCATTTTACAACTAATGGACATGCTTATGTAAATCATGACGGTGAAGAACTAGAAGGCGACATGGACGGAAGCGGTGTACTCGGCGTCAATGATGTAAGATATCTTGCAATGCATCTACTTGGTGAGACTGGTTTTGAAGACCTACATGGATGTAATCCAAATGTAAACTGCAACGGCGGCGATGCAAACGCAGCTGATGTTAGATATCTAGCATTGCATATAGCAGGTGATGCTGCTTATGCTGTACTATATCCCAGCTGTACTGGAACAATATAAAAGTATGAGAATGAATGAAATAAAATTCATTCATTTTTTTAATTTTTTTTAAAAAATAAATGGAGAGGAAAAAAATGAAAAAAGTTACAAATGCTGTAGTAATAGCTGTAATGCTATTTTTATCAAGCATATTTATAATAGATGTTAGTTTAGCTGATGATAGACCTATTATTAGTATAGAAGATATTGATATTTTAATTGAGGGGAATGGTTCCGGCTGTGTTAATATCTATAATGCAGTAGATATTGGTAGTTTAGAGTGTAGCATATCTTGGAATCCTAGTATTATTTCACTTGTATCAGTAAATGATTCTGATACTGATTTTGATGCTGTATATTATCGTATCGATGAAGTTGTTGGACTTATAGATATTTGTGCTTATTCAGAAGAAAGTTTATCAAGTGAAGAATTAGAAATAATTTCCTTGTCATTTAAACCAGCTATTTTTGCTGAGGAACTTGATGATACTGATCTATTATTTACAAAAAGTAACCTTTTTGATGCAACACCACAAGGTAATTCTATTACCCATAGTTTTGATGATGGTGTTGCAACAATTGTTGGAGAAAGCAAACAAGAAAATTTGTTTAAGGTTGATGATATAGAATTAACAATGGATGGACAAGAGACTTGCTATATTACTTTACTGAACGCAGTTGATATTGGATCTTTAGAGCTGTGTTTTTCTTGGACTCCTGAAATATTAAAAACAGTATCAGTTGATAAATCTGTAAGCGATTTTTCTGTTGAATACAAATTAGATGAAGAAAATGGAAAATTGGATTTAATTGCTTACTCTAAAGATTGTTTAAATGGGGATTTAACTGTTATCGCTGTAACTTTTGAATGCATTGATTGTGCTTTTAATGGCGATTGCTGTGATCTTACAATTTCAGATTGCGGTTTGTATGATTGTTCAAATATTGGATATAAGGTCCCTTTTTCTATTGAGAATGGAACAGCTTCAATAATTGGTACTAAGACATTTAGCATGAGTTTTAGTTCATTTGGTAATATGCCTGTAATTGGCATTGATAATATTAATGTACCTTACGATGGAACTAGTTTGGGGTGTGTATATATATCTGATGCTATTGATGTTGGTAGTGTAAACTTCAAGTTGTCATGGAATCCAAATATTGTATCGTTAAAAAAAGTTGATAATTCATCTACTAATTTTCATGCTGTTTTTCATCATCTTGACGAAAGTTCCGGTGAACTAAATTTAAATGCATATTCTCTTGGTAGTCTTTCAGGTAATTTAAATATCGCTTGTTTGGAATTTGAACGTGTTGGTTCAAGCTCTGGTGGAACTACTTGTGATCTTGAATTTTTAAGTACATCGCTATATGATTCCACGCCTGAAGGTATACCTATCGATCATACTAACCAAGGTGGAACAATAGAAGTTGAAAAAAGTTCTTCATCTCCATCTCCCGGTCCATCAAACGGCGAAAATAACAATATCAAAGCTGAAGAAAATAAGAATCCTTCTGCTGCTTTTATTGTCAGCGATGAAACTGCATATATAGACGAATCTATAACTTTTGATGCATCAGATAGTTATGATCCAGATGGTGATTCCTTGACCTATGTTTGGGATTTTGGCGATGGGGTGAATTCTAATGAAAAAGTTGTATCTCATTCATATGATTCAGCTGATAGTTATACAGTTGAACTCTCTGTTGATGACGAAAAAGGGGGAAAAGATAGCTCATCAAAAATAATAGTAATTAAAATACCTAACACACGTCCAACAGCACCTGTGATAAATGGCCCAGATTCAGGAAATAAGAATAAAGAGTATACCTATGAACTAGTTTCTACAGATTCAGATAATGATACGATAAAATATGTCATTGACTGGGGAGATGGAAACAAAGAAAACACTTCATTTAATAATCAGGGCGAACCTGTATCAATTAAACATACATGGAAAGATCCAGGTGAATATATTATTATTGTAACTGCAAATGATGGAAAAACAAATTCTAAATCAAAGGAATATAATGTTTTAATTGATGTGAAAATAATAGATAATTTTGGCTATTTAATTGATGAAGATAGCAATTCCATTTATGATTGTTGTTTTATCCGATCACTGGAAAAAACAGTTGATGTTGAATACTCAGAAAAAGATAATTGTTATTTAATCGATGAAGACAATGATGGAAAAATGGATTATAGCTATAATTTATCAACTGAAAAACTCACTGATTTAAACAAAGGATATGGAGAAACAGAAGATGCAGGTATTAGCATACAGATGCTAGCGGTTTTAGGCGGAATAATTTTAGTAGGTATCATCCTTGTTGCATATTTCAGTAAGAAAAACAAGAAGAATACGCGCAGATAAATAATATGAAAATTAAAAACCTTTCATATTAAAAAATGTTTAAACTTTCGGGTAATTTATTTACTCTACTTAGAAATCTAGCCTGATTTCTTCTATAGCTAAATAGAACATCTGCTTTTTCATCCTGGATGTCCCATGGTTTAATTATAAGTAAATCTCCGTCTCTTAATTTTTTGATCTTTCTTTTCCTACTGCCAGGAATGCGCGCCATCCTTGATTTACCATCTGCACAAGCAACTTTAAGCCGCGAACCACCCAGTCGTCTATTTACTACAGCAAATATTTCATTTTTATGTTTTTTTGGTAAAGGAAGCCTAATATTTAGATTTTTATTCTCATCATTCATAAATAACACAACATATTCCCCTTTTATCTACCTACAGGGTTTATATAGCTTTTGCATCAAAAATCAAATTAATATTAATTATATTGTTTAAAATAAATAAAATTTAAAAACAAAAATTATTTATCAGATATATTTATAAAAAAGCTGGGTAGACGCATGTCAAGACAATATGAGAAATATGCTAAAAAGGGTATAAAACTCTTCAATCAGAAAAATTATTCTGAAGCTTTAAAGTATTTTGATTTAGCTCTTAACATTAAAAATGATGACCCAAATATTTGGTGTCTGAAATCAATTTGCCTATTCAAATTTGGCAAGATAAATGATGCTTTAAAAATTATTGATTACGCTCTTAATTTAGATCCAAATAATAAGGTGTTATATCAAAATAAGGGAAACATTTTTTTTAAAGAAGATAGGCTTGATGAAGCTTTAGAAGCATATAGATATGCAGTTAAGATAGATCCATATGATTGGGGAAGTTGGGGAATGATCTCAACAATCTATGAAAAGAAGGGAATGTATGCTGAGCAACTTGAAATTGTTGAAAGATTCCTTGTTGATGATCCAAACAATCCAGATCTACTTCAAGCAAAAGAAGAATGTTTAAAACATCTAAATAAAAACAAAGATAAAAAATCATTTTGTATGAAATGTGGGCAAAGAATTGAACCAGGTAGTAATTTCTGTGTGAGGTGTGGTGCAAAACTATAATTTTTATATATTATGATATCTCCAATAATAGTAATATACCAGTACTAAATATATTCATATAGATAATATATGAGTTCAGAAGATTATTTTCAGATTATTGCTAGAAAATCCTTTGGTTTTTCTTTCTAAGCACATATGTCTATCTTGTAGGCACACAGTGGGACATAATTCGTAAATGCGCACTTTTATCATTTATTGTATAGCGTTTTTTGTAAATTAT
This sequence comes from uncultured Thermoplasmatales archaeon, assembly GCA_964518165.1. Classification (GTDB taxonomy): domain Archaea; phylum Thermoplasmatota; class E2; order DHVEG-1; family DHVEG-1; genus CAYZTD01. The sequence goes on from CAZFFN010000024.1 coordinate 40,224, forward strand.
TTTATCCTTACAAATAACTAATTTTTGTAGATTTGTTCTAAATACGTTACAATAATTTCAAGTTCATAGGTATTTGAAGAATCCTCAATTGTGATTAAATCAAATCCAAAAATAGGATAATAATCATCACATTCTAAAAGAATAATTTCAACTTTTGCAAAAGAACTTTGTTCAAAACTTACATCATTATAATCATATTTCAAATCTATAAAACCCTTTTTAGAATGAATATTTTTATAACTATCTCTGCCGACTACTTTACCATCAACTATTATTTTTGCTAAAAAAGTATCTCCTTTGTTTTCAAATTTTCTAAAGCGTCTTATATCATCTTCATCAGACCAACTAAGATTCAAATTAATTGAATCGATAAACATTTTTTCTTTAGATATGTCATATGAGATTGATTCAGTCTCATCTAACTCTCCTTCATAGAAATATGTTTCATTTAGATATTTCCAAGTTTCTTCATCTAATATTTCATCTGGTGTGTTTTCATCAGAAAGAGGTCCTCTATAAATTGTATCTGGACCTAATGAAAAAGCAATGATTAAAATAACTGGGATAAATAGTAGTGGAATATTTGCTTTTAATTTAGATTTAATTTTTCTCTTCTTTTTGTTATAGTGAAGATCGTAATGAATAAACGCTGTTGCTGCTACTAGCCCTATAGATGCTACAATTGCCCAAAAAAGCTTCCCCATAGCCATGTTTTCGGCAATATAATAGTAAAGAAAACCACCCGCTATTGGTGCTGTAACTCCAGCAATTGCTAGAGGCATAAAAGAATACCCCATATATATAGAACGTTTTTCTTTAGGGGGAATCTTTGATACATAACTTAGAAACGCAGGGTAAGATACAAGCTCACCAAAGGATAAAATAATGATACCTGCAATAAATACTGCTGGATTCAAGGTAATTCCTACTATAAAAAAACCTGCAGATATTATTAGAACACCAGAGATAAGCATTTTCAATGAATCAATTTTACGCCCCTTTATTATATATGCCCATACTTGACCTAAGGTAATAATTGTTCCAGGATTTAGAGCTGCAAGAATTGGAATAAACCAATTTGGAAGAATTCTAAAATCTGTCATAAATAGGGGAGTAAAAGGTTTTCTTGTGTAAAGCATAAACCAGCATCCTGAAAAAATAAGCAAAACTATTGCAAATTTAGGGTCTTTAAATATAACTTTTAGATTTTTAACAGCTTTTAATGTTGAAATTGAAGGATCAGGTTCAACTGGATTTTTATATGATAGTAGAATGATTAAAAAACTACACAGGATAAATAAAGCCATTAAGAAAAATACACTGCCATAATTTTCTGGTACAAATAAAAAAGTGATACTAATAGGGATAAAAAAAGCACCAAAGTTAATCACCCAATAATATATGTTAAATGCATAATCTCGGTTTTTTTCATCAGATGAATGAGAAATTGATGCAGCAATTAGAGCTTTTTCAAAACCTGAGCCAAGACCCATTATGATTACTGCTAGAAATATCAATAAAAAAGAGTAACCAAAACCTAGTGTGATATATCCCAGGGCAAGAGTCGTATAAGAAAACAAAAGGATTTTTTTAAAACCATATTTACTGGCAAGTGCTGTAGAAATCAAAGGTATGAAATTTATTAGACCCATTGAGATACCTGTCAGTATTCCAACCATCCAGCTTTCTATTCCAATGTTGTATACTAGATGATAGGAAAAAACAGCTAACATGCCGTAGTATGCACCTCTTTCTAATAGATTGGATGCATTGACCGCCCAGAATTCCCTTGGTAGTTTTGTTTTTTTGCCCATTTGTCTCACGTTATATTAATCAATTTATGTCATTATGCAAAGTTCTGAAGCATTTCATTTTGAACGTTATTAATTATCTAATAATATATTAATTACATTATATAAAGAATTTGTTATTTATTTTTTAAATGAATGATTAAAACTAAAAATCTATACTGTATGAATTCATTTGCATCTAAAATGAACCCATTAGTTCAAGCTAAAAATATTTCAAAAACAATTCATGGTAAAACACTCTTCAAAGATGCATCTTTTAATGTGCATAAAGGCGATTGCATTGGAATAATTGGGCCAAATGGTTGTGGGAAAACATCTCTTTTTCGCGTTCTTTTAAAAGATATGTTACCAGATGATGGTGAACTTTTTATAAAGGAGGATCTCAGGGTCAGGATGCTGAGCCAGACCATCGAGCATCAAAAAAATGTAACTGTTCAACAATTTATCACTCAACAAATTAATGAACACAGCTACCAGCAGCAATTAAAAAAATATGAAAAACAACTTGAAAACCCTGAAGTATACGATTCAGATGCATATAAAATAATCCTTGAAAAAATTCAGGAGTTAAAGGTTTCGATCGGCAAATCAACAAATGAGTCTCTATTTGATGAGGTCACAAAAATTCTCAAAGAGGTCTCCTTAGAATATATATCTCTTACAGATAAAATAGATGTTCTTTCAGGAGGTGAACATCAAAAACTATCCTTGGCTAGTGTTCTTGTCCAACCTGATCAATGTGATCTACTGCTACTTGACGAACCAACTAATCATCTTGATATTGAGACAATTGAGTGGTTAGAAGAGGGAATCGTTGATCTACCCTGTTCTGTGATGATTATTACCCATGATGAGTACCTTCTTGACGATCTTGTTGACAGGGTCTTTGATTTTCAAGGAGATAACATTCAGGTATTTAACGCAGATTACGGGGAATATCTTGAACAAAATCGTCTTAGGCAACAGCAGAAATATCGTGAATACAAGAAATCTTTAAAAAAAATGAAACAACAGAAAGCATCCATTCAGAAAATGACACGGCGGAATAAATATGATATACAGATCAAAAGTAAAATAAAAAGAATGGAGAAATCCAAACATTTAGAAAATCCTGTTCTGAAAAAGTATCTCTTACGTTTTAATTTTGAATCGTCATTTAAATCAGGAAAAAACGTTGCCGATGGCAATGGAATAGGTAAACATTTTAATGATAAAACAATACTTGAGAACGCTGATTTTGAGATTTTTTCTGGGCAAAAAATAGGTTTAATCGGACCTAATGGTTGTGGAAAAACAACCTTATTAAAACTATTGACTGGTGAAGAAAAACAAGATACAGGAAACGTTCATATAAGTAGAGGCGTAAAATATGGATATTTTGATCAAGCCCATCTTTCTTTAAACCCAAAAAACACCTTGGTTGATGAGGTGTTAAAAGATCATAAAGATCTTGATGAAAACGATGCAAAAGCCTTACTTGGTCAATTCAATTTCAAAGGTGAAGCAATCTATAAAAAAATTAATCAACTCTCAGGTGGTGAACGTGCACGGGTTTCTCTTCTCAAGTTACTGATGCAGCCGTATAATTTCCTTATTCTTGATGAACCTACAAATCATATGGATATTCAATCAAAAAAAGCAATAGAGCGTGCTTTGAATAGCTATGGCGGAACCGTTATTGTTGCATCTCATGATCGAATGTTTCTTGATTCCGTTTCTGATACTATTTTTTTCATGAAAGACCATTCCATTAAAACATATCCTGGAAATTACACCAAATTCAAACAACAAAGAATAAATGAACTTACAGATCTATCTGATAAAAAGTTGTCCTATCTGTCAAAATCTGGGCTTAAAAAATATGTTGTAAAAAAATCGTTTACGGAATGGAAAACTCATACGAAATATAAAGTTGGCGATACTGTTTTTATTGGTGATCACAATGAGAAAAACTATGAATATGCACTTAAAAGTGGATGTCTTAAACAGGTAAAAAAATGAAATTAAATAGAATGGATCTATTTTACTAGTTCCAACAGGAAAATCAGCGTACCTGGCATTTTAATACTGTTTAACAGTAATTCTAGATTAAAAACACCAATTTTTTTGTTTGTAAGAAGCTTTCTATTGAAAGCAATACCTAGAAGATTATCTTAGTTTCACTCCAGATTTTAATATTTTTTTAATCATTTAAGGGTTATAAATCCAAACTATCTTACGTGATTTGGTAAAATATTATACATATATTATTACTTTGATTTATTACATTGCCTAAACCAGACAAATTAATTTTTATTTTTTATGAAAAAGTAAAGAAAAAATTAAGGAGTTAGGTAGATTATATCCGATTATGGCTGTAAAGTTCCTGCAAATACCTGCCAGGCAAGAGCTGATTTAGCAACTAGGCTTAAAACAATATACATTTTTTCACCATATAGATAATCAGCCCATTTTCCAATTTTTTTGTATTGGAGAACCATATTTATTGCAAATAGATTAAAAAACACAGCAATTGTGATAAATATTATAATCACAAAATCTGGAACATCTCCTCCACTATATACCTGAGCTGATATTAGTGATATAAAAATTACAAGCCATGGAACAAATCCTGCGATACACCCAACTATATATGATATCCAGTTTGTCTTTTTTGTTGTCTGGTTATGGATCTCCATTACTAGGCCCATTAGGTTCATAACCATGGTTAACGTAAATAATGCAATTAAAGTGCCTATATCATATATACCTGTAAGCATCGCAATTATCCATATCATTAGAGATGCAGAAAATGAATATTCGATCCATCTTGCTTTGTTCATATGTTTTTTTAGGTTTTTTACATACCAATCATATAATACGGTTGCAAGTAAAAAGTGGGCAGTAGCTGACATAAATAAAAACAAAGCAACTAATGGTGCTAATGGAATCTCAAGTACTGTTTGAGTTGCAGGTTGGAGACCTTCGTTAGGTATGAATTTTAAATAATTTGTTGTAACGCTCCAATTTTCAAAACTACTAAGAGCAAGCATTAGTATGCCTTGAAATAGATGAATTAAACCCATAACAGCATTAAAATTACGAAGTTTTGTAAAACATTTATCTCCAATTTTTGTAAAACAATCCTCTGTTTTTCCTTTTTCATTTTTTGGAAAAGTAAATTTACCATCTGTTTTACATTTTGGGCAAGTAACAAAAATTTGCTTTCCAGGTTTTCCCTTAACAGTTATAATATTTGAACAATTTGGACATTTTATATTTTTTTCAATCATATGTCTCCCCTGTTTTGAATATATATAACTTGTTTTTATTGATAAATGATTCTAATAGCATAACTAAGATATGTGTTCAAATAATATTTTTATTGCAATTATTACAGCAACAGGATATGCTTAGCAGGCTAGTTAATCTTTAAATCACTTAGTTTTTTTGTTATTTTATCATATACAATTTTTTTCTTTTCTTTGTTTAATGAAAATAGATTTTTTTCTATCATTGCTTTTGAAATTGTGAATAAGTAGTTTATTTTTATGATGCTGTCTTTTATTGCTCCTTCTTTTTTTGTAAGTGGTATCCCTTTCATTTCTAAGTTGCTTGTGATTCCTGCAACTACCACATTATCAAATTCTCCAAAGAGAACAAGAGCTGGTCTTTTTTTTATTTCAAAAGTGTCTGTGTACTGTACTTTTGCAAGTATCACATCGCCTGATTTAGGCATCTTCCCATTCCTCATCTTCTTTGTTATCCCATAGTTCTTTCATTTTTGGTTGTTGGATCTTGTGTAAAAATTCATCATATTGGTTTCTCTTTTTTATTTCTATAAAGATTTCGATCATGTGGTTTATGAGTTCATTGTATGTTTGTCTTGGATATTCTTTTACTTTTTTCAGAGAATTTACTACAGTTTTTTCTAATTGTATAGTGGTTGTATTATTCATTATGTATTCACTATAGTTACTATATAATTTGTTATATTTATACTTTGTCATAGTCAATGAATGATAGCATATTAATCATTTATTAAATGATATAAGAGGTCGTTGAAAATATTAATCATAAAAAAAATATATAATTTACAATATATTTTTTTAATAACTAGCAGATTTACATTTTGACATAACTAACAAAAAAACTTATTAACTAATTAGTTAATATATTAATATGTTGGTATTATGGAGCTACTAAACAAGCATGAAAAACAAATCATAGAACTACTAATTCAAAATGATAAAACACTTTCTGAGATATCTGCAATAATTGGAATTAGTAAACCAGCAACATCAAAACATTTAAAAAAATTAGAAGAGGGAAAAATTGTCAAAGGAACTTATGAACTAAATTCTGTTGGAAGAACGATAAAATATACTTTACAACCATTTCATATAATATTTTCAATAGATCCAAAAAATAAGTCGATACTAGCTTTCAAAGCTGATGACTCATTAGATAAAAAAAATATATATCTTGGATATATTCAACAAAAAGAATTTCGAAATGAAGTAAAAAACTATTTAGAAGAAATAAAAAATGTAGATTTTGAAAATTATTTGATAATTTTATATGGATCTGTTGCTCAAGGTAATGCACACAGAAAGTCAGATATTGATTTATTATTTTTAAAAGAATCCTGGTCAAAAAAAGAAAAAGAAAAAATTCTAGATAAAATAGCAATTGTTACAAATAAATGCTATCATCAGGCAAAACCATTATTCAAAAGTGTTAAAGATTATGAAGATATGGATAAAACTTTACAAAAACAAATAAAAGAAAATGGTATTGTCATTTATGAAAAGGGAAAGCAATGGGTCAGGATAAAACAACAATTAATAAGATACAGGATTATTACAATTTAAGTCTGAATTATCTAGAATCAGCAAAGATTAGTCTTAAAAAAGAACTTTATGAACCAGCAATGTTTAATGCAATTCATGCTTTAGAACTAAGTCTAAAAGCAGCTCTTTTAACATCTGCACCAAGGACTTTTCCTATAGCATCAGCAATTTTTAAGGTATTATCATGATGAATGGATTTTACAATAACTAATGATTTCATAGTTCATCCTCTTTTTACTCGAGAAGATATTTCTTCTGCCCATTTTTTTGCAAGATCTGGATCCACTGCCATTTTTTTACTATCGTCATACTTTGCCCATTTTTCAGGCATTTTACCTGGAAAAGAAACAAGTAGATTAGGTTTGAGATCATATTTTTTAACTAAGGGTTTTAAGAATTTCTCAACTGCTTTTTCTGGTTTTTCTGCAGCCATCCCACTTGAGAGAAATAAAAACAGATTTTTCTCTTTGATTGATTTTTGTTTTAAAACTTTCTTCCAACGGCCGTACACTCTATATATTCTAACTCCCGTCCCAAGAATGATTGTTTCAAAATCAGTAACGTCGGGAATATTTTTTGCTAGATTACATATTTCAACTTTATGACCTTTAGATATGAGAGTGTCTTTAATTACATTAGCATATTCCTCAGAAGCTCCACCTTTTGTAAAATATCCTACTAATATCATAAATTATTACCAACTATAAATATGGACATTCTTTAAGAGTTTTTAGATAACGATTATATATGGTCTCTTTTAAAGTTTATATTAACCAATTAAACTTAAGTTTAACGAAAAATTATATATCTGTAAATAACCTAAAGATATTTTATATCATCTACCATATACAACGAAGAAATGTATGGAACTTTAGTTAACGTATTAGCTGTAATAATCGGCAGTATAATTGGATTAATAATCCATTCAAGACTTCCAAAAAAGATCTCAGATACAGCTTTTCATGGGATTGGATTATTTACAATTGTTCTAGGTATAACAATGGCTATTAAAACAAATAATTTTCTTATCATGATTGTAAGTATCGTATTAGGTTCAGTTCTTGGAGAAATAGTAGATATTGAAAAAAGAATTAATAATTTTGGAGAATTTCTAAAACAAAAGTTAAAAACAAGAAATGAAAGATTCTCAGAGGGTTTTGTCACAGCATTTTTACTTTACTGCATGGGTTCTATGACAATCCTTGGTTCTATCGAAGAAGGGCTCACTGGAATTCCTGATCTTTTAGTCGCAAAATCAGCACTTGACGGTTTTTCATCAATAGTTTTAGCTGCAACTATGGGTATAGGCGTTCTTTTTTCATTTATCCCGTTACTTATCTATCAAGGTGGGTTAACACTCTTTGCATCAAATATGCAAACAGTATTTACTGAAGTTATGATAAATGAACTAACAGCCGTTGGTGGTATAATACTGCTTGGTCTAGGTATAACTATTTTAGATATTAAAAAGATAAGAATTTTGAACATGCTTCCTAGTTTAGTTATCGTTGTAATTCTTGCGTATTTTTTTATGTAGATTTAAGAAGATATTTTAGGTTAGACCTGTTTTAAAGGAGAAAATATTCATTCAAAACATCAATTTTTTGTTTGTATGAAGCTATCCAGGGATAATTTAAAAATTAATTACTGAAGAGCATACTCTTTTGATTACGGATCATAGTTTAATAATGTTTTATCAAGATTTTTATCCCAGTTGTTGAATTGTACTCTATCAGCCATCTCTGATATGCCAGCAAGTGGAACTGTTCGAGCGGTCATTTCACTATCAAACTTTCCAATAAATCCCCATGATTCAGATTCATTATACCAATCAGCTGGCTCGGTATTTGCAGGTTTATCAGGAAATCCATTGATTGTTGAAGCATTTGGATAAAGCTCTGATTGTACATATGAAACATCCATGTTCAATCTAACAAATGAAAGATTAGCAGTTTTAGTAAATCCATCATAAGCTTGTCTGATATGTGGTTTATCAGGAACGGATTGTACATGGTCATAGGTAGCAAAGACAAGCATCACTTTTAAATCTGGAAGGTTTTTGCCGATATCATCATAATTATGAACTGTTTTACGATACGGCCAAATCTTCTTTGTTTCATTAGGTGTCGCAATATCATCTGGCCAGGAATCTTCAGTAAAAACATTATTGTCCATTAGAGCTTTTGTTAAATTAGTTGAAAAATATCTTTTTCCCATCATATGCGGACCACGCTCATCTACAATGAAATCATTTCCCTTTGAAACATTAAAGATGATCCTTCCATCTGGAAATATACTATTTTTTACCCATGATACGGTCGAATAATTAAAGGAAAGATTTGTAGGGCTATATCCGGTGTGGTCATAATATGGATTATGGATGGGGTTATGGTCATCATCGAAATATCCTAATTCCAAGGCATACATTTCATCAGAAGTGGGATTCTCTCTTCCAACAAAATAGTCAAGTGACTTAAGTTCTGATCCTTCATATGCCATGACATTAGTTGCTACAACACCTGCATGAGATGATGCAAATAAACCAAGGTTGTCATAGATTGCATCGATACTTACTAAATCATTAAGATATACCCCATCAATATTTGGATTTTCTCCGGCAGCAAATCGGATTACATCACGAAGTGCAGCAATACTTTTTGGTCCACCATAATCATAGATACCTTCACTACTTATGTTTGTATCTGGATCTGTTTTTCCTGGCCAAAGATAACTTACAGAAATTACTCCCACATCAACAGGGTTATAGACCAGATGAAATGGAACAAACTCATGATCATATTTTTCCACAAACCATGTAGAAGCCTGAACTACAATTGGTGCTTTTGTATCATAGCGAGGTTTTTTTGGAATATCGATTCTTACAGCAATCTTTCCGTTTTCAACATTGTTGATATGGGTGACTATATACTCACCAGGTTCAGCTAGTTCAATTTCTTCAACTTTTTTTGTTTGATTATCATCAATACAACCGCTAAAAACAGATGCATTCAATATTAGAATTAATCCTAATACTATGATTTTTTTATTAACCATATACCTCTCCTCAAATAACTAACTAAACTAACCAAAATCAATATTTAGTTTTTTACTATTTTTTAAAAATTTAACCGACCTGGCTGATTAGACCTGTTTTACATGAGGTAATATGTATTCAGAACGTCTATTTTTTTGTTTGCTTGTTTTATCTGTTATCTTAGAAGTTCAATTACCATTTTCTTTTAATTTCCCTTCTTTCAGTATCTTCATCTTTTCTATTAGTATCTGCCTTTGTTTTATCCAAGTAACCGTCTAAGCACATTTGACAAATAGCTACAATTTCTAATCCACTGGAGTTCTTTGTATAATGAATTGTTACATCATGCTCTTGAGTTACCTTACCACATGTATTACATATATATTTCATTTATTTCACCTTATTTATTCTTATTACTTTGTATATAGGCATATGTCATATGTACAATCTGCCTACTGTATGGACGATGCTCTTCTTTCGCAAGTTTTTTGATTAGTTCGTTTTCTTCTTTTGTTAAAGAAATGTTCATTCTTTTTCTCTTCGTCATATTTTTACACAAGCCTGTAATAATTTTACATACTTATATACCTTTGTGCATAATGATATATACTGTCTACTGTATACTACCCTTATCCGAAAAGCTTCGGAAAGAACAGGACA
>CAZFFN010000025.1:0-54227 GCA_964518165.1 uncultured Thermoplasmatales archaeon
TGATTGGCAGTAGGACTCTTTTTTTCTATAATATATACTCTAAAAAAAACTATAGTGCTTATTGCCAATATAAGCACTATAAAAAAAGATTTAGAGGAGGAAAAAAAATATGGAAAAACTCTACATGGGTATGGACATCCACAAGGAAAAACTTGCTGGATGTATAATGAACAAAAATGGAGAAATAAAAAGAGAACACATCTTCCCATCAACCAAAAAAGCACTAGAACGATTCCTACTTAACATCCCCAGTACAGATATAACCATTGCAATAGAAGCATGTGGAATGTGGAGAGGAGTACACCAACTCTTATCAGATATGGGATACCCGGTAAAACTAGCCAATCCCAAAAAAACACATGATATCGCATGTAAGAAAAAAACCGACAAAGTAGATGCAAGAATCCTTGCGGATCTACTAAGAACACATTACCTACCAGAGGTATGGATACCAGATAAAAAAACACTAGGATATAGAGATATAACACGGCATAAATCCAACCTTACAAGACTAAGACTACAAGTACTAGGAAAAATAAGAGGATACCTATTAAGAAAAGGAGTAAAATATACAAAACTCTCCACAGAAGAAACACTAAAACATCTTGAAAAACAAGATCCAGATATCAAAAACTTTGTCCAGGTATATAGACATATAAAAAAAGAAGAAAGAGAGGTTATGAGAAGAATTAAGAGAATCTCACAGAACAAAAAAGAAACCATGCTGCTTATGACTATGCCAGGTATCGCAGAATTCTCTGCGTTAATGATAATAGCAGAAATCGGAGATATAAAAAGATTCACAAGTCCAAAGACACTTGTAAGCTATGCAGGGCTATGCCCAGGTATATACCAATCTGGTGATACCAAAAAAACGGTGAGAAACAACATGGTAAACAAATGGCTTAAATGGATTATCTACGAATGCAGTGGAAGAGCAAGTATGCTAACACCAAAGTTTCAAAACTATTACTATAAACTCAAAGAGAAAAAAAGTTTCAAAACCGCTCGTAGAGCAACTGCTAGAAAAATGCTTACAATCATCTGGTATATGCTCACCAGAAATGAGACCTACCAGGTATCATAAAATATTTGATATATATTTAGAGTCCTCAAAAAGAAACCATAATAGTATCTTCTATGAGGGCAAGGGTACACCCCCGGATTTGAACTAGGCCAAAAAAAAACATTTGGTTTTTTTGAGCCTCAAATTTTGCTGATTGGGGGTGCTTATTTAACCACTTGCCAAATTATGCCCCAAAACATTAGGTTTTTTGGGAGCATCCAGGAATGTTTGTGGAATTATAAGCCCTTGCCGATAGAGATATAAACGAGGTGGATATTAATATGTAACGTTAAAAGAAAAAAAGAGTCCTAAGGAATGTTCAAATCCCTTCCCCTGCATAATTGTCTCTTTTTTATTTATTGTTCTTTAATTTTTTTAAAAAGAATGCAGGTCTAAAGAATTTCTTGCAGCTTCTGTCTTTTTCTAAAGAGTAATAATCTTGACACGATTTACAATAATATAAAAAATCTGAAACTAACTTAGAATTAGGGTCTATTGACTCATAATGAGAAAAATTTTTCCTACATTTTGGACAATTTATTTTGTCAAGAATATGTTTTCTTAGAAAATAGGTTTTTAATTTTTTGAAAAATTTAAACTTAGGTTCATGAAAATAATCAAAATAGAAATAAGTCACTGCAATAACATAGGTCGTTACAATAAATAGCATAAATAAGAATATTATTCTATAAGAAAATTCTGAAAGATATGGGTATGTAAATCTAAGAAAAACAAATAATATCATTGGCATTGTTAATATAGCTATAGCAACAAATATATTTATGAACCCTTGAATGAAATATGTACTGTATGGGAAAAAAAATTTTATTTCCGTCTCTTTGTTCATATCACATTTTTTAATAATGTTTTTAATCATTTTTCAATTTTTTCATTTAGATAAAATATTTAAATTTATCTTTTTAAATGATGTAGCCGACAATATTTTAACCAACAGCAGAAAAAACATAAATTTTACCGGTATTTTGGCGTTCAAATCCCTTCACCTGCATCTTTTTCTCATAGAAAATAAAGAATTTTTTAAAATATAAAAGTAAGATATGAATATATTTTTTCAAATAGTGGAAATTCTTCTATAAGTCTTAGAAAAAATAAGTTCCTACTTTTTTTGGGTCTTATATTAATCCAGTCGCTTTCAGCACCGCATATGTCTTGAGTTTTTATTTTGCACCTGCCATTTGTATCATCTATATCCAATAAAATATTAGCAGTTTCTCCTGAATTATAATACTTGGTCCAACCTTTTTCAGAGGATATTGGATGTGAAGGTATATAACCATCTTCAAATTCAAAATAAAATCTAACTGGATCATTATCTAAATCATTACTAACTAATATATACAGATGTATATATTCTCCGGCATTCCATACTTTTCTATAACTAACAGTTGGTTTGCATGGGTTATGTTCATTAGTATTTTTAATAATCACTTTATCTGTATCGTAAAGTGTTAAAAATGGACTACTTACGGTCAGTCTAATAGTATATACCCCGCTATCTTCATATCTATGGCTTACACGATTTGGTTTTTTAGATCTGTATTCTTCCATTGAGCAGCATGTAAAACTTAAAGTTTTTCCATCTCCAAATTCCCATGTAAAATCAACACAACATTCTCCTAATCTCCAGGCATCCTCTCTATTTAAACTAGCAATTGTTGGTGTAAAATTAATTAATTCACCAGTCCATCCACCGTAAGGCCCCCACAGCCATAAACGTCCATCGCAATCAGGATCCCCTGAAGTTTTAATTCCCTGGTCTTTTTTTTCAATTATGTCAAGAGCATTTACTGAACTAATTGTCAACATTAAAAATAAAAAAATTATAAGAATTGTTAAGATTTTTTCTTTCATTCTACTTTCACCAATCTGTATTCTTTTTAATAATAATGAGCTACTAATATAAAAATTGTTTTATCTTTATTTTAATCTGGTGTTATTATTCTTTCTTTTTTAGCCTTAAAAGATGCAAACCATCCTCATTTCTCTCATCAGGATCATACTCAAATTTGAAAACATCCCCTGGTTCAATACCATTTTTTTTAAAAAAGTTAAGTAAATCTCCTGTTATCTGATTGTTTCCTGCTCTTACTGCAGTAAATTTTCTTTCTTTTTCATCAACAATAATTATTTCATTTCTAATAGGTGGAAAATACCTACCATAATCTGATCCATCTAGGTCTCTTAAATTCAGATACTTAAGTTTATATTCAAAATTAGTAAGTTTATGATCAAAAGTAATTAAATTTGTTTTTTCTTCCAATTTAGATATATTTTCATTATTGCTTTTTTTATCTTTCTTTTCTTTTTTATCTTTTTCATCTATCACAATATTTTTTGATCCATTACGTGGATTTGTTATAAAATCGTTTGAGGAATTTTTTGATTCTACTTGAATATTTGAGTAATTATTTGATCTAGTTTTAAAATTTTTTGAATTATTAAACTTTGTTTCTCTCTTACTTTTTCTAACTCTAATCCTTTTTATCGTGCTTAGGATTCCTTTCTTTTTTTTCTTCATTTTTTCACAAGACTTTTTTCAAGATTTTGTTTTAATTTATTGATTTTATCCCTAAGATCTATTGCTTTTTCAAATTCAAGGTTGTCTGCAGCGTCCCTCATTTCAGTTTCAAGCTCAATTATTACATTAGGAATATCCTTTTTAGGGATATGTTTTGTGTTTTTTATTTCAACTACTTTTTCTTTGATAGGTTTAACAATAGTTTTTGGTGTGATATTATGTTTTTTATTAAAATCAATTTGTAACTTTCTTCTTCTATTTGTTTCATCAACTGCTTTACTAATGGATTCAGTTAATTTATCGGCGTACAAAACTACAAAGGAATTTACATTTCTTGCAGCTCGGCCAATTATTTGAATAAGGCTTCTATGATCGCGTAAAAACCCTTCTTTATCTGCATCAAGTATTCCAATGAATCCTACCTCAGGAATGTCAAGACCTTCACGTAGAAGATTAATTCCAACTAAAACATCAAATTTTCCAAGTCTTAATTGCCTGATTATCTCAGACCGTTCTATAGTATCAATTTCAGAATGTAGATATCTAGTTTTAATATCTTTTTCAGCTAAATACTCAGAAAGTTCTTCAGCAAGTCTCTTAGTTAAAGTTGTAACTAGAACTCTTTCATTTCTATCAATTGTTTTATGAATTTCCTCGATTAAATTAGGAACCTGGCCTTTAATTGGTCTAATTTCAACTTTTGGATCAACTAACCCCGTGGGTCTAATGATTTGCTCGACTACTTGATCTGAAACATCTAGTTCATAATCACCAGGTGTAGCTGATACAAAAATAACATTATTCATATATTCTTTAAATTCTGTAAAGTTAAGAGGTCTATTATCAAAGGCGCTTGGAAGCCTGAAACCATATTCAATTAGGGAGTTTTTCCTAGAGTAATCACCTTTATGCATACCATGGATTTGAGGGATAGTTCTATGGCTTTCATCAATTATTAGTAAAAAATCATCTGGAAAGTAATCAAGGAGACAATACGGTTTTTCACCTGGTTTTCTTCCATCAAAATGCCTTGAGTAGTTTTCAATACCCTTGCAAAAACCTGTTTCTTCGATCATTTCCAGGTCATAAAGTGTTCTTTGTTTAAGCCTGTGTGACTCGATCATATCAAGTTCAGAAAGTCTAGAATCAAGTTCTTCTTTTATTGACTCAGCTGCTTTTTCTTTTTTATGTTCATCAACAACAAAGTGTTTAGCTGGAAACAAATAAAAATATTCCATTGCGTCTTTTGTTTCACCAGTTATTTTATCTATTTCGACAATTCTATCGATTGTGTCTCCAAATAGTTCAATTCTAATAATATCATTGTAGTAACTTGGAATTATATCAATAGTGTCTCCTTTTACTCTAAATCTACCTGGTTGAAGATCCATTTCGTTTCGTTCATACTGCATATCAACGAGTTGTTCGATTATATCTTTTCTTCTAACGGTTTGTTCTTTTCTTAGTTCGTAACCTAGTTTTGAAAAATCAGTTGGGTCGCCGACACTATAAATACATGAAACAGATGCTACAACTATCACATCTTTTCTAGAAAGAAGTGAAGCAGTAGCAGAGAGTCTCATCTGCTCTATCTTTGGATTAATATCAGCATCTTTTTCAATAAATTGATCTTTTTCAGGGATATATGATTCAGGTTGATAGTAATCATAATATGAAACAAAATATTCCACACGGTTATTTGGAAATAGTTCTTTGAATTCATTATAAAGCTGGCTTGCCAAGGTTTTGTTATGTGCTATAACTAGAGTTGGTTTTTGTGCTTTTTCAATGACGTGTGCGACAGAAAAAGTTTTACCACTGCCAGTTATTCCAAGAAGAGTTTGCTTATTTGCACCGTTCTTTATTCCCTCTACTAGTTTTTCTATTGCTTTTGGTTGATCGCCGCGTGGTTCAAAACTAGTTTTAAGTTTGAATTTTTCTATTGTATCAACTCCTTTCTACGTAGCAGTCTATTATATTTAATTGCAAATCTATGTGCCTCGTTTCTAATTTCTTGGATATAATGAAGAGCTTTATCTTTTTTTGAAAGCCTGATTGGATCTACTCGTCTTGGAATATAAATTTCTTCGAATTTTTTAGCAACTGAAATAATTGGAATGTTTACACCTATTTTTTCAAGTTCTCTCTTGGAAAAATTAAGCTGACCTCTTCCACCATCAATAATAATAAGATCCGGATATGTTCTATTTTCATCTTTTAATCTTTTATATCTTCTTCTGACAACTTCACTTATCGCTTCAAAATCATCTATTCCATCAACTGTTCTAATCTTAAACCTACGGTAGTTGTTTTTATCAGGTTTCCCATTTCTAAACTGAACCATTGAACCAACTGTTGATGTACCAGATAAATGACTGATATCAAAACATTCTATCACATTAGGCGTTTTTTTAAGGTTTAATTTATTTTTTAGAATCTTAGGTTTTTTAATGTTTGAAAAAAATGTTAGTTCAATATTTTTTAAAACTAGCTCGAGTAATTGTTTTTTTTCACCGCGCTGTGGAACATTTATTTTTACTTTTGAACCTTTCTTTTTAGAAAGAAATTCCTCTATTGATTTATCTATTTCTTCAGGAATAATTATTTCTTTTGGAACTTTTTTTTCTGAATAATATTGGACAATAAATTCATCTAAAAAATTAGTAGTTTTTTCAAAAATAAACTCATTTTTATTGTTAAGAGTGCCTTTGTATATGTTAAAAAGCATTAGGTATACTTTATCATCTTTTATTTCAAAATTAAGTATATCTTCGTTGTATTTTTTCTCTCTTTTCATGTTTTGTCTTTCATTTAGGTTTTTAAGTGCAAAAATTTCATTTCTAACTTTTATTGCTAGTTCAAATTTTTTTTCATTTGAAAGTTTTTCCATTTCAGTTTCAAGTTCGTTGATTAATTCTTTGGTTTTCCCAGATAAAACTTTTTTTACTTTCTCAATTTTTTTATCATATTCTTTTTTTGAAATTAAATCGATACAGGGTGCATCACACATATCTATGTGATGTCTGAGACACGGCTTTTTTTTTAGTTTTTTACAGGTTCTAAGGTTAAATGTTTTTTTAATAAAATGAAGAATATAATCTCTTTCTTGAGCTGAAACAAACGGTCCGTAGTATTTTCCCTTGCCAACTTTTCTTCTAGAAATTAAAGCTCTTGGAAATTTTTCATCTGTGATTTTTATATAGGAATGGCTTTTTGCATCTTTAAGTCTGATATTGTATTTTGGCTTGTATTTTTTAATTAGAGTATTTTCTAAAATTAAAGCTTCAACTTCATTATCAGTTACAATAAAATCAAGATCAACTGCTTTTTTAAGCATGTATTTTGTTTTTATATCTAGGTCATATCCATTTTCATATGTTTTAATCCTGTTTTTCAGGTTTTTTGCTTTACCAACATATAGAACTCTATCTTTTTTATCTTTGAATAAATAGCAGCCAGGGTTTTTTGGAATTTTTATTTTACTAAACATTTTATTTCTTCTCTTTTTGGAAGTACTTCTTTTAGAATTTTTCCGGTATAGCTTTTTTTATCCCTAGAAACTTCCTCGGGTGTACCTTGAGATATAACTTGTCCACCCATATCTCCTCCATCTGGCCCTAGATCTGTAATGTAATCCGCATTTTTTATTACTTCCAAATTATGTTCTATGACAATTACCGTGTTTCCTTTGTCAACTAGGCTGTTTAGTACATTTATAAGTTTTTTTACATCATGGAAATGTAAGCCAGTTGTTGGTTCATCAAGTAAATAAACGGTTTTACCTGTGCTTTTTTTCGCTAGTTCCCTAGTAAGTTTAATTCTCTGCGCTTCCCCTCCTGAAAGTGTTATACTGCTTTGACCTAATTTTATATATCCTAGCCCTACATCAGATAAGGTTTGTAGTTTTCTTTTTATTGCAGTATGGTTCTTAAATAAATCTAATGCTTCTTCTACGGTCATGTCTAAAACATCAGCAATAGTTTTTCCTTTGTATGTCACATCCAGTGTTTCTTTGTTGTATCTTTTTCCTTTGCATTCTTCACATTCTATGTAAATATCTGGTAGAAAGTTCATCTCTATTTTTATTAGGCCGTCTCCTCTGCATGCTTCGCATCTTCCGCCTTTTACATTAAATGAGAATCTTCCTGGTTTGTATCCTCTTTTTTTTGCTTCTTTTGTTCTTGCAAATAATTTTCTTATATGGTCAAATACCTTTGTGTATGTAGCCGGGTTACTTCTTGGTGTTTTTCCAATGGGGCTTTGATCGATTACTATTACTTTATCTATTTTTTCATCTGCTTGGATTTTTTCATGCAATCCAGGTCTTAATCTTGAATCATGTAGTTTTTTCATTAGGCCTTTATATAATATGTCGTGAACTAGGGTGCTTTTTCCACTTCCTGAAACTCCTGTCACTAGGTTTAAGACTCCAATTGGTATTTTTACATCTATATTTTTTAGATTATGCTCCCTACATCCATATATATTTATATATCTTTTTGAATATCTTCTTTTTTCTGGTGTTTTAATTTCTAGTTTTCCAGATAAATATTTACCAGTAAGAGAAGCAGGATTTTTTTCAATTTCATCTGGCGTTCCTTCTGCAACAATCTTTCCGCCTGTAACACCAGCACCTGGTCCCATATCAATTACATGATCAGCATTTCTAATTGTTTCTTCATCATGTTCAACTACAATCAAGGTATTTCCAATATCTCGAAGACTGTGAAGAGTATCAATTAGTTTTTTGTTATCTATCTGATGTAAGCCAATTGATGGTTCATCAAGAATATATAAAACACCCATCAGATTTGACCCGATTTGAGTAGCAAGTCTTATTCTTTGCGCTTCACCACCAGATAGAGTTCCAGAATTTCTAGAAAGAGTAAGATAATTAAGACCTACTTTATCAAGAAAACTAAGTCTTGATTTAATTTCTTTTAAAATCTGCCAAGCAATTTTTTCTTCTTGTTTTGTAAGAATTAAAGTTTTAAAAAATACAAGACTTTTTTTAATTGACATATCAGTAATTTCAGCTATTGATTTATCAGCAATTTTTACAGATAGAACTTTTTCTTTGAGTCTTTTTCCTTCACATTTTGGACATGGAGTAAATCTCATGAATTTTTCAAGACTTCTTCTTCTGTATTCAGATTCAGTCTGCTTGTGAAGTCTTTCAGATTGAGGAACTAATCCTTCCCATCTTTTAGTTCCAGACCATCTACTCCTGCCTCTTCTCATAGAAAAATCAAAATTAATTTTTTCATTTGATCCATACATTAAAGCATTGTATTGTCTATCAGTAAGATCGGAAATTGGTGTAAAAATATCAAAACCAAAGTGCCTTGCAACTGCACCTAGATATTTAATGCGCCAGCGGTCATGTATTCCTTTGTAAAGTTTTATTGCACCATCTGCTATTGATTTTGTTTTATCTGGAATAATCAAATCAGGATCAAACTCCATTTTTATGCCTAGACCATGGCAGTCAGGACATGCTCCAAATGGACTATTAAAACTAAACATACGAGGTTGCAGCTCTTCAAATACCATGCCGCAAACTGGACACGCCATCTTTGATGAATACAGCTTTTCTTTACCTTCTTTATCAAGAACAATTAGTAGGCCATCTGATCGTTTTAGAGCGTTTTCACAAGCTTCAGTGAGCCTTTGTTTATCACTTGGATTGAATCTATCTATTACAATCTCTATATCATGTTTTTTATAGCGGTCAAGTTCTATTTTTTCTTCAGTTCTATAAATTCCCTTATCAACCCTAACTCTAGTGTAACCTTCTTTATTTAAATCAGAAATTAATTGTTCATATGTTCCTTTTTTCTGACGGACTATAGGTGATAAGATTGTAATCATGTCCTTATATTCTTTAGATATATTATTAGAAATTTTTTCAGGGGATTGCTCTTCGATTTTTACATTATGATCTGGGCAATATGGAGTACCAATTCTAGCAAATAACAAACGAAGATAATCATAAATTTCGGTAACTGTTCCTACAGTACTTCTAGGATTCTTACTAGTAGTTTTTTGTTCAATTGAAATAGCTGGAGAAAGACCATCGATGCTGTCAATATTTGGTTTACTCATAAGACCCAAAAACTGTCTAGCATAAGAAGAAAGTGATTCAACATATCTGCGTTGGCCTTCTGCATAAATTGTATCAAAAGCAAGAGTAGATTTACCACTACCAGATAGACCCGTGATTACAACAAACTTATCACGAGGAATCTTAACGTCAATGTTTTTAAGATTATGTTCTCTAGCACCTTTGATATGGATATCTTTCAACTATTTATTTCCCCCTAATATTTGATTTTTCTTACTGTTCATAAATACTCTGTAAATATTTTTATATTTAAAAATATAAATTGGAGTTAACTGAAACTATTAACTATTGTTAAATCTTTTTATTAACATTCTAAATAAATCTAGTGGATAATTTCTCCAAACTCTTCATATGGAAGGATTGACACATGCGGCATTATTTCCTTAAAACCCTCCATTATTTCAGGTAGGTTATGAAACTCTTCATGGTCCTTTCTACTTGACCAATATGTAAGCATAATGTATTTAGCTGGTTTTATCTCAATTTCATCGTATTCGCCGTGAAGCATAGCTCCACCAAATGAAATATTAGTAGCTCGAAACACTTTTGTTCCAATAAATCCTTTTTTATCCATTGTTTTAGTGCAAAGATTTTCAACCTTTTCTTCAAATTCTTTTTCATGGCCTGGTTTAACCGATAAATAATTAATTGCACATACCATAGGTTTACCAGTCATTTCATAGTTTTTAAGTTCAGATTTAGGTATTTCTTCAACATTAATTCCTTTATTTTTAAGAAATTTAACTGCCATCTTTGATCTTTTTCCTCTTGGACCGCAATAGACTTTTACATTTTTATCTTTTAAAAAATCAACATAAAACTCAAGATCCCATACAGGTATATTCAATGATCCTTTGATATGGTTAAGATAGTATTCTTCTCTAGTTTTGACATCAATAATTAAATCCATTTATTTTTCCCCAAAAGAATTATTGGAAGGATGTATATATAACTTATCAGCTTTAAAAAGTGAATTGAAATGGACTTGCTTAATCTATCTGATTTAATTCCATATATTTCTGGTATTGGAATAGGTTTTCTAGTAATTATTAGTTTTTTATTGTCAGATAAAGCAATTGGTTGCTCTACAGCATATGCAAGAACTAGTGGCATGATTGAAAGAATATTTTGTGGAAAAAAAGTATATAAAAAAGATTATTACAAAAAGTTCAAACCAAAAATAGACTGGGAATGGATGCTTGTATTAGGAATAATAATCGGAGCTTTCATATCTTCAATTATTTATGGTTCATTTTCTTTAGAAGTTATTCCTTCTTTATGGAACAAAACTTTTGGATCATCCATATTTTTGAGAATAATTTTATCTCTCGTTGGTGGGATTTTTGTAGGATTTGGAGCTAGAATGGCAGGGGGATGCACAAGCGGACATGGTATAAGTGGAAATTTGCAGCTTTCAATTGGAAGTTATATTGCAACATTTTTCTTCTTTGTTGGCGGAATAATAACTGCAATGATTATTTATTCACTAATTGGGGGTCTTTAAATTTTAGAAAAAATACATAAAAAACAAAGACTTCAGCTTTTAATTGGTTTAATTATTGGAATCCTTTTTGGTTTTCTACTTCAAACTGCAGATGTTACAAACTATGATATAATCATAGGTCAGCTTTTACTAAAAAATTATACTGTTCTAAAAGTAATGCTTTCAGCAGTATTAGTTGGAATGATCGGAGTATATAGTTTAAAAAAATATGGATATATAAATTTACATCCAAAACCATGTTTTGTAAAATCGATTGTTTTTGGTGGTTTAATATTTGGAATAGGTTTTGCAATTCTTGGTTATTGTCCGGGTACTGCAGCTGGAGCACTTGGCAGTGGTTCGATTGATGCTCTATTTGGAATATTTGGGTTTTTAATAGGTGCAGGGATATTTGCACATTTCTATCCTAAAATAAAAAAAAGATATATGAAAAAAGGATATGGAAATATCACACTGCCAGAATTAATAAATGTAAATCCTTTCTTTATAATAGTGATTATAAGTTTAGTTATTATCTTATCTTTTATTTTCCTTGAAATAAGTGGATATTAATCTACAAGATTTTTTAGAGTAATAACTCTTTTTTTCACATCATCAGATTTAACAATATAAGATCCAGATACAAACATGTTTGCACCTGCTTTGTTGACTAGTTCTATTGTTTTATCATTAATTCCACCATCTACCTCTATATCTATTTCTGGTGCAATTTCTCTAAGTTTTTTGATTTTTTCTTTCATCTCAGGAATAAACTTACTGCCATAAAATCCAGGTTTTACAGTCATTATTAGAACCTGGTCTAAACTTGGAAGAAATTCTTTTATTTCATCAATTTTTGTTTCAGGATTTAAAACAAAACCTGTTTTTTTGTTTTTATTTTTGATAAGTTCAATTGTCTCTTTTGGATTATCCAATGATTCAAAATGTGCAAGAATTGTATTAACTTTTGAGTGGTTTTTCTCAATCCATGAATTTGGATCATCTACCATGAGATGTGCTTCATATTTACAATTAGTTTCAGGCAAATTAAAATCAAAATTTATTGATTCATTTGGAACAAACTTTCCATCCATAAAATCAAGTTGGATTAATTCTACAAAATCTTTTACTTTTAAAATTCTTTCTTCTAATTCCTCTTGTTTTTTTGCAATTATAGCAGGTATTATTACTTTTTTCATATTTTCTCTCCGTCTAACAAACTATCTGTTTCTATCTTGTATTTTTTAAAATTGAGGCAAATATCCTCGCCTTTTTCATATCCTTCCTTAAATTTTTTAATTATTCTAAATGCATCAAAACTATCCTTTGCTTGAAAAAGCATGTGAAGATCTTTTTGATCAAGAAAAGATTGATTTAGGGGATATTTTTCAACCCAATTAATAAATTCTTTCCACATATTTCCAATTAGTATTATCGGGATGTTACAAATGTGTTTAACCTGTATAAGCTGCCATGCATAGGCTAGTTCAAGAAGTGTTCCAACGCCACCTGGTGCAACAACTACTGCATTTGATAAAACCATGAAGGTATCAAGTCTTTTTGAAAATCTGTGAAACTCTCTTTTAATATTTAAGTATCTATTTGGTTTTTGTTCAGAAGGTATATCAATATTTAGGCCAATTGAATAGGAAGTTTCAGTCTCTCTTCCATCACAGTGCCCCTTACAAGCTGCCTGCATTATTCCTGGTCCTCCGCCTGTAACAATATCAATATTTTCAGCACCCAGCATATGTGCAAGTTTGTATACTTCTTCATAGGCTGGAGCATTTGCTTTTATTCTAGCCGAACCAAATATTGCCACCCTGAAATGTTTTTCATAGATTTCATCAATTACTGCATTATCGCTCATTTTTATCACATTTTTATACTTGCACAAAGACAGGCTCCGAACAGACTTATATCGTAATTTACTATCAGATATATTGGAATTTTTCTTAAAATATCTGCTCTCTTATAGGCATTTTGAAATTCATCTAAAAAATAATCTTCTCTGAATATTTCTTGATTTTTTGATGAAATTCCACCTGCGATATATAACCCACCGTAAGGCATAGTTTCAAGTGAAAAATTCTTAGCACATCTAGAAATAAACTTTGTAAAAAACTTGAATGTTTCATTGCATAATCTATCTTTGTTTTTATATTTTGAAATAAGATTTGCTTTTTTGTTTGAATTATCAATTTCTTTAGAAATTTTATTAGTTTCTTCTTTATTTTTTGATCTTAAAAAATAATAAATATTTTCTAGGCCTTTACCTGATAGAAGTTCTTCATATGTTACAGGATTTTTGATGTTTCGATATTCTTTTACAAATTTTGTAAGTTCCAATTCATAACTATTTCTAATTGGAAAATCTGCATGTCCTCCTTCGCTATTTAGTGGGATATATAGATCATTTTCATTTTTATGTACAAGAATTGTTTTTCCAAAACCTGTGCCTGGGCCAATAATTGCTTTTGTTTGATTTTTTGTTTTTTCTCCTTTTTTAATTGTTAAAATGTCTTCTTTTTCATCATTTTTTAGAAAATTTATGCCGTATCCAATTAATTGAAAATCATTTATTATGTATGCAGATTCAATGCTTGTATTTTTAATTATTTCTTTTGAATTTATATTCCATGAAATATTTGTTAGATCTGCTGATTTGTTATCTTTAGATACAACTCCTGGTGCGCCAATACAGGCTTTTTTTATTTTGATATTATATTTTTCTAAAGAATAATCTAATGTCTTTTTAATAGCAGGAATAATTGAATCAAGGTTCTCTGTTTGAAAATTAATTGAATATAAAAAAATTGGCCTTTTTTTTCTTACACCTGAGATACATAGATTTGTATTTGTACCACCAATATCAATTCCTAGAACGTAATGTTCAAAAGTTTCATTGATTCTTTCTTTGTCAAAAAATTTTATTTCAAATTCAGCCATTTTCGCTCCATTCTTTTTTTGTTATGAATAAATTTGTTTGATAAATTATTTTTCTTATTTTAAATAATGTATTTATTCATTTTTGATATTTCCAAATGTATTCAAAATAAGTTCAGGGAGAGCAGGATGAATATGCATTCCGTGGGCGATATATCCAATTTGAGAACCAAGGAACATAGCATTTGTTACTTCCTGAATTAGAATTGCTGCGTATGGACCAATTATATGAAACCCTAGAATCTTTTTTGTTTTTTTATCAATGATTGCTTTTGCAAAACCATCGTTTTCAACCATCGCTTCTCCTTTTGCAACATCAGTGTATTTAGCAGTTCCAGTTAGAATCTTATGATCTTTTTTTGCTTTTTCTTCTGTCATTCCAACTGCTGCAATTTGCGGATAGGAAAAAACTGCATATGGGATTTTATCATAATCCAAGCTTGCCTTATGTTCTTTATTAAATGCATTATTCCATGCAATATATGCTTCTTCATTAGCTACATGCTTAAACATTCCTTTACCTGTTGCATCACCTAGAGCCCATATGTTTTCTTTTGATGTTTCTAGATAATCATTTACTTTTATGTATCCTCTTTTATCTGTTTCTACACCTGTATTTTCAACTTTAAGTATATCTGCATTTGATTTTCTACCTGCTGCAATCAATATTTTTTCTGCTTTGAATTCTTTTTCTTCATCTGTTTCTGTGTTTTTTCCAGTTGCAACTATTTCTTTGTTTTTTTCTATTACTTTTTCAACATTTATATTTGTAAAAATGTCCATTCTTTTGCTTAGTTTTTTTTCTAGTAACTCTGATATTTCTGGTTCAGAGTTATTAATAAGTCTGTTTTTCATCTCTAAAATTGTGACCTTTGTTCCAATTGCATCTAAAAAATGTGCATACTCAACTGCTATATATCCTCCACCAATAATAATGATACTTTCTGGTTTTTCTTTTAAATCAAGTATTGTTTCATTTGTTAGATAATCTATTTTTTCAATTCCTTTTATAGGTGGAATTAGGGGTCTTGCACCCGTTCCAATAAATATTTTATCTGCTTTTATTTTTTCATTTTCTACTTGTACTGTATAATCATCTATAAAATGTGCTTCTGAATTATAATAATCTAGGTTTTCAACTTGATCTATTCCTTTCATATGTTCATGGCTTTTCTCTATTACTTTTCTCATACGATTCATTATATTTTGAAAATCAACATTTTCTACTCTTGCTTTAATTCCAAGTTTCTCTGATTCTCTTATTTCCATTATTCTATCTGCTGGATATATAAGCATTTTTGAAGGAATGCAACCATAATTTAGGCAAGTTCCACCTAAGGGTCCTTTGTCAACTAAAGCTACTTTTTTGTTTTGCATAAGTGCATTTTGTGCAATAGTTCCAGCTGAACCATTTCCCAGAACTAAAATATCATAGTTTTTCATAATTGTAATTTTCTCCCCAATTATTTTTTATAAAAAAACACTGTTATGATATTTAAATTCACTTACACATGTTGAGTAAACATTTTTTTTTATTTATTTTCTAAAAATTCAATAAGTTTCTTTCTACAATCAAGACATAAATGTAAGTGACCGGGTTTTCCTCTCCCAGTTTCTGCATAGTCATAATCAACAATTGTATCATGTAAATCATAGTATTCTTTTCCGCATCTGTCGCATTTTATTTTCATTTATTTTTTTCCCCTTATTTTTTGTAAAAAAATAGTGATTTATAAACTATACTGTTTTAGAAATATTAAATGAAAACATATATATTTATGTACTTTATTTAGGTGATAAGTAGGAGGGAAAATGATGGTTAATGTTACTAACAAATATGGAAAAAATGCAGGTAAAATTTGGAATGCACTCAACGAACATGGTTCTTTAACTCCAAGAACCTTAAAAAGAAAAACAGGTCTTAACACAGAAGACTTGTATGTAGGCCTAGGTTGGCTTGCAAAAGAAAATAAAATAAATTTTGAGGAAAACTATTTTTCACTTGGCGAATTTAACTGGAATGATACAATTGGAAAGAATGCCGGAAAAGTTTGGGATGTTCTTGAATCATGTGAAACAATTGATGCAACTTATGTGCCAAAATTAGCTGACATTACAGAGACAGATTTTTATTATGCAATGGGATGGCTTGCTAAAGAAGGAAAAATTTATGCAAAAAAATGTAAGCCTCCAAAATCAATAACTAAAATTGAGAAAAAAGATTAAACCTCTAATTTTTAATTTTTCTTTTTTATATTATTGTCGTTTAGCTTATCTACAATATTCCATAGTCTCAATTTTCGACTATTGACTATAGGTTTTCAGGCAAAATTTTTATATTTATATTTCAATCTAGATACTTAGGGCGGAGAAGCAATATTTTTAAAAGTCTCATTCCTCACCGGGCTTTCTTAACAAATTTTGCTCCCTTTCGCCTTAAATTTATTTTTTATTATTGTTTTGTCATTGTTTTAATATAAGATGGAAGACCTTCAACTGTTTTTATCATTGTATTTTTTGAAAAAGCTTTTCTGTATCTAGTTATACACTTAATTCTTCCCTTTAGATTCTCCTGAATTCTTTTTCTTAAAAAACCACCCTTTCTATCCCAATCAGTAAGAATAATTATTTCGTTGTATTTTTTTGCAAGCCAATCGCAAAAATCTATCAAGGATCTACCATTGTTTATAGTAATTATTTTTCCATTGATTTTAAGTTTTTTCAATGCTTTTTTATCTTTTTCACCTTCAACTAAAATAGGTATTTCTTTATTTTCCTCGATTAATTCCTCTATTACTTTTAAGACTTCATCTATGGATGTATCATAATCCATTAGTTGATTCCCTCAATTTAGAAGTTACAAAATTTGGTGTAACTCCTTTAATTAAAACTGTTTTATTTCTGTTTTTTGAACCAGACACAACAAAAACAGAATCAAGAGGGGTATTAAAAAAAGATGAAAGAGTTTTTATCACATCTTTATTTGCACGATTATCCTTTGCAGGTGATCTAACTTGTATTTCAACTCTTTTGCGCCATTTATTAAAACCTGCGGGAAAAACAATAGAATCACAATCTGGTTTAACAGAAATATTTAAGATGGCACCATCTTCATGTTTTTCAATAAACTTTTCAAGATTTGGCATACCAACCTAACTTTCATATAACTTAATTATTTATATATATTTTTATAGTTTCAAGTATAAAACCAGAAAAATGTTAAGAAAGAAATATTGTATTACATGTTAAGCATAACAGATTGTTTAAATTTTAAAATTTTTTGTCGAGTTGTTCTGTATAATATTTAAAAAAATAAAAGGAAAAAAAGAGTGTTTTATTAATTGGCTAGTTCATCTATAATTTTATTTAGAGTTTCACTAGGTCTCATTGCTTTTTCAGCCAAGTTATCATCTGGTTTATAGTATCCCCCTAAATCAACGGATTGTCCTTGAACTTCTAGTAACTCTTCATTAATCTTATCTTCATTTTCTTCAAATTTTTCAGCAATTGATCTAAATTTTTCTTTTAGTTCTTCATCTTTTGTTTGATCGGATAATGCTTTTGCCCAGTACATAGCTAAATAATAGTGGCTTGCACGATTATCAGGTTCATTTACAACTCTTGAAGGTGATTTGTTGTTTTGTAGGTATTGTTCAGTTGCTTGGTCAAGTGTTTCAGCAAGAATTAATGCTTTTTTGTTGTCTGTTCTTTCACCGTAGTGAGTTAAAGATGGTGCGAGTGCTAAGAATTCACCGAGTGAATCCCAACGCAAATGATTTTCTTTTTTAAACTGCTGAACATGCTTTGGTGCTGAACCACCAGCTCCAGTTTCAAATAGACCTCCACCATTCATTAATGGAACAATCGAGAGCATCTTTGCACTAGTTCCAACTTCTATAATTGGAAATAAATCAGTTAAGTAATCACGAAGAACGTTTCCTGTGACAGCTATTGTATTTTTACCTTTGCTTATTTGTTCACATGAGTATTTAGTTGCTTTTACAGGTGACATGATTTTGATATCTAAACTAGAAGTGTCGTGATCTTTTAGATAAAGATTTACTTTTTTTATGAGTTCAGCATCATGTGCACGATTTTCATCAAGCCAGAAAACAGTTGGAAAACCAGTTGCTTTTGCTCTGTTTACTGCAAGTTTCACCCAATCTTTGATTGCTGCATCTTTAGCTTGGCACATTCTGAAAATATCGCCTTCTTGAACATCTTTTTCAAGGAGTGTTTCTCCAGATTCTGAAATACACTTTACTTTACCTTTGCTTTCCATTTCAAATGTTTTATCATGTGAGCCGTATTCTTCTGCTTTTTGAGCCATAAGCCCAACGTTTTGAACTGTACCCATTGTAGTTGGATCAAATGCACCATTTTTTTTACAGAAATCAATTACTTCTTGATAGACACCAGCATAGCTGCTCTCAGGTATTACAAATTTAGTATCATATGTTTTTCCATCCGGGCCCCACATCTGTCCTGAGTTTCTTATTGCAGCAGGCATTGATGCATCGATTATTATATCACTTGGAACATGAAGGTTAGTAATTCCTTCATCTGAATTTACCATCGCAAGATCTGGTCTTTTTTCATAGCATTTTTTGATATCGTCTTTTATTTCATTTTGTTTTTCATCTGGCAGTTCCTCAATTTTACTATATAGTTCACCTAGACCATTATTTGGGCTAATTCCTAGTTCTTTGAAAGTTTCTTTATGTTTTTCAAATATATCTTTAAAGTATACAGATACAACATGTCCAAAAATAATTGGGTCAGATACTTTCATCATAGTTGCTTTCAAATGAACTGAGAACAAAATGTCTTTTTCTTTTGCATCCTCAACCTGTTTTTCAAGAAAATCTCTGAGAGCTTTTTTTCTCATAACAGCTGCATCAATAATTTCATTGTCAACCAATGGTAGTTTTTCTTTGAGTACTTTTTTATTACCTAATTTATCTTCAAAAATAATTTGTGCTTTACCTGCATTTTCTTTTGAAACTGTAATTGAGCTTTCTGTTGAACGTAGATCACCATCTTTCATGTGAGCTACATGAGATTTTGAATCACTTGACCATTCACCCATTTTATGTGGATTGTTTTTTGCATAGTTTTTTACTGGAATTGGAACTCTTCTATCAGAGTTTCCCATACGAAGAACTGGATTTACTGCACTGCCCTTTACTACATTAAACCTTTCTTTTATTTTTTCTTCTCTAGCATTTTTTGGTTCTTCAGGATAATTTGGAATGTCATATCCTTTTTCTTGAAGTTCTTTAATTGCTGCATTCAACTGTGGTACTGATGCACTGATACATGGAAGTTTTATGATGTTTGCTTCAGGTTTTTTAACTAATTCGCCTATTTCTTCTAAATCATTTGATTGTTTTTGTTCTTCAGTTAAGTTATCTGGAAAATTTGCAATTATTCTTCCTGCAAGAGATATATCTCTTGTTTCAATGTTTACATCAGCTGCTTTTGCAAAAGATTTTAGTATTGGTAGAAAAGAATAAGTTGCAAGGCGTGGTGCCTCGTCAACTGTTGTATAGATTATCTTTTCTTTCGCACACATTTTTTATTCCACCTTTTCTGGACTGTCTGGTACATCATACAAGATGTCATCCCATGGATGTCTATATAATCCAGTTTTCAAACGTCTTTGATCAAAGTAGTGCCCCATAAAGCCCATGGTTCTGCCTATTATGAAAAATGCGTTGAAAAATCCCATATCTATCATTTCTTTAATTTCATCTCTAGAATATCCTAGGTTTGTAAGCATATCAACGAAGAGCACTCCAATACAGCCGTCGACATTGAGAATTAAAGTTCCTTTTTTCATTGTTGTAACACCTTGGACTGATAGTGCGTAATCAAGTAGAGGATGCTTTGGAAAGTGTTTTTTAGCAAAGTTAATCATGATTTCAACACGTTCATCTGGGTTGTCGATGCTGTGGATTCTATGACCTATTCCTTGGATTCTAATGTTTTGTTTTTTCATGTAATCAACAAATTCACGAGGCTCAAAGTCTTTTTCAAGTCCCATTGAGAAATGTTTTGCTGCTCCATTTACTGCACCGCCGAAACGCGGTCCAATTGTAACCATCCCTGAAATAATTGATTCAATCAGGCTTTTTCCGGCTCTTGCTGTAACAATGGTGTTATGTGCACCAGATACAGCTGGGCCGTGGTCTGCTACAATTTGAATTACTAGCTCTATAAATTCACGAGCATATTCTGGAAGATCTTTTTTAAACCAAAGAAGACCTAGCACTCCACCTATACCATATCCTTTTTTGATTACTTCATCTATTGGTACACCACAATAATTGTGTACTTCACCTGTTTCATCACAAATTGTTGAAATAAAATTAGTTGGTTTTCTAACTAGCCCCTCTGCAAGTGCTTGTTTGTAATCCATTGGTATATGTGGTGGTGTTGGTTCATCGATTTCTTCAATTTTTCCTTCTTTTTTGAGTTTTTCAAATGTTTCTTTGATTTTTATTCCGTAATCATCAAATGATTCCGGAACTACTACTCCAGCATCACGTAGAGCCTGGTTTTTTGCTGGAGCTGTATCTGCTTTTGTATCTGCTTTTGCACCAGCATGGCCAAATTGTACGCCACCAGGTAGCATTTCTGCACAAGTACCAGTAACCCACATAACTAGGGGTTTTGTGATTTTCCCTTCCTTTATTGCTTCAACGATTTCATATTCGTCTTTTCCGCCGACTTCACCAAGACATACCATCATTTTGATGTTTGGGTTTTTTTCATAGCGGAGAAGATGATCAATTAATGTTGATGCAGGATACACATCTCCACCAACAGCATATCCTTCATATATTCCATCGGTGTTTTGTGCAACAATGTTGTATCCTTCGTTTGATAGACCACCTGAGACTGATACAAATCCAACTGAACCGGGTCTATACAGGTTTGTATCTTTTATGTTTTGAATGGTTCCAGCTGCGTTTCCAATTTTAAATGAGCCTGGTTTTAATCCACCGACAGTTGCTGGGCCAATTACCCATTTGTTGTTATCTTTTGCATATTTTGCTATTTTTCTTACATCACGCTGTGGTACACCTTCTGCAATCATTACAACTGTTCTAATGGTATCAGTTTTTAGTGCTTCCATGGTAGTTTCAGCACATGATCTTTCTGATGCAAAATTAACCATTACATCTACTTCAGGATGTTTTTTAACTGCTTCATCCATACTAGTATATCTTGGTATTCTGATTTCTTTTGTACCCCAGAATAGTTTGTAGTATCCACCGCCGGTTGGTGTGATAAAACCTGCTACACTTGGTGTTTCTCTTCCGCTCATATAATCAAAATCAAGCATTCTTTGAGCAGCTTTTGTTTGAGTTCCGTGTATAAATGCCTTTGTAGTTTCATCAAATAATTCATAATCTGGTAATTTCTTTTTTTGCTTTGTTACAGTTTCAGCCATTTTAATTACCTCCTTTAAGAGCCATGGAAACAATTCGAGTCATATGCGTTTCAGGGCCGTATACTTCAACAGGAAGATCAAGTCTTTTTCCCATTTTACGCATGTTGTTTAGGCCTTCTTTGTAGTTTGGCCCGCCGCGTCTTACATAAATTTGTACATTTGTTTTTTTGAGTTTATCAGAATAATCCTCAATTGCTTGAATAATTCCAGTAAAAGTTTTTGCTACATCGGTAAAGTTAGCTATTCCTCCGCCAACTATCAAAAATTTTGATCTTCCTTTTGGATCTTTTTTACGTGTCATTAGATCAAGCACTGTTTTTGTATATTCATATGTCAGTTCAGTACTTGGATTACCGCTGTATTCTCCATAATTTGCCAGTTCATCAGTAAATCCGAGATCTGCTACAGTATCAGCATAAATAACACTAGCACCGCCTCCTGCAACTAGATTCCATATTCTTCCCTCAGGATTTAGTACAGTTAGTTTTAATGAAGCACCACTTCTCTCATCTAGCTCATCAACGCGTTCCTCTTCAGGCCTTTTATCTAAGCCAAATGGACTTGGAAACTTAAGTTCTCCCCATTTTTCTGAGCATTGATAAGATGCATAATCATCTACTTTTGCTACACAATCAAGTGCAACTGGTTCACTACTTACAAAAGTAAATGGATTAAGTTCCAGGTATACAAAATGATAATCGACAAGCATTTTATATAATGCTTTAATAAATCCAGCGACTGTTTCTTTCTTACTTCCAATTTCTTGTGGTAGGAAACTTTCTACATCAACATCATCAATACTTTTTTCAATTGGTATATCCAGCTCAACAACTGTATCCCATACCTCTTCAATATTGACTCCGCCTTTTGTTGAAAAATGAATTGTATCTTTTTCTCTGTGAGTTGTTATTGCTATATAGTATTCATCATCGTGTGGTACAAATTTTTCAACAAGAAAATGGGTTAATACTCCAGTAGTTTTCCCTGTTGTTTGAGTGATTGTCACTTTTTTGTTCATTCTTTCTTTGATCCATTTTTGTACTTCAGACCATGATTTATTTACAAAAAGTAGATTGTTTTTTCCACGTTTACCAAATAATTGATCTGGCTTAGCTACTAGTTTTTCTTTTTTAAGCCAAGGGTTTTCTTTTTCAACTTTTTTAAAATCGGTATCTGGTCCAATTAACACCTGCTTTGCATCATATTTGAATTTACCCTCGGAAAATTCAGGTAATGCTTTTGACATCATTCTTTTAGCGTCATATTCTCTTATTCCTTTCTGTGCCATATTTTTCTTTTCCTCCCAAAAATTAATAAATAAAAAATATTAGGTTTTATTTTTCATATAAGCTAAGGTTCCTCCCTGTAAAAGTACCTTTTTTTGCCTGTCTGAAAGTGTATATTTTGCTTTGTATTCTTCTCCTTTTGTTTTGTTTTTAACTGTTACATTTTCACCTTGTTCAATTTCTTTTTTAACGTTAGGTAGTTGTAGTTCATCACCTTGATCTATTGAATTATAGTCTTTTTCGTTTACAAATTTCAAAGGAATTATTCCAAAGTTCAAAAGGTTTGCTTCATGAATTCTTTCCATTGATTTAGCAATCACTGCTTTAACACCCATATACATTGGACATAGTGCTGCATGTTCACGGGATGAACCTTGTCCATAGCTTTCTCCAGCAACAATTATATTGTCTTTTCCACTATCTCGGATTTCTTTTGCTCTATCATGGAAAGTATCATCTACTACTTCGAATAAAAACTTTGAATATTTTGGTACATTACTTCTGTATTTCATCTTTGATCCAGCTGGAATAATGTGATCTGTTGTGATTTTATCTTCAACTTTAATTGTTACCTTTCCATCGATTTTTTCTGATAATGGATTACTTGCTGGTGGATTACCTATGTTTGGCCCCCGGTAAATTTCTACTTCACCTTTTACTTCCTCAGGGAAAATAAACATACTGTCATCAATAAAAAATTTCTCAGGCATCTCTATATCTGGATATTTTATGCCCATTTCTTCTAAATCTCTTGGATCTGTAAATTTACCAGTTATTACTGCTGCGGCAGCTGTTTCAGGTGAAACAAGATATGCATTTGCACTTTTTGTTCCACTTCTTCCAAGGAAATTTCTGTTACTTGTTCGAAGTGTTACAGCTTCTGTTTTTGGTGACTGGCTGTTTCCTATGCAAAAGCCACATGCTGCTTCAGCAAGACGTGCTCCTGAATTTAATATGCTTTCTAGTCCACTATCTTTTTGAATATTTTGTACGACTTGTCTTGAACCGGGAGCTACTACAAAACTAACTCTTGGGTGAACTGTTTTTCTTTCAACTATTTTTGCAACAGTCATTAGATCTCTATAAGATGAATTAGTACAACTTCCAACACATACTTGATCTACGTCCATTCCTTCAAGGTCTCTTACTTTACTTATGTTTCCTGGACTGTGCGGTGTTGCTGCAAGTGGTTCTATTTCGCTTAGATTAAGTTCAACTACTTCATCATATTCAGCATCTTCATCAGATTTAAGTTCAGTCCAGTCTTCTACTCGCCCTTGTGCTTTTAAAAATTGTTTTGTTATTTCATCACTTGGAAATACGCTAGTTGTAACACCGCACTCAGCACCCATATTTGTAATAGTTGCCCGAGCTGGAACATTTAGTGTTTTTACACCAGGTCCGCCGTATTCAAACACGCATCCTACATTTCCTTTTGTTGTAAATTTTTCAAGCACTTTTAGTACTACATCTTTTGCTGAAACCCATGGTTTAAGTTCACCAGTTAAATTGATTTTTATTACTTTTGGATACGTAAGATAAAAAGGCCCTCCTGCCATAGCAACTGCAACGTCAAGTCCACCTGCTCCAATTGCTATCATTCCTATTCCGCCATTTGTAGGTGTGTGTGAATCTGAACCAAGTAGTGTTTTACCTG
Source organism: uncultured Thermoplasmatales archaeon (assembly GCA_964518165.1). GTDB lineage: Archaea > Thermoplasmatota > E2 > DHVEG-1 > DHVEG-1 > CAYZTD01. The sequence continues at coordinate 24,561 of CAZFFN010000025.1, forward strand.
GTTTTCCAAATCTCTCTAAATGTACTTGATGGCATATTCCATTTCCTGCACGGGAATATATTATACCATATTTTGCAGCAACTGTTTGTAAATATTTATGATCATCAGCATTTTCAAAACCAATTTGAACAGTATTATGATCAACATAGCTTACAGATAGTTCTGTTTTTATTTTTGGTACTTTCATTGCTTCAAATTGTAAGTAAGCCATAGTACCTGTTGCGTCTTGGGTTAGTGTCTGATCAATCTTAATTCCTACTTCTTTTCCTTTTTCAGGTTTTCCTTCAATTATGTGTTTATTAAGAATTTTTTCAACTATTGTTTTACCCATTTTTACACCAACTCTCTATTTTTGTTTTTCTTCGATGAATATATACTTATTTAATAAATGTTTTGTAGCTTGTTGTCCAAAATCAATCCTTTTTTTGTTAAAAAATATTTTTTTTGTCAAATATTCATTCAAATTTTTTACATTTTAACAATATATACGTTTTATGTCGTAAAAATGAGAAAATTATTTATTGGTGTTTTTCTTTTCGCATGCTTGCGTGAAACGAACACTTCTCACTAAAAATGAAAAAAGAGTCCTTTACGGATTAGTAAGATATCCTGACCTAAATGATAGTGAACTGTCAAATATTATAAATGTAAAACTATCAACATTGACTTCAATTAAAAGAAGGCTCTATGACCAAGATTTTTTAAGAAAACTAACAGTTCCATTGCTAAATAAATTGGGATGTGAAATGCTAGCTGTGATTTACACTCAGTTTAATCCCGTAATACCTCTTGATGAAAGAATAAAGACTACCAAACAAACTATAGAAGTATTCGATGAAATTTTTTATTCAGTAGGTGAACAGGAAAAAGGTTTTTCAATAAGCCTTTCAAAAAACTATACAAATATTGGCAGAATCAATGATATTCGTACTGAAACATTTGGAGATGTTGGTTTACTTGAAAAAGAATATCCAAATGAAATTGTTTTTCCTTTTGAGATAAGTAACATTATCAGGTTCTTTGATTTTTCAAGAGTTTTAAAAGATTATTTTGGTATAGATGATATCAATAATGACGAATATAATAATCAGTTATTTCAAAAATTAGATCATATCGAATTAAATGAAAAAGAAAAAAAAGTTTATTCCGCCTTAATAGAAAACCCAAATTCTACAACACAAAAGATCGGTGATATTGTTGGGCTTTCAAGGCATACTGTGTCACGAATGAAAAAAAGTTTTTTTGAAAATAATATGCTTAAAACAATTACTATACCAAATCTAAAAAAACTGGGTTTTGAAATTCTAGCTTTTTATCCAATTATTTTTAATCCAAATAAATATCCTTCAAAAAAAGATATAGAAATCCTTGATACATGCTCAACTTTGTTTTTTTCCAGAAGAAAGTTTAAAGGGGTAATTATTTCAGCGTATCATAACTATCAAAAATACAAAGAAGATAAAATGCATAAAATCCGGTATTTAAAAGAAAAAGATTTAATTTCTCAAACCCCTCAGATTGGTAAATATATGTTTGAGAGGATGATAGTTATAAAAGATTTTGATTTTTCACCTATTTCTAAAAAAATCCTCAATTATAATCAAAATATATAATTTTTAGTAAAAATTTTAGCAGTTTTTGCTACAATATTTTATTGTCAATATATTTTTTTGTTTTTTTGTATATATTTTATTGTTTCTTCCTTACATTTCTTTAATTAATTTATGAAAAAATACTTATAGTGTAACTTTTATTCGAAAATCCCTTACTTATGATTAGGGGAGGATGATCAAATAGATAAAAAGGGTCATCGAAAGTACAATAATAGTCAATTAGAAATATGATAAGAGGTTGAAAAAATATGCCAGAAGAAGAAACAGTTGAGATATTTAATCCCAGCGAGGAATTTAGTAGAAAAGCACATGTGAAAAGCATGGATGAGTATCAAAAAATGTATGATGAATCAGTCAAAAACCCAGAGGAATTCTGGTCAAAAATGGCTGATGAACATGTAAGCTGGTACAAAAAATGGGAAAAAGTGAGAGACTACGATTTCAAAGAAGGAAAAATTAAATGGTTCGAAGGAGCAAAACTAAATGTCAGCTACAACTGTCTTGATAGACACGTAGAAAACGGACACGGCGATGAAACAGCAATTGTTTGGGAAGGAAACCAACCAGACATGATAAAAAATTATACCTTCAACGAACTACTTGCAGAAGTACAAAAATTTGCTAATGTCTTAAAATCAAAAGGAATTAAAAAAGGCGATAGAGTCTGTATTTATCTACAAATGGTTCCAGAACTTGCAATAGCAATGCTTGCATGTTCAAGAATAGGTGCAGTGCATTCTATTGTTTTTGGAGGTTTTTCTGCTGATTCACTAAAAGATAGAATAAATGACTCAAAATGTAAAATAGTGATTACCCAAGACCAAGGTGTTAGAGGAGCAAAACCTCTTCCAATGAAACCAACAGTTGATAAAGCAGTTGAAGAAACACCTTCAATTGAATCTGTTGTAGTTGTCAAACGTATCGGTGCAGATGTTAAAATGGCTGATAAAGACTGCTGGTGGCATGAAGAAATGGAAAAAGCAGATCCAGAGTGCCCTCCAGAAGAAATGAATGCTGAAGACCCATTATTCATATTATATACATCTGGATCAACCGGAAAACCAAAAGGTGTACTTCACACAACTGGCGGATACCTAGTTTATACGGCTGTAACACACAAATATGTTTTTGACTACCATGAGGGAGACATCTACTGGTGTACAGCAGATATCGGTTGGATTACAGGTCACTCATATATCGTATATGGCCCGCTTGCAAACAAAGCAACAACTCTAATGTATGAAGGAGTTCCAAATTATCCAGATTGGGGTAGATTCTGGGGAATTTGTGAAAGACACAATGTAAATATATTTTATACAGCACCAACAGCACTTAGAGCACTTATGAAACAAGGAGATAAATGGGTTAAAGAACACGATTTAAGCTCCTTGAAGGTTCTTGGAAGCGTTGGTGAACCAATCAAAGAAAAAGAATGGAAATGGTACTATGATTTAGTAGGCGGCGGAAGATGCCCAATAGTTGATACATGGTGGCAGACTGAAACCGGCGGTATACTTATTACACCATTACCTGGTGCAACACCATTAAAACCAGGATCAGCAACAAAACCATTCTTTGGAGTTGAACCAGTTATAATGGATGATACTGGAAAAGAAAAAGAAGGCAATGGAATTGAAGGAAACCTAGCTATAAAATCAGCTTGGCCTGGTATGATGCGAACATTATACGGAGATCATGAAAGATTCGTAAACACATACTTTTCAATGTATCCTGGATACTACTTTACTGGTGATGGATGTAGAAAAGACGATGATGGATATTACTGGATAACTGGTCGTGTTGATGATGTGATAAATGTTTCAGGTCACCGAATCGGTACAGCTGAAGTAGAAGGTGCAATCGGTAAACATCCTAAAGTAGCTGAAGCAGCAGTTGTAGGTTATCCACATGATATCAAAGGACAGGGAATATATGCATACGTAACACTTAAAGCAGGTCAAAAAGTACATGACGACTTAACTAAAGAAATCGTAAGCATGGTCAGAGAAGAAATCGGGCCAATTGCTTCACCTGATCAAATACAATACACTGAAGGACTTCCAAAAACACGTTCAGGTAAAATCATGAGACGTATCTTAAGAAAAATAGCTGATGGGAAGTTAGATGAACTAGGTGACACAAGTACTCTAGCCGATCCATCTATCGTAGATACTCTTGTTGAAAACAGACAAGAATAAAATAGAATTTAGGGTATTTTTACCCAAAACTTTTTCTTTTTTTTATCAAAAATCTTAATTTGTACTAATCTTTTACCCTTTCTAAGAAGTATATGGATTATGATAATTTAGTGGGAGGAATAGTTGAACTAATTAGAAAAGCAGAAACTAACCTTCCAGAAGATGTAATAAACGCCCTTAAAAAATCTTTAAAAAATGAAGAGGGTATTGCAAGAATTCAACTTGAAAATATTTTAAAAAATATTGATATTGCTAAAAAAACAAATAGGCCTATGTGTCAGGATACTGGTGTCCAAACTTTTTTTGTTGAAATCGGTAAAGATTTTCCTTTTTCTAGTATGATCAAAGACGTAATCACCGATGGTGTTAAAAAGGCAACTAGTAAGATTCCTCTCAGGCCTAATACAATTGACCCTTTCACTAGAGTAAATTATAAAGATAATGTCGGAGAATATATTCCAGCTATAACCTGGGATTTTTGCAATGGAAAAAATTGTGAGATAACAGCCATTCCAAAAGGTGGCGGCAGTGAAAATATGAGTAAACTAGTTATGTTAAAACCTGGTGAGGGAATTGTAGGAATTAAAGATTTTGTAGTTAAAGAGATGATTTGTGCTGGTGGAAATCCTTGTCCGCCTACTGTTGTTGGAATAGGTATAGGCGGTGGAGCGGATTTAGCGATGAAACTTGGTAAAAAGGCACTTTTAAGACCAGTTGGAGAGAATAATCCTGATAAAAAAATTGCAGAGATCGAAGAGTACATTAAAAATGAAATAAACAAAAGTGGTGTTGGTCCTATGGGTCTTGGTGGAAAAACTACAGTTCTTGATGTTCATATAGAAAAAGCACCAAGACATCCAGCAAGTCTTCCCGTGGGGTTAGTTGTTCAATGTTGGGCGGACAGAAGGGCGAAAATGATCATTAAATCTGATGGTTCCTGGGAGGTTTTTTAGTTGGTTGAATATCATCTTAAAACTCCACTTAAAAAAGATATAATAAAGAAGCTTAAAGTAGGCGATATAGTTTTTCTGAGTGGTACTGTTTTTACTGCCAGAGACAGTGCACATCAAAAACTATTAAAAATGGATGAGGGTGTGCTTCCTTTTTCTCCTTCAGAAATGGTTCTTTACCATTGTGGTCCATTAATGAAAAAAGTCAAGGATGGATGGAAGGTAATTTCAGCGGGACCTACTACTAGTTCTAGGATGGAACTTTTTGAAAATGATTTTATTGAAAATTTCAAAATTAAGTTAATAATCGGAAAAGGAGATATGGGAAAAGATACACAAAAAGCATTACAAAAATATATATGTGTGTATACTTCTTATACTGGTGGGGCCGGAGCTCTTGCCGCGGATAAAATCACTGAAATCAAAGATGTTTATTATTTGGATGAATTAGGGATGGCTGAAGCAATTTGGGTATTTGAAGTAAAAGATTTTGGCCCACTTGTTGTATCAATGGACTCTGATGGGAATACTATTTATAAAGATTCTACATGCTTTGATTGAAAAAGGGTGATAAAATAGCTCTTGATTATGATGAAGTATCTACTGTAATTCAAGAATTCATAAAAACATATGTCAAAAACTCTGGATCTAAGGGAGTTGTACTAGGTCTATCTGGCGGTATTGATTCAGCAGTTACTGCAATTTTATGTAAAAAAGCTCTTGGTAAAAAAAATGTTAAATGCGTTTTTTTACCTGATAATGCTACGCCTGAATCAGATATAAGAGATCAGGATTTGATTACTAAAAAATTTGATCTTAATTGTAAAACAAAGAATATAACTCCTCTTGTCAGTGAATATAAAAAATACTGTATTTTAAAACCAAAAAAAATGGCTCTTGCAAATATAAAAGCAAGAGTTAGAATGATAATTCTTTTTGAATATGCTAATATGAATAATAGTATAGTTTGTGGTACATCTAATAAATCAGAAATTTTAGTTGGATATTTCACAAAATTTGGAGATGGTGGTGTAGATATCATGCCAATTGGAGATATCTATAAAACTCAAGTTTATGAGTTAGCCCGTTACTTAGAAATACCAGAAAAAATTGTTGCAAAACCTCCAACTGCGGGTTTAATTAAAGGACAGACTGATGAAAAAGAATTAAAGATGGAGTATGACACCTTGGATACAATTCTGATTGGTCTTGAGAATAAATTAAGCTTAGTTACTATCGGAAAGAATGCAGATGTTGAAATATCAGAAGTTGAAAGAATTAAGAATTTAAGAATTAAAAGTCAGCATAAAAGAAGAATGCCAATGATCCCAAAGGTGGGTTTAAGAACACCTGGCTTTGATTGGAGATCTCCAGTACAATTGGGATAGATATGCATAAAGACATCTTTTTAAATACTTTTAAAAATATCTAAAAAAATATTCAAAAATATATCTTTTAATATATTCGTAAATTTTCGTATATGGTTGTAAGATAAATTTTATATATAATAAAAATAAATATAGAATAAAGATTGGTGAACTAATGAAATTTAAGAATTTATTAAACTCTCTATTTGTGATTAGTCTTATTATACTTATTTCTACTAGTGCAATTTCTACAGTTATAGAAAAAAAAGGAGAAACAGTAATTTCAGAAGAACATAAGTTCATAGATTTACCTGAATCAAAAAATAACATTTTTGAAATAAATAACCCTAGATGTAGTAATCCGATAATTGTAGAAAAAGATAGCAATTTTTCAATTATAATAGAATCTATGGAGGTTGAAGATATATATGTATATATATCTACAGCTTATGAAAAAATTGTAGATTATTTTTTCCTTGAAATTTTAGATTTTAATTTTAAAAATGAAAAATATCAAATAAATGTAGAAATACCAAAAGATGTTCCCGGAGAATTATACAATTTATCAATTATATTAACTAAAGATGGTAACAAATATAAATCAACTGAACCAAGAGCCGTAAATATCATTGATGAATTTAAAGATGATTTTAATTTCATTCATATAACTGATTTTCATGTAGGTGATCCTCGAGGTTTTTTAGAAAGTATTCGAGAAACAATTGGCTATAAATCAATAAAAAGATGCATAAAAGAAATAAATCTCCTGAATCCAGATTTTGTTGTTGTATCAGGCGATCTAGTTTTTGGACAATTGTATTTTAAGGAATATAGTAGAGAATATGAACTATGCTATGAAATGATTCAGATGTTTGATGTACCCACTTATTTAGCACCTGGAAATCATGATGGATACAGAAGGATTGGTGAAGATGGATTACAGATGTGGGAGGAATATTTTGGTGATTTATATTATTCATTTGATTATGGCAATTATCATTTCCAAGCAATAAATTCCTATGATTGGCCAGAAATTTATAGATGGTCAATTGGTCCTTTAGCTCTTACATGGGGCGGATATATTCAGGATGATCAATTAAATTGGATTGAAAATGATCTAGAAAATAATAAAGATTCTAATCTAAAATTTATGTTAATCCATCATAATCCAATTTGGGATACAAAAAAAGATACTTTTATTAACAAAGGATATGAAAATAGAGAAGAATTACTTGATTTAATTGATGATTATAATGTAGATATGGTTCTTGCAGGACACGTACATTATGACGATGTAACAATTCAAAAGGATACAGTTTTTCTAACAACAACCACTCCTGAAAGTAAAATAGAATACTCAGATGGATATTGGGGATATAGGCTCATTGAAATTGGAGATGGAAATATTTCTTCATATAACTACAAAGAACCAAAATACAGTATTCCTTCATATAATATTGACATCAAATATGAAAGTTCTACATCTGCAACTATAACAAATGACTTAGAAAAAGATATATCTGTTTTAGTTAAATTTATAACTTCTAAAAATCCGTATTTTGTTGTTAACGGCACAATTAAAGATATTAGAGAAAATATGCTTTTAAGAGAGTATTATGTTGAGTTAGATGTACCTGCAAATAGTTCAGTTAATACCTATTTAGATTATATTAAATGATATCAACAATTTATCTTCTATTTTTTCTCATATTGTCTCAATTTTTTGAATGTTTTCATATTGATGCTTTTACATATAAACTCTAAATTATAAATAATAGCAAACCTTGGATATGTTCTTAGTAGGATTGTTTTCAATGATGGCAATTGGAATAGTTCTGCTAATAGTAATAGCAATATTTTTATCAAAAAAGAAGAGAAAGGTTGAACAATAAACCTTTCCTTTAAAAATTAAATTCTTTTCCAGTTATTTTCTCATATGCTTCTTTATATTTATTTTGAGTTTCTTTAACTACTTCCTCAGGTAAATGAGGCGGAGTGCTGTTTTTATCCCAATCAGTGGTGCTTAAGTAATCTCGAACATATTGTTTATCAAAACTTGGTTGGCTTTTCCCAGGTTCATATAAATCAGCTGGCCAAAAGCGCGAACTATCTGGAGTAAGTACTTCATCAACAACTATTATTTCGTCATCGATTTTTCCAAATTCAAATTTTGTATCAGCTATAATTATCCCTTTTTTCCTTGCATATTCAGCGCCTTTGTTATAGATTTCAAGGGATAATTCTTTTAATTTCTCTGCGTCTTCTTCTCCTATTAATTCTTTCATCTTTTCATATGAAATGTTTATGTCATGGCCTGTTTCGGCTTTTGTGCTAGGTGTAAAAAGCGGTTTATCGAATTTTTCTGATTCTTTCATACCATTTGGTAGTTTAATTCCACATACTGTTCCATCTTTTTTATATGATTTCCATGCTGAGCCAGATATATATCCACGAACAATACACTCAATTGGAAATACCTCTGCTTTTTTCACAAGCATACTTCGACCTTTTAGATCATCTTCATATTTCTTTAATTCATCAAGATGTTCTGTTACATCTGTTGTAATCATATGGCTTTTAACTTTGTCTTTGAAATGCTCAAACCAGAATTTTGAAATTTGAGTAAGACAAATTCCTTTATCTGGAATTGCCTCATGTAAAACATAGTCAAATGCTGAGATTCTATCTGTTACAATAAGTAATAGTTTATCATCTGCTTCATAAATATCTCTTACTTTTCCTTTTTTAAATGCCTTAAGTGGCAGATTTGTTTCTGTCACGATACTCATTTTTTTATTTCTCCATATTTTTTATAAAATTTTCGAACCACTTTCAATTTTTTTATCTGTAACTATTTCTCCTTTTTCACTTTTTAGGTTTTTTCCGTTATATTTTGCTTTCTGGTTTTCATCGATTTTCATTTTTATTTGTTTGAAATCATCGAAATCAACGATTTTTTCAGGTTTTTTTGGAATATTTTCGATTTTTACATCACTACCTGGCGTTGAATCTTTTGGATCAAGAAGTGAACATGTACCTTTTCCATCTTCAGCAGCTAGAAGCATACCATTTGATTTTACACCGCGGATTTTTGCAGGTTTTAAGTTTGCTACAATTACAATGTTTTTTTCTTTTAATTCTTCCTTTGTGTAATATGGTTTCATACCAGCAACTATTACTCTTTTTCCTAAAGGGCCTAGGTCTAATTGTAGCATGTAAAGTTTATCTGCATTTGGATGATCCTTTACGTCAACTATTTTTGCAACACGTAAGTCAAGTTTTGAAAAAGGGTCTTTTTCTTCTGTCATAAAATCCTCAATTGATAATTTCTTAAATAAAGGCTTTGGTCTTATTAGTTCAGTTCCAACATTTAAATCGTTAAATGCATTATCCCATGTTTGTTTATCTATATCGTTTTTATTTCCAAGCATTTTCCATATTTTATTTGATGAAAATGGAATATATGGACTTAAAAAAACTGCAAGTGCATTTATTATTTTTAAACAGACATGTAAAACTGTTCCACATTTTTCTTTGTCTTCTTTAACTAGTTTCCACGGTTGTTTTTCATTAAAATATCTGTTTCCAAATTTTGCTAGATTCATAGCTTCTCTGAGACCTATTTTGAATTTACAATTCTTTATTGCCTCTGATATTTTTTCTGAAGCACTATTTATTTCATCTATTGCTTTTTTATCTAAATCATCAAGTTTTTTCAACTCAGGTATTTTTCCATAGTTTTTACTTGTAAAGGTTAGTACTCTATGTACAAAATTACCATACGCGCCGACTAGTTCATCATTGTTTTTTGCAACAAAATCATTCCATATCCAGTTTGTATCTTTGTTTTCAGGCATATTTATTGATAAATAGTATCTCACGGAATCAACATCAAGATTTTTTATAATATCTGGTACCCATACAGCAATCCCTCTGCTTTTTGAAAATTGTTCTCCTTCAAGTTGTAAATATTCATTAGCAGGAATATCATATGGTAGTTTTAGGTTTTTATTATATCCCATTAGAATTGACGGCCAAATAATACTGTGGAATGGAATGTTGTCTTTAGCTAGAAAATAGTAGTGTTTTGCATCTGTGTTTTCCCACCAACTTTTCCATTCATCTATGTTTGATTGGTTTTTTGCCCATTCTATGCTTGCTGCTAAGTATCCTATAACTGCATCAAACCATACATAGATTCGTTTATCTTCATATCCTTCAATAGGTACATTTATCCCCCATTTCATATCACGAGTAATTGCCCTATCTTTTAACCCATCTTTAAGCCAGTTGTTTGTAAATTTAAATACACTTGATTTCCAGTGTTTTTTGTCTTTCATCCATGTTTTTAGTTTTTCTTCAAATTTACTTAAAGCAAAAAATAGATGTGTACTTTTTCTTATCTCTGGTTCGGAGTTACATATCTTGCATTTTATGTTTTTTAATTCTTGTGGGTCTAATATTTTCCCACATTCATCACATTGATCGCCCCTTGCATTTTCACATCCACAATATGGACAAGTTCCTTCTATATATCTATCTGGTAAAAATCTATTACATTTAGTACAATAAAAAGCTTCAACTTCTTTTTCATAAATATATTCTTTGTCATATAGCTCTTTGAATATCTTTTTTACAACTTTTCCATGGTTATCTGTTGTTGTTCTTGTAAATAGATCAAAAGAAATGCCCATTTCTTTCATATTTTTTGCGTGTTCCTTGTTGTATCTATCAACGATTTTTTGGGGTGTTGTATTTTCTTTATCTGCAGTTATTGTCACAGGTGTTCCGTGTTCGTCACTACCTGAGACCATTAAAACATCGTTCTGTATTAACCTGTTAAATCTAGCAAAAATATCTGCTGGTAGATAACAACCTGCGATGTGACCTAGGTGAAGTGAACCGTTTGCATAGGGCCATGCTACTCCAATGTAAATCTTTTCTTTCATGCTGAATCTTTTATGCTGAATACTGGCATAACATTTAAATATGGCGCAAAGCTAACAATTAATATAATATACATATTTGAGAGAATATGTACTTGAAAAATAGCACTTAATTTGTGCATTTAATAATTTAAGATTTAATTCATATCAAACGCTTAAAACTTAACAAATTTGGGATTTACAAGCAGCATGTTTAGGTACTACACCTATTATTTGCTAAACCACGCTAAAAAGCGGATAAAGGTGCTATTTTTCAGTAAAAATTAACTAAGGTGATAAATAATGACAATTGATCCTGCAACAACTAAATATTTAATTAGAGCACATATCAAAGCAGATGGAATAATTGAAAAATCAGACGTAGTTGGAGCCATTTTCGGTCAAACTGAAGGCCTATTAGGCGATGAGTTAGACCTAAGAGAATTACAAAGGTCAGCAAGAGTCGGTAGAATTGAGGTTGAACTAAATTCTAAGAATGGAAAAAGTGAAGGAGAAATTACTCTCCCCACATCACTTGATAAAGTTGAAACAGTGATTCTTGCCGCGGCCTTTGAAAGTATCGATAGAGTTGGACCGTGTAAGGCAAATATTACAGCTAATCAAGTTGAAGATGTTAGAGTTTCTAGAAGAAAGAAAGTTATTGAAAGAGCAAAGCAGCTTTTAAACCAGGTTATAAAAGAAGGAAAGGTAGAAGGGGAAAGCATTGCTGATAATGTTAGACAAGCTGTTCAAATAGAGGAAATCACTAACTATGGCCCTGATCATTGTCCTGCTGGCCCAAATATAGATAAAAGCGATGCAATAATTTTAGTAGAAGGCAGAAGAGATGTTCTAAATCTTTTAAAATATGGAATTAAAAACGTTATTGCAGTTGGTGGAACAAATATTCCTAAATCTGTAACCGATCTTACAAAAGAAAGAATCACAACTGCTTTTGTTGATGGGGACAGAGGTGGAGAACTAATACTTAAAGAACTTCTCCAGACGGCAGATGTTGATTTTGTGGCACGTGCACCTCAAACTCGTGAAGTAGAAGAAATTCCACAAAAACTTATTATGAAGGCTTTGAAAAATAAGATTCCAGCAGAGCAATACGCTGAAATGTTTGATATCAAACTTGATAGGAATAATAGTAATAATAGGAATAATAGGCCGCAGGGAAAGCAAAAACATCATAAAAAAGAAAAACCTCCGCACAAAAGCAGTAAATCAGACGAAAGTAAAAAAGATACAAAACCTAAAAAAATCACGTCTGATAAACAAAAGAAATATAATAAAACCTTGAAAGGAATTTCTGGCTCATTAAAAGCAGTATTATTTGATAAAAATGAAAAAGAGATTAAAAAGATACCTGTACGTGAATTGACGGATACTCTAAAAAAGAGTAATAATATTTCTGCAGTTGTATTCGACGGAATTATTACTCAGCGTCTTTTAGATATTGCAAATAGCAAAAATGTAAACGAAATTGTCGGCATGAAAATGGGTAATGTTGTAAAGATGCCTTCGTCAGTAAACGTATATACAAAAAAAGATCTCGAATAAATATTTTTTTTATTTTTCTTTTTTTATTATTATTTTTTTCAGCCCCGAATAAAGAACTAATATATAAGTTTTCAGCAGAAAATCATAAAAAGCATTGGTCTTATTATATCTTTAGTATTTTGGGATCGAGGGAATATATAATATGCAAAAAGATGAGCTTATTCAATTGCACACGTTTTTGTTACAACTAAAAACTCATTTGGAAAGTGTTGTAGATCACAACGGCGGAGTAGAATTCAAACCATATGTAAAATTAAATGTAACTCCATACCAAGTATACAAGTCTAAAAGAGAGCATAAACTTGCAGTTTTTACTTTAAGTAGAGGCATTGCAACTCTTATGTCTAATAACAACTGCCCTGGTTTAGAAAAAGTTTCAGGCCGTCTTAATTCAATGGCAGAGCGCTTTATGACTGATAAAGAAAAACAGTTAATCCGAGAACTTACCATTGAATAATTCTTTTCATTATATATGCATTATCTGAGTTTTGGTAGTAATCAAGTATTTTATCAACTATTTTGTAGTCATGTTTCTGGTAAAATTTGATTGCTTTTTTATTTTTTGTCCTAACTTCTAGTTCAATTTCTTTTATATTTTCTTCTTTAACTGTTTCTTCGAATTTATTTAATAGCGCAGTTCCAATATTTTTTCTTTGTTGATAGGGTAAAACTGATATCATTAGTATCCTTGCTTTTCTTTCTTCAATTTTTAAACCTACTAAAAAACCAATCACTTTCTGGCCTAATTCAGCAATTAAAAATCCTTCTCGGTAATTTTCATAAAAATATGAAAATAAAGTTGGATGATATTTTTCTGTAAGTGTCTCTGAAGCTAGTTTTATCACTGAAAAAATGTCTTTTGGTTCAAATTTTCTTATTGTGTACACAATTTTTGTATTACTTTTCTTTAATTTAAATTGTTAGGAAATTATTATTTCACAATCTTTATAAACGATTAATAATTTTCTATTAATTGTTAATATGGTGGAGGAAGTATTCTTAACAAATAAAGATGACATAAATGCAATAAAAGAAAGAGTTGTAAAGATTCTTTATAGAAAAAAAATGCCGCAATCTAAGATTGCTGATTTTCTAAATATTTCTCAGCCTATGGTATCAATATACTGTAAATCAAAAAAAAAGGCTAACAATCATCTAAATGAAATCACCGGAAAAATAGCAGAAGGCATCCTAAGAGGAAAAAAGGTAAATTTTCAAACCTGCGTTACATTTTCAAATAAAAAGTTAGAAGGTCATTTCTTTATTGCAGATAAAAACGAGATTCTAACAGATGAAAACAGTAAAATTCTTGAAAATCTAAAACAAGCTTTCTATAATTTAAAAGGTAAAGATATTTCTAGATTTGCCCCCAAAATAAAGATAAATATTGCAATGGCAAAAAAGAATCTTAAAAACTATAATGATGTAGCATCTTTTTTAGATGAACTTATAATTTCTGATGGTAAAATTACTGGATATAATGAAATTAGGTTTGGAAAAAGTGAACATCTTTCTTCATTACTAACAAAATATGGAAATAAACTAGATAAAAAAGCAATAATGAATATTGCTTATAGTAAAAAACTTGAAGATACAAAATATAAGATAGGTTTTTTAAATAAAGATTTTAGTTTAAAAAAACCAAGTAAAGATTATGATATATTACTTCACAAGGGTGATTTTGGTATAGAGCCGTGTGCTTACATTTTAGGTAAAGATGCAGTTGAAATATCTAATAAACTTTTGGAAATTATAGGTGAAATAGATAATGAAAAGTAGGATAGCAGTTATTGCAAGCGGTCCAATAAATAATAAAACTTTACATAAGAAACTTTTAGGGGATTTTGATTGTTATATATGTGCCGATGGTGGAGCAGAAAACGCAAAAAATCTAGGGATAACTCCTGATTACATAGTAGGAGACCTTGATTCAATTACAAAATCTTCTTTAAATGAATTTAAAAATAACGAAAAAATAGAGATAATTAAAGATACAAATCAAAATAAAACTGATCTTGAACTTTCAATTGATTTAGCTCAAAAACTTGATCCTAAAGAAATTATTATTTTTGGAGCAATTGGGGATCGTATTGATCATACTCTTGCAAATATTTTCTGCCTTGATAAAATTAAATCTAGTATTAGAGCAAAAATTATCGATGATAAAACATCAATTGAGCTAGTTAAAGATTCAACAAAAATTTCTGGTAAAAAAGATGATCTTATTTCAGTTATTCCGATATCAAACATTTCAAATTTGAAATATAATGGGTTCAAATGGAATGTAGAAAACTTGGATACAGAGCCTTGTTGGTTCGGAATTTCAAATAAACTTGAGAAAACAAATGCTAGTATCTCTTTTTCAAAAGGTAAACTTTTGTTGATCAGGGTGAGAAACTAATGATGATTGATTATGAAAAATTAAATAGTGATTATGAAAACGATAAATTTTATTCTTTACAGCTTGAAGTTGGAGACAAATGCAATCAAGGATGCATCTATTGTTATATGAATGCAGTTGAAGAAGAAAAAAACACTCTTTCAGATGAACAAATTAAAAAGATTCTAATAGATGCAAAAAAACTAGGAATTACTGCGATTGAATGGCTAGGTGGTGAACCTCTTCTTAGAAAATCTATTTTTTCCCATATGGCGCTTGCTAAAGAATTTGGTTTTAGAAATAATCTTTGGACCGGTGGTCTTCCTCTCAGTAATGATTCTATTTTAAAAAAAACAATAAAATATTCTGATCCTGGATTAATTTCAGTTCATGTGTCAACTGTAGATCCGGTCATTTATAAAAAACTCCATCCAAATAGAACTAAAGAGGATCTTAATAGTATTATTTCATCTGTTGAAAAGCTCTTAGACTTTGGTTATCCTGCTGAAAATGTTCTAAATTCTGTAACTTTTACTGGTCTTCAGTCTGCTGAAGATATGATAAATACAATTGATTATTTTGAAAAAAATTTTCATATTAAAACCTCGGTAAATGTGTATCATACATATCTTCGCCCTGAAATATCAAAAGAAACTCTTTGTGAATTTATACCTAATAGAAAGGATGTAGCAAAAGTGTACAAGCGGTATTCCAAACAATACGGTGTAAAAAGATTTCCAATGAATTGTGTGAACAAACAGTATTGTTCATCAACTGTAGCAGTTCTATGTGATGGAAGCATTACACCTTGTGCAACAATTAGAAAGAAAAACGCTCCAAACTTGCATTATAATGGTAGTTTTTATGATATTGTAAATAAACATAAAGATCACTTAATTTTTAAAAAATTAAAAGATAAAAAGAATCTTTCAGAGGAATGTAAAAATTGTTCTCTAAATGATATTTGTTTTGGATGCATGTCACGAGCGTATGCTGCTGGAAATGGAATTTATGGTAAAGATCCTAGGTGTTTTATAAGAAAAAAATTGAGGGATACTAATGTTTGAATTAACGACAATTGATTATGCAATTATATTAGGTTATTTTGTAATTTTATTTACAATAGGCTATTTTGTAAAAAGAAAAATTAAAGGTCTCGATGATTATTTTCTAGCTGGTAGAAGACTCACGCTCCCAATTTTTGTAGCAACACTTGTATCAACATGGTATGGAGGCTTATTGGGTGTTGGTGAACTTTCTTTTACTTTTGGTTTTGTAAACTGGATCACTCAAGGTTTTTTTTGGTATATAGTTTATTTATTCTTTGCGTTTTTTCTTGCAAATAGAATTCGTAAATCAAATCTTTATACACTGCCTGATCAATTAGAACGTTTCTATGATAAAAAATCACGTTTTCTTGGTGCAATTTTTAATTTTATAATGGTCACGCCAGCACCATATGTTTTATCTCTTGGTCTTATTTTTAACCTTATTTTTGGATGGGAAATTTGGATCAGTATCTTGATTGTAGTAATTTTTATGATTTTTTATACAATGCGCGGAGGATTTGTGGGCGTAATATACACTGATCTAATTCAGTTTATTTTAATGATGGTGGGCGTTGCAATGATTATCCCACTTGCTGTTCAGACTTATGGTGGTTTTGATTTTCTAACATCTGCGCTTAGTTCCCAAGGACCGGTATTAGGTTATATCGATACAACTAAGCATTTAACTTTAACAGGTGGTCAGTCTACTCTGTGGATTCTTGTATGGGGGATGATTGCTTTTTGGACTCTTGCTGATCCTGGTTTTTATCAGAGATGTTATGCAACTAAGGATGATAAAATGCCAAAAAAAGGTGTTCTTATTGCAATTATTTTCTGGCTTTTGTTTGATATTTGTACTACTTTTACTGGGATTTATGCAGTTGCTGCAACCCAAGCTGGATTACTACAGGTTGAATCAGCAACAACCGCTTATCTATCTATTGCTGGAGCACTTCTCCCACCAGTTCTTTTAGGATTATTTTTAACAGGTCTTATTGCAACTATTATGAGTACCGCTGATTCTTTTACATTTCTGGGGGCTATGAATATCTCCCATGATCTGTATAAGAATATTTTTAGAAAAAAAGCAACAGATAAACAAGTTATTTTTATGACTAAAATCGGTATCTTAATATCTCTTGGTGTTTCAGTTGTGCTTGCATTATTTTTTGATTCAATTGTAGATATGTGGTATTATATTGGAACTATTGGTATATCTGCATTAATCGTTCCGATTGTTTTTGGTTTTTTTTATTCTAAGAAAAAATCTCCTCTTGCTTCTTTATCGTCTATGATTGCAGGATCAACTACGTCCATGCTTTGGGTCATTCATGGTTTTATTAATGAAGTAGGTGGCTATCCGGTATATATTTCAGGAATTGAACCACTATATCCAGGTTTATTTGCATCTTTTGTTGTTTTTGTTGTTGTAAATATAATTCATACTAGGAGGATGAAATAAATGGATCTTGCTTATTTACTTATAGCTGATGCAGTTGCATTGATTATTGCTACAATTATTTTAACCTATTACTTTTTCAAAGATATATTAAAAGATAAAAAATAAGGAATTTTTTTTATAGAATAGTTCCAAACAATGCAATAAGTGCTACTACTATTGGAACGCATACTAGTGTTGTCCATGTTACAATGTGTGCTGTAGATCTTTTATCTATCCCGTAGGGTAATAGAAACATATTTGTACTTGTCACTGGTAAAATAGCGTTTATTAAAATTACTGCAAACCATGAACCTGGAATTATATGAAGTGCATATAATGGTCCAAATATTAATCCAATTATCAATGGTGTAATTATTACGGTTAGAATAAACATGTTTCTAACCCATTTCCAGTGGTCGCTTTTATCTTTTTCATCAATTCCTACTAGTTTTTTAATTTCACTTATTTTTAGATCAGTTGGATGAATTCCGGCACCTACGTAGTATAAAGCTGCGGGAATTGTAATTGCGGTGTAGAATTTTACTAAAAATGGTGCTGGCGCGGTCCATTCTATTGTAATTCCGCCTGGGCCGTGTAATAGAACTGCTGCTAATACAAATGATATTAGATACCAAGGATAAATCTTTAGAAACCATGGCAAGGGGTTTTTACTTTCTTCTCCGTCTTTTCTTTCTTTTTTATGCATGTGTGATAGAATATAGGGTATTATTGCAAATAGGGCTATTCCAACTAAAGCCATAAAAATACCTGCTTCAAGCTGCCAGAACGCCATCATTGCACTACCGATGAATGCTGAGCTTCTTCCTTGGTTTGTAAGAACAGTTTTTAAGTATAAGTTTCGTTTGTTTTTCGATAAGTTTTGTTTTTTTATTTGGTATTTTGCAAATAGGTACGCAAGTACATACATTACAAGAATTATCAGCGATACAATAATCGAAAATTGTATCTCATTTGCTCCAAAATTTGTACTTATAAATATTCTAAATAAAAGAACAGGTATGAAAAAATATAGAAGTATTAGACCTATCTTTTTCATTATTTTATCTATTTTTTCTCTTCCGGTGAATTTTGCAATTATTATTGTAAGTATGAATCCCACAAGTATCCAAGGTAAAGTATACAATCCTGAGATATATGGTAATATATCTTTTAATATATCTATCATTGTTTTCTCCTTATCTTTCGATTACTCTTTTTGCTTTACCCGTACTCCTTAGAATTGTTTTTGGTTCAATTGCTTTAACTGGAACATGTAAGTTTAGGATACTATATATCTCATCTTCTGCTTTTTTCTCAAGATCATCCAAGTGCCCCTCTTTCCAGCGTTTATCAGTAGGTTCAACTTCAACTGAAAGATTAGTAATATCTCCTTTTTTAGTTTTAACAATCTGGTAGAATTCACTCACACCTTCTACTTGCATTAGCCCTGCTTCAATCTGGCTTGGAAATACTATTACTCCTTTTACTTTCATCATATCATCAGATCTGCCTTTGATACGGGATTGAATAGGTAGAGTTCTTCCACATTCACATGTTCCTTCATATAAAGAGGCAAGATCCTTTGTTCTAAATCTTATAGCTGGAAAAGCTTCTTTAGTTAAAGTTGTAAAAACAAGTTCACCTTCTTCACCTGGTTCAAGTGTTTCACCTGTTTTTGGGTCAATTACTTCAGTTAGAAAATGATCCGCATTAATGTGGAGTTTTTTATGCCTGCATTCTGATACTACACCTGGGCCAATAATTTCTGTAAGACCATAGTGTTCAGCTGCATGAATCCCCCATCTTTTTTCAACATTGCGTCTCATCTCTTCACTCCATGCTTCAGCACCAAAGGTACCAAGTTTTAGTTTAAAATCAGTTTTTGGGTCTAGTCCCATTTCTTCAGCTACTTCAGCCATATATAATGAATAGCTTGGAGTAGCAGCTATAACTGTACTTTCAAAATCTTTCATAACTTTGATTTGTCTTTGAGTGTTTCCTGATGAAATTGTTATAACCATCGCACCTATTTTTTGCGCTCCTTTTTCAAATCCGTGTGCACCGGTGAATAGCCCATATCCATATGAATTCTGCATGCGATCTCCTTTACGCATTCCATTTGCATAAAGCGCACGGGCCATAACTTCTCCCCATAAATCAACATCTCTTGATGTATACGGCCCAACAACTGGTTTACCGGTTGTTCCAGATGATGCATGAACTTCGACTATATCATCCATTTCTGTGCAAACTAGGCCGAATGGATAGTATTCACGTAAATCGTTTTTTGTTAAAAATGGTAGTTTTTCAATATCAGATAGGTTTTTGATATTTCCTGGTTTAACACCTGCTTCATCTAACTTATTTTTGTAATATTTATTTTTAGTATAAACTCTTTTTACAAGCTCTTTTAATCTTTTAAGTTGTAACTCTTTGAGTTTATCAATTGGCATTGCTTCATATTTTTTATCCCATAAGTCAACTGTCATAAGAATTAGCCTCCCTATTATTTACGAGCGGTAAAATAGGAACTTAATTTATAACATTTTTGAAAATTTTTCAAATAGCAATAATTATCAAAAGTAATTCAATACTATTTTTGATAACAATGAAAGTTCTAGTAATAGGCTCTGGTATGATGGGTAGAGCTGTAGCTTATGATTTATCTGTTTTTTCAAGTTTTGAAAATATTACAATTGTAGATAAAGATAAAAAAAATCTTGAGTTAGCTAAAGTCCTTTTAAAAGATAAAAATATAAATTATGAAATTTTGGATGTAAATAACAAAGAAAAAATTGAAAAATTTTTTAAAAATTTTGATATAGCAATTTCAGTGGTTCCGTATACTTATAATTATTTTTTAACAAAAACAGCAATTGAAACTAATACTGATTTCATTGATCTTGGTGGTAATAACGATATTGTTGAAAAACAGTTGAAGTTAAGTGAAAAAGCTGAAAAAAATAATGTAACAGTTATACCTGATTGTGGTCTTGCACCAGGACTTGTTTCAATTATAACTAAAGATTGTGTTGACTTTTTAGAGGACGTAGATTATGTAAAAATCCGGGTTGGTGGAATTCCTCTAAAACCGGTTCCACCTTTTAATTATCAACTGGTTTTTTCGCCTAACGGCCTAATTAATGAATACGTTGAAGATGCACTAATCCTTGAAAATAAAAAAATTGTTGCAAAAGAATCTTTAACCGAACTTGAAGAAATTTCTTTTCCTTATCCTTTTGGTAGAATGGAAGCTTTTCTTACATCAGGTGGATGCTCAACACTTCCATATACATTTAGATATATAATTAAATATCTTGATTATAAGACCATTAGATATCCTGGCCACTGCCAAATGATTAAACCATTACTAGATATTGGCCTAGGGTCAGAAAAAGAAATTAATGTAAATGATAAAAGAATAGTTCCTAGAAAACTACTTATCAAGCTTTTAGAAGAAAATATTCCTTCAAAAGGAAAAGATGTAATCCTTCTAAAGATTTTAAGCAGAGGAAAAAAATCTGGTAATAAAATAAAACTCACCTACCAATTGATAGATTACTATGATGAAGAAAAAAATATAACTGCAATGATGAGAACAACTGCGTATCCGGTATCAATTATAGCTCAAATGATAGAAAAAAATGTAATTACAAAAAATGGAGTATTTACTTCTGAGAATATCATTCCAACAGAATATTTTTTTAAAGAATTAGAACTAAGAGATATAATAATTAACAAAAAAGTTGAGAAAATATGATCAAAGAAAGAGATTTTATTCAAAACAAAAAAAATACAATGGAAAAACTATCGGATGCAATCGAGGAAAACAAAGTAGATAGTGGAATAATTCCGATCCTTGAAAAGATTAACTCATATGATGAATATTATACTTCAAGTAGCTGTTTTGGTAGAATTGTTCTATTAGAAATCCCAAAAATTGGAGATAAAAAAAATGCTAATTCTTTAGGTAAATGGCATAGAACAATTAAAATAAGTGAATTTAAAGATGCATTCGAAAAATCAGAAAATGGACAATTATGGCTTTTATCTCAAGCACCAATAATACATGTTTTTTCAAAGGACTTAGAAGCAGGGGATAAACTTGTTAAAAAAGCAGTATCGTGTGGATTTAAAAACAGTGGTTTTAGAAGTATTTCAAAAAATATAGTAATTGAAATTACTAGCACAGAAAGATTAGACTCTCCTGTTGGGTATGATGCAAATCTTTACTGTGATGAAAAATATTTGAAATTATTAGTTGAAATTGCAAATAACATAATTAAAAAATCTACATCTAAACTTAAAAAACTAGAAGAAAAACTATAGTTTTCTTTTTTATTATATAATTAGAAATATTTAAATACCTATAAATTAACCTTTCTTTAAGGCAACAAAAATGAAGAAATTAAATCTAATAAAAACAGTGTTTTCTTTCTGGGTGTTACTAGTAATTTTATCTGTATCCTGGTTTGCTCATATTTTTTATGATAATTTACGTTTAATATCTCAAAGTTATATTGTTCTATTTGCATTAATTGTAGCATCTATCAGTTTGGTCTTGTCACTTTCTTTTATATCATTTATGATTGTAGATTTTTTAAAAGAAATAAAAATTGAAAAAGAAAGGCAAAAAGATATCAATGATGTCTATAAATATAATCAGGTTGTTGAACCGCCTTCAATTTACAATTAGGTATATATTTTTTACTCCAAGTGTTCAAATCCCTTCCCCTGCATTTTTAACTACAATATTTCCTATTAACCCATGCATTTTTAGGAATTTTCTTATATATATCAAAAGGATCTTTTTCTTGTTTTTTATCTGCTGCTTTTTTTATTTCCTTGTTGTTAAAAGACCAATAGTATCTCCTCATTATTTTTCCTTCTTCTTTTGTCACTTCTCTTCTCTGTTTTAATATTTTTTCTCTTTGAAGTTCATAAAAAAGAGCTCTTGCATGTTTATCCAGTGGCATATCTTCGATTTCTTTTTTTCCATTAAAAATATCCTCAACAGTTTTTGCTAGGGCCTTAGCATCCTCTTTTTTCATTTCAAAACAGTTTTTTAAGGCCTTTACTAAGAGACGCTTCATAATTATATTCCTCACTGGTTATAATTTTCTTTTTCTCCTTATTAAACAGTTATTGTACAGTTCTATCCGAACTAATTTACAGTTGTTACCAGAATTTTTTCTCCGAATGTTTTAAATCATAAATCTATATACCAAATGCTTGAAAAAAGAATTAAAAATCAATTTATAATGGAGGAGGTAAAATATATGGCTCATAAAAGATTGTATATACCAGGACCTACTGAAGTAAGAAAAGAAGTAATTGAAGCAATGAATGATTGGATGATAGGTCACCGTTCAAGTGATATGACCGATCTATATACAACAATCACTGAAGACACTCAAAAATTTTTAGATACAAAAAATGATGTAATTATTCTTTCAGCATCTGGAACTGCTTTTATGGAAAGCTCAGTTATGGATTGTGTAGATAAAGACGTACTATGTTCTACCTGTGGAAGTTTTTCTAAAAGACAAGCGGATATTGCAAATAGACTTGGAAAAAATGTTGACACACTTGATTATGAATGGGGAAAGGCAGTTAAACCAGAGGATGTAAGAAAAGCTCTTGAAAAAAAGAAATATGATGCTTTTACCTGTGTTATGAATGAAACTTCGACTGGTGTTAGAAACCCGATCGAAGAAATCGGAAAAGTAATGAAAGATTTTCCTGATACTTTATTTATTGTTGATGCAATATCTTGCTTAGGTGGAGATTATATTGATATTGAAAAAAACAATATTGATGTAATTTTTGCTTCAGTACAAAAAGCATTTGCAATGCCGCCAGGTCTTTCAGTTTGTGTTGTAAATGATAAAGCATATGAAAGAAGTAGTAACACAAAATCAGGTCTTTGGTACGCTGGATTTAAAAGAAATATTGATTATTATAAAAAGAAAGGACAGACCTCTTCTACACCTGCAATATCATTGATGTATGCGTATAGAACACAGATGAAACATATGCTCAAAGAGGGCCATATTAATAGATCTGATAGACATAAAAAAATGGCTGAATACACACAAAACTGGGCTAGAAAGCATTTTGATATGTTTCCTGAAAAAGGCTACTATTCTCAAACAGTAAGTACAATTAAAAATACTAAAGGAATAAACATTGCGGATCTTAGAAAAGAAATCAATGAAAAATATGATATGGTCTTTGCAAATGGATATGGCAAACAACTAAAAGAAAAAACTTTTAGAATCGGTCATATGGGGGATCATACAGTTGAATCAATTAAAGAATTAACAGATGCTATTGAAGATGTAGCAGATCTTTAATTTCTTTTTTTACAATTTGACATTTTTCCACATTACCTTTAAATATTGTTATTGACAGACAATATCATGGTAAGGTGGAAAGGTTATATGATGAAAAGGATAATGGTTGTTGATGATGAACCTGACGTTCTTCTCTCCCTAAAAACATTACTAGAGAGACAAAATTTTGATGTAGTTACTGTTTCAAATGGTAGAGAATGCTTAAAAGAACTAAAAAAAGGATTCAAAGGAATCATTTTAATGGATCTAATGATGCCTGGGATGGACGGATGGGAAACAATAAATAGAATCGTTAAAAATGGTTACATAGAAGATGTAGCAATTTCAATTATTACCGGGAAAGGTACAAAAAATTACCAAAAAATGAGTATTCTTGGTTCATACATTTTTGATTATTTAGCAAAACCAATTGATGTTGAAACTTTGATCTCAAGTGTAGAAGAATGTAAAAAATATCTGTATTCAAAAAATAACTGATATTAAATTTCTTCTTCTCTTCTTTTTTGTAATTATTCCAAAATGACATAATGTCAAAATGGTTTTTTTCCCAATTATTCTTAAATACAAAAAAACATCTTCTGAGTTTAACATCCCATCCTAGAGTGAATGGGTCTGGAAAATATAATTGGTTTAAAAACATCATCCTGAAAATAGCACCAATTTACCTGCTTTTCAATTTCCAGGCCCAATTTTTACCTCAAAAATTCTAAAAATCATCCAGAGTTTTTGTTTTTTTCAATTTTTCATATCTTTTAATCGTATTCCAGGAATGCCTTACTTCTGAAGGAAATTTATTATATTTTTTAAACCATAATCTAAGAAATCTCACTGTTATTGGATCAGCAGGATATCCGCTTCCCATTGGTATTCCAAGTTTTTTTTCAAGTTTGAAAGCAATATTTTGTATTTCTTCATCTCTTCTGATTTTAGCTAGAATCGATGCTGCACCAACAACAGGATAAGTATCATCTGCTTTATGTCTTGAAATAATTTCAGGTTTAAAAGACAAATTTTTCAAAATGTTGTTTTTGAACCTTTCTTCATTAGTATCAGCTGAATCGACATAACAAATTTCGGGTTTTATTTTTTTTATAACTCTGCTGAAAGCATTTACTTCAATTTCATTAAGAGTCATCACCTTTCTCATATCATCAATGTCTTTAGCTGGTATCACAAGAAGTTCATAGTCAACAGCAAGTTTTTTTATTTTTTTCGCTAGATACTCTCTTCTTCTAGGTGATAACTTTTTTGAATCTCTTATTTTGTTTTTGACAAGTTTAGAATTATCATTTACTTTTACTGCACCTACAACTAGTGGGCCGATTACAGGTCCTCTGGGCAAATAAAAGATACTCATATTTCACTTTTATTTTCTACCCGCCTCATCGACCCCGGTTATTAACTCTTTCACAACTAGATCACTCCATAATTATTGCTTAATTCTTTCTTCTTAGAATAGGTAGTTAGTAAAAAGATGTTACGGAAAATAAAGATAGACAAATCTTTAAAACCTTATTTTATTCAACCATAGGATTTAATGCCGATGTAGCTTAGACGGCTGGAGCGGCTGATTCGTAATCAGCAGGTCGGGGGTTCAAATCCCTCCATCGGCTTTTATTACTTTTTTACTGGCTACCGAAAGATATATTAATAGAATAATATTATATAATAAGAGAAATTTATATTTGGGGGACTAAATAATATGTTAAAAGATAAAATAACTGTTTTTGGAATTATGGTGATTTTTTTATTAGTTTCTTCCTTAAATGGTTTAAATACAATTTCTGCGGATGTTTCTATTTCCACAGATTTTTGTAATGATGTAGGGGAAAATATGAAGGATTATAGTATCATTTTAAATAATACAGTTAGAAAAAATGATACGCAGCCTTGGATTGATAGTGTTGATATTTATCTTGGTGAAACAGTTGACTTTAAAATAAAATTAACAAATAATGGTAACGAGGGAACATATCCCATAAGTAAAATGTATATTTATGATTATTTACCATCAAATTTGGAATATTTGACTCCTACAGATTTTGAATCTGCATTTTTAAGACCAACTATGTCTTCTGATCATTATATTGAATGGGAAATAAACGAAACATTGGCTGTTGGTAATAGTTTTGAATTTATTTTTTCTGCGAAATGTGTTTCTGAAGGAAATTCAGAAAACTTTGCAAGTGTTGTTTGCTGTAAGAAACACGATTGGCCCAAGGATAATGATACAGCAGATGTAAATGTAAAAACATGTGGACCTGAAGTTGATATTGAAAAAAAGGTTTGGGATGGTTGTTGTTGGAATGAAACTACTGAAGTAAATCTTGGTGGTACTGTACGTTTTAAAGTTATTATAAACAATCCTTCTGATTGTTATCTTATGCATTTCAGCGGAACAGTTTTTGATAAATTACCATATAATCTTAGATATATAAATGAAAGTACAACAATTTTTCCAGAAGGATATCCCGGTCATCCCGATTTTCCATGGCCTGTAGACCCTGATTTGGAATGGGAGGAATATGATTGGGAGAATAATACAGTTATCTGGCACAGACCTCCTTCTATTATGCCTAACGAAAATCTTACTTTTTATTATAATGTTACAGCAGTTGATTGTGGTTTAGGTGTTAATAATATTACTGCCCATCCAGAAGGTTTTACGCCCGTCGATTACCCTGGTGAAGAGATCTCTAATCATGAAGGTTCTTATGATGAATCAGATACAGCTTCTGTATTTGTAATTTGCAATAATCCTTCGATTTCTATTGATAAGAGTGTTGATTGTGGTGTTGTTTGTGCTGGTGAGGATGTTGAATATACTTATGAAGTTACAAATACGGGTGATTGTAGTTTGACTGATGTGGTTGTAACAGATGATAAAATACCAAATGTTGAGTATCAGAGTGGTGATCTTGATTCAGATGGTTGGCTTGATTTAGGTGAGATATGGATTTATTCTGCAACAATGCAGCTTTGTGAAAATACGACAAATGTTGGAAATGTTTCGGGTGAAGATGAATTTGGTGAGATAGTCTCAGATGAGGATTCAGTTTTTGTTGAAGTTATTGATTGTTCGTGCACTCCATCAATATCCGTTGATAAAAAGATATATCAAGATGGTGAATGGGTTGATCCTCTTTATGTTGATTTTTACCCAGTAGATGTACAATTTAGAATTATTGTTGAAAACAACGGCACATGTGATCTTACTAATCTAGTAATTGAGGATGTTATAGAATGTGGAATTGAAGATGTTAGGGATTTTTCAATTACCCCTAATGAAATAGATGGTGATCATATCTACTGGTATTATGATAGTTTATTTATACCAGGTGACCAAGTTATTATTTATTTTAATGCAACAGTTCACGTTGATACTAAAAATAATGTCTATGTAGATGCAGATTCAACCGATGATAACACCCATGTATCAGATTATGATTCAGCTGAAATTTTAAAATATGGAAGCGAATGGGATAAATCAAGCATTGAAGTTACAGGCGAATGCGATTGTTCTTATGCTGTTTTTACGATAACTAACACTGGTGAACCAGGTGAAGGAGATATGGATGGGCCTAGCGAATATAGAGTGTATAGAAATAATGTTCTTGAAGAAACTAACAATTTCCAGTTAGCTGGCGAAGAAAGCCTTGTTGTTACAGTTCCAGCAGATTGCGATACAATTAGATTAGAATCTGATCAAAGACCAGGACATCCTGGTTCCAGTCAGCCACAAGAAACTATTGAAGGCTGCGGATGTGATCCTGATGAGCCAGTAATACAAGTAGAAGTTGATGCAGGGTTTAATATTGGTTCAATAGATGCATTTGTTAAAAACAATAAAGATGTTGAGTTGAATAGTATCTCTTGGGATATAAATATTAAAAACCGAGCGTTTTTCAAAAAAATTGATTTAAATTTCAATGGAATTATTGATAGACTTGATCCAAAATCTGAAAAAACAGTGAATACAGGATCAGTAAAATGTTTTGGACTTATAGATATTGAATTAAAAGCAACAACTTATGGTTTAGATCCAGTAACAACAAATACAGTTGGATTTGTAATAGGAAATATGATACTAGTTATGTCATCTGACTAATAAAATAAATATTATCAATTTTTTTTATTTATTACATTTTTTGCAAATGCCTAGTTTTGCACTCCAATAGTTTTTATCCTGCTTTCCGAATCTTTGCTTACATTTCTTACAGATCATACAACTTGTCACCATCTCGTCTAAAGTTATTGTAAAAATATTTGTATTTTTTATTTAAAATGGTTTATTGTACAATTATTACCAAAAAAAAGTTTTTAACATGATTTTTTAAGGATTTTTTCAATTCTTTCTTTTAAATTAGATATATCAAAAGGCTTAACAATATAATCCTCGGCAGATAGATTACCCATACCAACACTCATCGTATCACCTTTAGCAGTAAGAAAAATAATTGGCACATCCGCGTATTTTTCTGATTGTTTAATTTCAGCTGCTACATCCCAGCCAGATATCTCAGGCATCATTATATCTAGAACTATAAGATCCGGAGATGCATCTAGGTCTTTTAATTTATCAATGCATTCCTTTCCACAATTTGCTTTTATAACGTTGTATCCACATGATTCAAGTACTTGGGCGACAGTAAATAAGATATCAGGTTCATCATCAACAATTAGAATTGTTTTACTCATTCTTCCTCCTTATCCTCAAGAATTTTGTCAATTCTATTTAATAAAGTATCTTTGTCAAATGGTTTCATAATATAGTCAGCAAGACCTTCATCTAAAAGTACCTGTTTTCTTTTATCAGATATTTCAAGTACACTCATGAAAGCAACTTTTACATCTGTTGATTTCTTATTTATCCTATTAAATACATCCCAGCCGCTCATACCAGGCATCATTATATCTAATAAAACTAGGTCAACTTCTTCTTTTTCAAGAACTCTTAAGCATTCCTCACCACTATGTGCGGTTACAACATTGTAACCACCGAGCTCAAGAACAGTTCTAGTTAAATCAACTATATCAGGTTCGTTATCAACAACCATTATTTTTTTCATTATATCTCAACTCACCGGTTTTTATCCAAATCTCAATATGTAATATATTTTCTTATATATTAACAACATGTTTTTAAGTATATGTTTTTTTCATCTTATGAAAATAAATAAATCATATAAAATTTATTAGCATTTACAAAAAATAAGATTAGGGAGGCTTAATTATAGAGAAAAAAAGGAATTCTAAGATTTCTTTTGTAGATAAATTGTTTGCCCATTTTGAGATGTGGCGACCTTATACTGTTATATGGTGCGGTCTGGTAAGTCTTGCAGGAGCATGCCTTATAAACAATGGCCTTCCAAATACTGACATATGGATTCTTGCATTATTCATTCCAATGATGGGATGGATTGCCGGGCTTTACTTATCTGATTTTCTTGATAGAAAGCTTGATGCAATTGAAAAACCACATAGGCCAATTCCATCTGGAAGAATTCATCCTTATGAAGCACTTTTTGTTGGAGCCGTTTTTGCAGGAACTGGTCTAGTTGCTTCTATTTATTTAGGTCTTTACAACTTAATCATGGTCTTTGTAGTAGCTTTCTTAGTTTTAGGTTATGCAAAATTTACAAAATCAAAAGGGATTTTAGGTAATTTAAACCGAGGTATGGTCACAGTCGCTGCTTTTTTTTATGGAGTTTTTTCAGTCAGTCCAGTTATTTCTGAGATTCCAATATACATATTGCTTTTATCATTTGTATTTTTGTTTCATGACACAAACAGTAACCTTGTTGGTGCAATACGTGATATGA
>CAZFFN010000026.1:0-2502 GCA_964518165.1 uncultured Thermoplasmatales archaeon
TTATAATATTTAGTGTTTAACTAAGAGGATGGGAATATGAAACCTAAAATATCGTTTGTTATCCTAGTTTTTTTGTTAGCGTTAAGCCTATTTTTTGTAAATTATAGTTTTTATGTAAAATCAGAATCTGGAGGGATTTATGTAAATTCAGATTATTTTGGTTCTAGTGATGGTTCTGCAGACAAACCATATAAAACGATTCAGGAAGCAATAGATATAGCAAATGCAGGGGATACAATCTATATTTTTGGTGGTTTATATAAAGAAGACATAGTAATAAATAAAAAGATAAAGTTATGGGGAAGTATTGATGAAGTAGAAACAATTATTGATTCAAGATTTGATGTTAGGTATGTTTTAGAAGTTACAGCCGACGAAGTAGAGCTTGAAGGTTTAACTGTTAGTGACGCTGATGATAAAACATCTTCACCTATTGGTGCTCTTATCTGTTTAAAATCAGATAATAATAAAATTATAAACAATTTCGTAGACGATACAAATAGTTATGGTATTTATATAGACTCTAGCTCTAAGGATAACTTAATTAGTGGAAACACAATAAATAATACAAAACAAGGAATTTATCTTTATTCATCTTCTACAAATGATATTGTAAATAATAAGATTACTAACTGTTCAGATTCTGGGATATATGTTGATTCAGCTTTAATTAACAATAGATTTTATAAAAATTATATTGATAAATGCCGTACAGGTATTTATGTTAAAAGTGGCAGTTTTGTAAATGTAACAAATAATTACATATCAAATAACACATATCAAGGACTAAGTTTGAATAATGCAGATGCAAATATAGTAAGAGATAACTATTTTTATGCTAATCTTTTCAGTGGTGCTTATCTTCGTTCTTCTTCTTGTACTGTTTCAAATAATACTTTTGAGTCTAACCAGAGGGGTTTGACTATTGCTTCATCAAATAATATAATAAAAAATAACAGGTTTTATAACTCTACTGCCTCAGGTATTTACTCTGAGAGCAGTAGTAAAAATAATAAAATATATTTAAATGATTTTAAAGAAAATGCTGTTTCTGCAAAAGATTTTGGTTTAAATCTATGGTACTATGAAGAGCAGGGTAATTACTGGAGTGATTACAACTATATTGATCTAGATTTAGACGGCATAGGTGACAGCCCCTACATTATTAGTTCAAAAAACCAAGATGCTTTTCCATTAGGTTATTTTTTAAAACCACCTAAAAAGCCGGATACGCCCAGCCCTGAAGATTATGAAACAGGCGTAGGATTAAGAATTACTTTGCAAGTCTCTGTTGAAGATTTAGATAGTGATGAGTTAACTGTTTATTTTTATAAAGAAGATGGTACACTTATAAGTGGCACAACACAAAATCCTGTTAAAAGAGTAAAAAATAAGGGTGTTGCAAGCTTTAGTTTTACACTAGGGTTTAATACTACTTTTGCATGGTATGCTGTTGTAAGTGATGGTATACTTGAAAATCAATCTGATCCTTTTATTTTTTATACTAGGTTGACTCCTCCTGATAATACTCCGCCTGTTGCAAAGGCAGGAGGACCTTATTATGCTAAAACAAATCAGATGATTACTTTTAATTCAACAGGCAGCTATGATCCTGATACTGATGGAAAAATCGATTTTTATAGATGGAATTTTGGTGATGGCTCAAGTGAGATTATAAGAGAGAATCCCACTTATGCTTATACAACAGAAGGAGAATATACTGTTACTTTAACAGTAATAGATAATAATGGTGCCAGTAAATCAGTTACAACAAAGGTCTATATAACTGATGGAGAAAATATGCCGCCTGTTGCAAATGCGGTGATACCTTCGAGTGGCGTTGTTGGTGAAAATATTGTTTTTAGCAGTCAAGGCACAACAAATCCAGATGGTGATACACTATCTTATTTCTGGGATTTTGGTGATGGAACTAATTCAACAAGCAAGAATCCAACACATGTTTATCAGTCAACTGGTAAATATCTTGTTAGTTTGGAAGTATTAGATACACAGTTTTCTGATACTTTTAGTGGCTTTATTACAATTAATAAACCAGTTGAAGAAACACCAGGTTTTGAGGTATTATTATTTGTGCTTGGATTGTTTTTAATATTGTTTGTTAAGAAATACAATAAAAAAGATTAAACTAATTTAGGGATTGCAGATGATAAATCAAACTCCTCTCATCATATTTAACTTATGATTTTTGTAGGATTAGTTGAACGGATTTTCAGGAATTTTTCAGATTTTTCAAGCGCATCTTTATCGTCATCCTTATCAATTGTTGATTTTTTGATACAATTGTATCATAATTTCATACATGTACTGTTCTTTAGATATTTTTATTACACAAAAAATACTGTTAAGTATAAAGGATAAGAAGGATAAGCAAAAAAAAAGTTGATAAAGCCGATGGAGGGATTTGGACCCCCGACCTGCTGATTACAAATCAGCCGCTCAACCGGGCTAAGCTACATCGGCAACTCTATTTTTTTGACCATA
>CAZFFN010000027.1:0-1875 GCA_964518165.1 uncultured Thermoplasmatales archaeon
AATGATTATAACTTTTATTTACGCTATAAATGACCTATTTGAAAAAAAATATAAAACAGGATTGTTAACATTTTTAATTTTAATTTTCCCAATAACTGGAGGGATTCTTCTTTCATCAAGATGGGCAGAGTCATTTCAGCAGATAATTGAGGCTTTTTTTAAGGGGGAGTTTTTTTTAGATTTAAACCTTCCAAAGATCTGGGTTTCATTTGAACAAATGGGTATAATTATCTGGATTCTTGCAGTATTAGGTATGTACTCTGCTTTTAGTAAAACAAAAAATATCATACGTACTATTAGCATTTCAGCTATCACGTTCATAATTATTATTGGCCTTTATGACAAACTTGGTTATGGCATACCTATTTTGTATGAAAGGTCTTTCATGTATCTTTTCTTGATGATTGGCCTTCTATCTGGATGGGGATTAGCAGAATTGCGTCGATTTATGAGTAATTTAAGCAAAAATGAAAGATTTATTAAAAGGATAAAAACTGATAAAAAAATAGTTTTTTTATGTAAATTTTTTACACCTTTTTTAGTTGTTATAATAGTTATTACTACAGTTTCAGTCCATACCAATATAGAGTATTACAATCTAATAGATGAAAAAGATTATGAAACATTTCAGTGGGTTAGAGAAAATATTGGTCAGTATATAGAAGCAAATAAAACATCAGAAAATAAAGTGGTCTTGGATCCAATAAAAGCAGCTTCATTTTCAGCAGTTACCAGACTGCCGATTGTTTGTTCTGCTATGAACCCGTTACAAAGATATGGATATTATGATGAGGTAGAAGCTTTTCTTGCAGATGGATGCAAGAATTCATCCTTTTTTGAAAAGTTTGAAGCAACTATAGTATACAATCAGACATGTGATAACAAAAATCTTACCCTGGTTTATCCAAGCGTATACGTTTATATGAGTTGAATAAATATGATAAAAATTTGCATAATCCTTGGCACTCGTCCCGAGATAATTAAGATGAGCCCAG
Source organism: uncultured Thermoplasmatales archaeon (assembly GCA_964518165.1). Lineage (GTDB taxonomy): Archaea > Thermoplasmatota > E2 > DHVEG-1 > DHVEG-1 > CAYZTD01. The sequence goes on from CAZFFN010000027.1 coordinate 996, forward strand.
TTATTCGCGAGTGTGAGAAGAAGAAAAATAACTCTTCAAATTTTGATTATTTCATTCTTCACACAGGTCAGCATTACAGCTACAATATGGACAAGGTTTTTTTCAAGCAGCTGAATTTGCCTGAAGCAAAATATAATCTTGATGTGGGCTCTGGTTCACATGCTGTGCAAACAGCAAAGATGCTTTTAGGAATAGAAGAAATACTTCTGAAAGAACGGCCTGATGTAATACTTGTTCAGGGTGATACAAACACGGTTCTTGCAGGCGCACTTGTGGCAAGTAAGCTTCACATAAAAGTTGGTCATGTAGAGGCAGGTCTTCGTAGTTATGATAGAGCTATGCCTGAGGAGATAAACCGCGTTCTTGCCGATCATATCTCTGATTTTTGTTTTGCACCAACTAAAAAAGCAGAAGAAATTCTAATCAGTGAGGGTATAAAACCTAGCAGCATTTTTGTAACAGGTAACACCATTGTTGATGCTGTTAATCAGCATATGAAAATATCAGATGAAAAAGCAACTATTATAGAGAATCTTGGGTTAAAACCTAACAAGTTTTTCCTTGTAACTTCGCATCGTCAGGAAAACGTTGATGATAAAATTCGTTTCTCAGGAATAATCAAAGGAATTTTGGAGCTTAAAAAAAAGTACAATCTACCTGTTATATATCCTATGCATCCTCGTGCAAAAAAGATGATGCAAGAGTTTGATTTGGAAAGTAACGAGATAAATATAATTGAACCTGTTGATTTTTTTGATTTTCTTCAGTTGGAAAAAAATGCAAGACTTGTTCTAACTGATTCAGGAGGTGTTCAGGAGGAAACCTGCATAATAGGAAAACCTTGTGTTACTCTTAGAGACTGCACAGAAAGGCCTGAGAC
>CAZFFN010000028.1:0-9016 GCA_964518165.1 uncultured Thermoplasmatales archaeon
AGGTTGTCTTGCATATCCATAAAAGTTTTTACCATTGTAAGCAAATTTTAACGCAAACTTCAAAGTAAATCACTTACTTTTTAATAGGATAACACTTTAAAAACATAATACATTCCCATAAAAGAAAATAATATGTCAATCAAAAAATACATTAAAGAAAAACTAGGAGAAGAAAAAATAGAGACGGGAGATAAAATAAAGATTCAAACAAAGAACGTTAAAAGAGAGGGTATATTGATGCCTCATCATGAGTTCAGTGATGACAAAATTGTTACAATCAAACTTGACAATGGATATAACATTGGTCTAGAAATTACAGAAGATACAAAAATTTCTCTTTTGAAGAAAAATAAAAAAATAGCTAAAAAACCTAAAGAAATTCCTTTTGATAAAAATAAACCTACGGTTTCAGTGATTAGCACAGGGGGAACAATAGCTTGTTATGTTGATTATCGAACAGGAGCCGTTCATCCCGCTAGTTCTGCAAGAGATCTTGCTTTTTCAGTTCCTGAAGTCTTTGAAATATGTAACCTAAAAACCCAGGTTGCTTATCAAATCCTAAGTGAGAACATTGATATAAAACACTGGCAGGAACTAGCAGAAAAAATAGCTAAAGAACTTAACGATGGAGCAAAAGGAGTAATTGTTCCACATGGAACTGATACACTTGGTTATACAAGTGCAGCACTTTCTTTTATGCTTAAAAATCTTAGTGGCCCCGTTGTTCTAGTGGGTTCTCAACGTAGTAGCGATAGGCCAAGCTCTGATGCAGCACTCAATCTTATTGCTTCAGCAAATGTAGCATCTAAAACCGACATCGGTGAAATTGTAGTTGTAATGCACAGTGAAACATCTGATACAAAAATGGACATACATAAAGGTACAAAAGTAAGAAAGTTTCATACATCCCGTAGAGATGCATTCAAAACTGTAAATGATATTCCCCTTGGTTTTTTTGATAATGATAAAATAAAGTTTAACAAAGAATACAGAAAAAAAACAAAGGGAAAAGTAGAAGTAAACGCAAAAATGGAAAATGATGTTTCTATGGTTTATTATTATCCCGGCCTTAAACCAGAGGATATTCCTGGGAAAAAAGGAGTTGTATTAATCGGTACAGGTCTTGGACATATCTCTGAAAAGTTGATTCCAAGGATAAAAGAACTTACAGATAAGGGAACTATTTTTGTTATGGCTTCTCAGTGTTTTTTTGGAAGAGTTGATATGAGTGTTTATTCAACCGGTAGAGACTTAATCAAAGCTGGAATAATTCCAGTTGAAGATATGCTTCCTGAAACTGCTTATGTTAAACTAATGTGGGCTTTAGGACAAACAAAAAAAAGAAGTGAAGTAGAAAAAATAATGAAAGAAAATATTGCTGGGGAAACTACTGATAGAACCCGCAGCGATGCTTTTCTTTAAAAATTTATGAATTTTTTTCAGCTATATCTCCCGCTATTGGTAATTTAAATTTTTCACCTTTATATGCTTTCAGCATTAAAATAAGCCAGAGTATAAAGAATAATATCCATACAATCCAGCCTATTAAAGATATTATTACCCAAATTGGACCCCAAAAGAACAATCCTAGAATTCCACTAAATAAAAAACCAATTATCATTAGCGGTAAAAAAACAATTATTGACTGCATAGCATGGAATTTAACAAATTTACTCTTAGGTTCCATTATATAAAAAACTAAACCTGTTATAAATCCTAAAAGATAGCACAATGCACCTTCTACATTTTCATCTAAACCCATTTGTGTTTTTGCCATTATTAATTCCCCTTTTTTTTAATATAAACTAACTCTAGTTATTTATTACTTTTTGTTTATTCAAGGTCTTAAAAAATAGCGATCATCGATTTTTATTACATTTAATTTTTCTTTTTTATATTCTTTTTTTTCAGGTTTTTTAATTTGAAATGTTGAATATGAATTTTCATCCATGAGTTGTAATTCGTTTTGTGTTTGACTTACAAATATCATTTCTTTTTCTGTTACAATTTCATTTATAATTTTTATGTTTTCAAGTTTTTTTGTATCAACTGTTTCTTTGCTCCAATCAGATAATCTTAAAAGTTTTGCCTTGTTTGATTTCAATGAAATTATTTTAAAATGTTTTTTGTTAAGTTCTATATAGTCCCCATTTTTATATCTTGGAAGTCTAATTAGAAAGGTATTGCGAAAAATTTGTTTACTGTCTTTCATACCTATATTACTAGATGATTTTTTGATGCTTCCACCATATTCTTCTTGTATTTTTTTTGTAATAGTATATGCTGATTGTTTATCACTTATAAAAAAATCAAGTCCGCCATGTATTACCCCCATATCAGCTATAAATAAAGATCTTTTACCTCCTGCATGCATACTATCAACTAGGTTTAATACAAAATTTTGAATTTCAGCTAGTTCTTTTTTTGAAAGCGTTCTTTTTTCATCTGATCTAACTTGAATTATTGCTTCATGGTATCCACCAAATTGTTTTGAACAAACATCACAAGCTGTTTTTTTTAGTCTAATATTTAAACTGTGTTCTTCAGTTATTTCCTTGTTTCCAATTAATCCAGATATATAAACAGTGCAGTCGTATCCTTTATCTTTTTCTTTACACACGGGATTTATATCAATTTTTTTTAGTTCTTTACTTATTTTAAAAACATTTTTTATAATTCTTCTTAGAACCTCGTCTAAGATACTGTTTTTCCAGGTGTTTTTGTATTTGTAACTTCCACAGTGTGGACATACTGTTAAATCAATTATTTCTGGTCCTTCTGTAAACTCCTTTTCTTTTATATAGCAATCGATACACACTCCATTTTTGTATATATCCGTTTCCTTTCCACATTCAACACAAAACATAATTTATAATCAATCCTTGTAGTATTATGATGTATTTAATAAGTTATACTGCATGTTTTCTATAAAGCTTATTGTTTAATTTTATTTATGGTGATAAAAAAAAAGGGGAATATTATAGAAAAATAGTTTTTGGAAGATAATAACAAACTTCCTAGAAAGCTGGTTATTTCTGATAGGACGACTAGTATAAAAACAAGCCCAATAAAAGAAATTTAAGAGCCATAACATTTTGTTATTATAGTAACAAGCAGCATATTCATTTGTTATTTTACTTACATAGATTATATAATCATAAAACTCTATTATTTTTTAGAGAGGTGAAAAAAGTTGAATAAAAAAATTGTTTTAACAGCAATATTAGCTAGTTTTATACTGATCGGAGTGGGGCTGGTTTCAGCAGTAAACACACAAACAAAAGAAAAACAAAAAGAATTAGATAAAAAAGATAGTCCACTATTCAAAATAAGAACAGGTAAAGCAATAACCGAAGAAAAAACAACAGTTAAAAACAAGATAAGAAATATTATCACAAAATTTCTTGAAAACAGAATATTTCTAAACTTTCCAGTGGTAAAACTATTCTTAAAAAAAGATGGATCTCCAACTGAAACACCAAAATGCACTTTTGGGTGTGGGCCTACAGCACGTACTGCTTTATGCCCATGTGGAAATAATGAAGGAACCCAAAAACAAACAATTGATGAGTGCTGCCCTCAGGTCCACAGTGCTGCACCACCATCATAAATCATTCTATTTTTTTATCTATAACACTTAAAAAAATGTAAAAATTAATCAAATTTAAATAAAATCCACGTTAGACTCTAAATGACATAACTATCTTATTTTGTAACAAAAATAACATAGTATTTTTATATACATTATAAATTGAGGATAGAGATAAGGAGTGCACAGATGGAAAAAAAAATAATCGGTTTTTTTAAAAAAAATTATTTTGAAAAAAGTGTAAACCTGATATTAATAATCCTTAGTCTAAATTTACTTACTAGAACTCTTTTAATTTCTACAACGTCATTTAGTTCATTAATAACTTTATTTTTACTATTTGGCTTTTTAATTTACAACATTCCTTTTGTGAAATTAATAAAAGGATTTAAAACAGATAAAAGTTTTTTAATCAATTTGGCTCATGGGACGATTTTTATCATTCTATCTATCATATTACTTATACTTACAAAAACTCAATTCTTGTGGTTAATAGCAGTTCCAATTTTAATAATTGGGCTAGACATAATTCTAAAACCCCTAAGAATAAAAAAAGCTGAGTTGAAGATTCTTACTATTGCATCTTTTATCTATTCAATATTTTTTATCTTCATCCAATCTATACCACAGATTTGGTATATTTTCCAACAATCATCCATTATATTATCAGGAGGAGTAGGTCTATTAATTGGAAAGCAACTATCTTTTGGACCTACAGTAAGTGGGCTATGGATATTTATTATATTTATTATTTTTTCAATTTCACTTTTCTACTTAGGCAGAAAAAAGAAACTTTTTGTTAAAACAGTTATTAGTATGTTCATATTATGGATTTTATTCATATCTTTGCTAGGGCTAATTTCATTTGATAAAACTGAAGCGTTAAATCTCCACTTATTGCTTTTTATTTTACTTTTAATTCCAGCAATTTTTTATATGTTAAAAACTGAGACAAAATACACTAAAATATTGTCAGTTTCTTTTAAGAATTTTAGTTTTAAAAAATTTATAAAGAATGTTGCAGTATGGTCTGTATTACTGCTATTAATTTCTGTATTTTTAGTAACAAGTTTTCCTAATGAGGGGCTTAAAAATCAAGAACAAGAAAAAACAGTATTATTTTATGGTCAAAACATGCTTGGCGACTGGAGTGTCCCCGATTATACTAAATTTGGGGAAGTAGCTTCAGGCATGTTTGGCATATTACCAATTTTTTTAGATAATTCAAACTATAAAACAGAAATATTAGTAGAAAACAAAACTAGTTTTCTAGAAAATAACTTTCCGGAAAATACAAGCCATCTGCAAAATTATTCACAAAATAACACTGAAAGTATGAAAAATTTTAAAATCAGATATATAAATTTTACAAATCATTGTAATATTATTGAGTCAGAAATTGTTAACTCTGAAATTTTAGAGAATGTAGATATTTTTGTAGTAACTAGTATTAATACTGCTTTTTTATCAGAAGAACATAACAATATATGGAATTTTGTAGAAAATGGAGGCTCACTTTTAGTTCTAGGGGATCATACCGATATTGCAGATACAAAAGAACCTTTGAATGATTTATTAAAACCAGTTGGAATAAATTATCGTTTTGATTCAGGTCTACCTATAGATCAAAATTTTGATTGGGAGACATGTTATCAGTTTGTTCACAACCCTGTAACATATAAAGTAGAACACTTAAATGAAATTGGAATAAGCGTAGGTGCAACCCTTGATATATCAATGAATTCATTTCCAATGCTTATTGGAAAATTTGGCCTTTCAGATATCGGAGACTATAGTAATTTACGAGCAAACCTTGGAGATTATGAATATAATCCTGGTGAACAAATTGGTGATGTAATACTAGTCTCAGGAGCGTATTATGGAGAAGGAAAAGTAATGGTTTTCGGAGATACATCTAGTTTTCAAAACACTGCTTTTTCACATTCAGGATCATTTGTAAAACAAGTATTTTCTTGGCTTGGAAATAATCAATCTGGAACTTTTGTGAATATTAAGATTGTTTTAAGTTTAACCTTTTTATTTCTATCAGCAGCATTATTTCTTTATACAAAAAATAAGAGAAGAACTCTTGTTTTTTTCACATTAGCTGTGTTTTTAGCAATTGTTCTTTCTTCTGGCTTTAATTCTTTTATAATTCGAGATATCGAAACCACAGGTAATACAGTATATATCGATTCCAGCCATATTGAAAAATTTAACACTGATGGTTTTGAGGATAAATCATTAACTGGAACGATGATCAATTTAATGAGAAATGATTATTATCCATTTATACTTAGAGATTTTAATAGAGAAAAAATTGAAAATAGTGAAATATTAATTCTTAACGCTCCAACAAAAAAATTCACCACTTCAGAAGTAGAATTTCTAATGGATTACATGAAAGATGGTGGATTAATTGTACTTGCGACAGGATATGAAGATAAAGAGGCTTCCATGCCTATTCTTGATGAGTTTGGGCTAGATATCTATGATTTTCCTTTAGGGCCTGTCCCTTATGTAGAAAGTGATCCTGCAGCATATCAAGATCAACCTCGTTTTGTAGACAGCTGGGTAATTGATACTTCTAATTGTCCAAAATTTAAAAGTTTTTATAATGTCTCAATAGAAAATGAAGTGTATCACTTAGTTACATTTAGCCCGCATAATAGGGGAGGAATAATTTTAATTGGAGATAGTGAGTTTTTATATGATAAAAATATTGAATCTATTGAAAATTTCTGGCCCGGGAATATCCAGTTTATTAAAAATCTTATTGACGAAATGAAGGAAAGGGAGGTGCTATAATGAAAAAGATTCTTTTTTGGCCGGGTTTATTATGTTTGTCATTTAGTTTTTTATATACTATACCTATATTCAATGAACCAGATTATTTTGTAGCCTTTCTATTCATAATATTTGGAACAATTCTTAATACTCTTGCGTTATGGGGTAAAAAATACAATAATTTTGATAAAAAATATCTTATTATTTTGATTCCATTAATTATGTCTATTTTTATTATTCCCTTTCCTTACAACTTAGGACTTATTGTATTGACAATTAGTATTCTAGGTTATAGTTTTAAGAAATTTTTATTGAAAAAAGAAAAAGGAGATTGGATATGCACAGGTATAGCTCTAAGTGGTGTTATATTAACGGTTCAAACAATGTTTTATCCAGTTTATTCAACTATAGTTTCACATTTTCATAGAATCGATTTTCTTTCACCACCTATTTCTTCGATAGGTAATACTCTCGGTCTTCAAACATCTGTTCAAAACGGAATGATTCATCTTCAAACTTTAGAAAGTAATTATGCTATTACAACAACATTTGAAAAATTAGGTTTCTTCCCCTGGTTTAATATACTGATCGGGTCTTTGGTTTTGTTCTATCTTTTAAAAAATAAAAAACAAATTTTGTTGTATCTTGCATCTTTTCTTATTATAAGTGGATTTTATTTATTATTGAGATACGTAGTTTTGTTATCCTATTTTAACCAAACTATGGATGTTAATGTTTTCTGGGATAAAAATATTTTATTTATTAGTTTCATACCGTTAATACTATTGTTTATGAGGTTTCTAAAACTAAAAGATTTTGATATTGATTTTGATTGTTTTAAATCTTTTAAACCTAACAAAAATAGTGTTGTATCAATTCTATTGATTTTTGTTTTCATTTTTTCTTTAACTGGCGGATTTGTATTTCATGACCCCGGTGTTGAAAAAGATGGGCGCATACTTATTGATGAATATCACAGCGCTTGGGAGAATACCACAAGAGAAATGGACAAAGAATGGTACGGTATGCTTTCTACTTACAATTATTATAACTGGGCTGAATGGTTAGATAAATATTATACTGTTGAAAGAAATGTAGATAATCTTCTCACATCCTCTGTTTTAGATGATTATGATATCTTGATCTTAAAATGCCCGACTAACAAGTACACAGATCAGGAAATAAAAGATATCGTATCCTTTGTAGAAAATGGAGGAGGTCTTTACATGATAGGAGATCATACCAATGTGTTTGGTATGAACATGTTTTTAAATCAGGTTTCAGAAGAATTTGGTATAGAGTTTAAAACAGATGCAACTTATGATTTTGGAACAGGTGGCCTTTCTGAATTTAAAACAAGCAGTATTTTTCCTCATCCTGTCGTTCAAAACATGGAAAAATTTGATTTTAAAACATCTTGCACTCTTAAAGCCCCTATTAATTCAGAGAATGTAATGATTGGTAACATGCTTTTAGGCGAACCAGGAACTTATTCTACAGAGAACTTTTTTAGAAGAGAACTTGTAGGTTCTCTTGATGTAGAATATGGTCTACTCTTGCAAGTTGTATCTTTGAAACATGGAAAAGGGAGAGTACTTGCTTTTACAGATAGCACTTGCTTTTCTAATTTCTGTATGTTTATGGATGGATATAGAGATTTTAACCTTGGAACTATTGAATATTTAAACAGGGAAAACAGTCTTTCCTATCTAAATACTGTCTTAATGGGGCTTGCTATTGTTTCTTTTTTACTTAGTATATACTTTTTAAGAAATAAACATAAAACAAAGATTTTGTTTATTTTCTTTTTAAGTGGAATTTTAGCATTCTCTATTGCAACACCTGTTTTTTCATATATTAATCATGTAAATTATGATTTACCAGTTCCAAATGAAGAGTTTAGAACGGTGTGTTTTGATGACGAATACTCCAATGTAAATTTTGAAAGTGATCCTGCTAATTTTGATAGCAAGCCAAAAAACACTTTCAGTACATTTTTTGTTTGGACTCAAAGAGTGGGGTTTTATCCTTATATTGAAAAAACACTTGATAATTCGCTGGAGAAAGGAGATATCACAGTCATTGTCAACCCCATAAAAAGCTTCAATGAAGAAGACTTAGAAAATATTGAAAGCTATCTAGAAAAAGGCGGAAATCTCCTATTGATGGATGGTATGAGTAACGGAGATTCTACATCTAATGAACTTCTTGAAAAATTTGATATAAAAATTCAAAACAATTATTCAGCTTCAAGAGTATTTAAATCTTATTCATATGCTGATGAGATGAAAGAAAACGTTGGAAATATTTTTAATAATACTGAGAAAAATGAGTCAGATAATACCACCATCAAATATTATGGAAATAGCACTTTACCTTACCTTTCAATAGAGGGAGGAGAAGAAGTTTTTTCAACTAAATTTAATAATAACTCTATTTTAGTAGTTAAAACAGTCGGACTTGGTAAATTAGTTGTTATGGTTGATTCTTATACTTTCAGTAATAGTATCATGGGAGGATCCTTTACTGAACCGGATAAAGAACTACGGAAAATATATGATTTTGAATACTATTTATTTGAAGATGTTTTAAATTAATCTTTCTAAAATTTCTTTATTTTTTAAAATAATTTTTTCTTTT
>CAZFFN010000029.1:0-1594 GCA_964518165.1 uncultured Thermoplasmatales archaeon
GCTTGAAACAGGCGGGCATTGATGTTGTATTGGCAAATGAAATAGAAAAGGATTTTGCAAATACTTATTCTGTCAACAATCCTAAGACAAAAATGATTATTTCTAGAAAAATCATAGACAAAACCACGCCAAATTACAATAATATCATTAATTCATTTAGAAATCTTAACCAAAGGAATAATATCCTAAAATTAAGATACATAGAGTTTTCAATTCAAAACCAAATAATAACTTTCAACGAGGTAAATTATTAATGAATTACATTGGATCAAAAAAATCACTCTTACAGTTTTTAGAAGAATCAATTTCTCAAGTAGTTGGTAAAAAAGATTTTACCTTTTTAGATTTATTTGCAGGAACTGGAATTGTTGGACAACATTTTAAAAGCAAAGGACACAAGGTTATTGCAAATGATTTGCAATATTACAGCTTTGTTCTTAATAAAAATTACATTGAAAATCACCAAATACTAGAATTTATAAAATTGGAAAATGACATAGAAGATTTAAAGAATATTTATTATAAAAAAAGAGCAGAATTTGTTTGTAGGTTTTTAGACAGTTTAGAATTAAAAGAAGGTTTTATTTACAAAAACTATTGCTTAGGCGGAACAAAAAACAATGAATTTGAAAGACAATATTTTTCGGATGAAAATGGCAAAAAAGTTGATACTATAAGAGAAAAAGTCGAAGAATGGAAAAATGAAAATAAAATAAATGATAGCGAGTATTATTTTTTGCTTGCGACTCTCATTGAAAATATAGATAAGGTGGCAAATACTGCTTCTGTTTATGGTGCATTTTTAAAACAATTAAAAAAATCAGCACAACAAAATTTTTTAATGAAACCAGCAAATTTCGTACTCAATGACAAAGAACATGATGTTTACAATGAAGATATTGAGACTTTGATAGAAACAGTGCAAGGAGATGTTTTATATCTTGATCCGCCATACAATCATAGACAATATGCACCAAACTATCATTTACTAGAAACTATCGCTAAATATGATAATCCAAAAATAAGAGGTAAAACTGGACTTAGAGATTATTCAAATCAAAAGTCAAAATTTTCACAGAAAAAAGATGTATTAAAATCCTTTGAAAATATTATTCAAAAAGCAAATGTAAAATATGTTTTTTTGAGTTATAACAATGAAGGCTTGATGACAGAAGAAGAAGTAAGAACAATTATGTCTAAAAGAGGGCAATATGGAATATTTAAAAAAGAATATAATAGATTCAAAGCAGATAAAACAGAAAATAGAAATCACAAAGCAAATTCAGTAGTTGAGTATTTACATTATGTTGTGTGTAAATAAGAGGTTTTGAAAAATTAAATTCACCCCTGCCCCTCTTCTATTTTTCAAAACAAAAAAATCAAAAATAATAAAAAAAATCCACCAAAAATGGAATAATATGGATAAATTTTAAAAAATACATCGCATAACACAGGCTATATGCCATTAAAACGGCATATAGCCTCAACCGTTGTGCGAAATGCTTGGGAGGCTAGAATTATTTTGTTAAGATACATGTGCGAAGAAAAAGAAGAAAAAACTTGCCCGTCTTGGATGCTCGCCGTCCATGGCTCG
>CAZFFN010000030.1:0-3533 GCA_964518165.1 uncultured Thermoplasmatales archaeon
AAATTTAATCTTTCATTTCACAATCTTCTGCTTTATCTGTTGTGTAACAATAACTTCTTTTTAAAAACATATGGTCTAAACAGATCACAACACCACCAACATACCATCAACCATCCTTCATAATTATCAACCCCGGCAGCCAACAGCTATCTTTCATATATCAACAATAGCAGATTAACTTGCCCCTCAACAGAAGAAAACCACTTAATCCATCTCCTAAGATACCAAACCAACCCACCTCAGTAAAAACCATTATGAAAGCTGGCAGTTCAACCCACATTTATTATCAACCCTGGCAGGTGAATCATATATGAAAGATGGCAGGTAAGCATTATGAAGGACAGCAGTTCGTATTTATCAACCCCGGCAGATGGTGTTATGAAAAAAATAGTGGATAGAAATATTGCATCCCTCTACATTTTAAAAAAAAATAAAGAATATTTATTGAAAAAGAAAATCTTAAATAAGGAATACACAGAATTATTTAATATATAAAGTTCATACTTTATTATATTAAGAAATTATTGTCGTGATAAAAAGAAATGAAATCAAGAAAAGAAATGGAGAAAATATTGAAGAAAAACAAATCTTATCTTAAGAAAAAATTCAATGTAAATGAGATTGGAATCTTCGGATCCTATGCACGGGGAGAAGAATCTAAGGATAGTGACGTAGATATTTTAGTAACATTTTCAGAGTCGATTGGTTGGGAATTTATCGATTTAAAAGAATATTTGGAAGAAATATTAGATGCTGAGGTTGATCTAGTGACGATAAAAGCATTAAAACCGCAGCTAAGAGACAGTATCCTTAAAGAGGTTGTTTATGCTTGAAGCGTTCATATAAATTGTTTGTTGAAGATATCCTTGATTCTATGGATAAAATTGAAAATTATATTGAAAATTTATCCTATGGTGATTTTGTAGATAATCAAATGATAATAGATGCTGTTGTACGGAATCTTGAAATTATTGGTGAAGCTGCAAATAATATCCCTAAAGACATTAAAAAAGAATTTTCAAATATCCCTTGGAAAAGAATGATAGGATTAAGAAACATAGTTGCCCATGGATATTTTGGGATAGACCTCGGTATAATATGGGAAATTATTACTAAAAATTTACCTGAAACTAAACCAGCTATAATAGAAATGTATAAGAAGATAGATTAAACCCCCCCACCTGGTTTCTTCAACTATCAACCAGCTATTGAACAAAAAAATGTATCAGCAATAAACCAGCTAACCATCCACCATCCTTCATAATTATCAACCCCAACAGCCAACAGCTATATTTCATATATCAACAATAGCAGCCACCTTCATCAAACTAACAGAAGAAAAAACAAAAAAACCAACAGCAATACCTGAAACACACCATCACCTCCCAAATTTCTATTATCAAACTCAGCAGTTCAACCACTATTTTTTATCAAAGATGGCAGGTGAATCATATATCAACAACAGCAGTTATCTATAAATTTTCCCGTAAAAAAATTGAGCCAGAAGATGAAAAATCTTTTTTTAAAAATTCACAGATAAAAAAATAAACAACGAACGAACAATACATAACAATGAATAATCTCCCGCCATTATAATTTCATCAAAAACCCAATCAAATTTTTAATTAGAATCAACCAAATCCATCTGTAAATCTCTAAGTTGATCATGCACCAATTTAATCTTGTTAAAAAAATCTGGTTTTGGCTTAAAAAGAAGAAGGTTTCTCTCTCTTTCAGGAATCGTCTCAAAATCCGGCATATCCACTGATTTAATATTATCCGCATATCTTTTATATAACTCAAGAACAAAACGAGTCTTTTTTCTTATCTCTTTTTCATATTGAGAAATAGTAAAACCATATTTTTGTTCCAGCATACATATATCTATAATATCTCTAAACTTATATGAAAACCTGGTCATTGCAGCTCGAGCTCTATCTGTAAATATCTCCTGAGGAGTGTAACAATCAAAAGAAACATGTTTTTTATATTCCTCCCATTCTTCAGGAAACAAAAAAGCAGTTTCTTTGTTTTCTACCGTATCGATAAGACTTTGCAACGAAATATGTTTGAAAGGAAACATGGTTTTATCTACAAAATTTATTTCAATTTTGATAACTGAAGAAACATCCAACATTTCAGAATGATACTTTAAAAACAACCGTAGCATTCTTCCACCACTACCCCTCTCAACAAAAGAAGGATCTGATTTATCAGAAATAAAGTCTAACCCAAGCTTATTTGAAATCAAGTCAAAACGCTGAATGATCGTATCTGTAAGTTTTAAAGCAAGTTTTTCTGGTTTGACTATTACTTTTTCCTTTCCAAATACGATTATGTTTCCATGTAAAATCAATATCCTCTGAAAAACGGTAATATCCAAGATATGATTTCACCAGACAGGTTCCACCTTTAAACACTACATTATTTTTTAAAAACTCATCCTGAGAGATATGATAAAGCAACCGATGCAAATGATAATCCTTCTCGATGATATCAGATCGTTGGGGTTTAACTATAGAATTCAATTGATCAAAAAATGTTTTCATAATTCAGCTTCCACCTTTTTTTGAAACAAACGTGGATACAAATCAAGTAATGTTTTAATTTTGTCAACATCGATTTTGGTTTTATATTCTTTGAGTGGTGATAAAAAGAAATCTTCATTTTTTGTTTTTAGAAAACGATGATATGCTAAATCTAACACCGTTTTTTCTGGTGTTGAATACCTTATTTTGTTTTTTTTCAGGATTCCTTTTTTAAAATATTTTTTACTTCTTTTTAAAAACTGGAATTTGTTGTCTATTATCGATATTTTTTTTGTTGTTCTATAGGAGTCAGTAAAAACATAGTCAACAGTATAATATTCATGGGTTAGATTATTCAGTTTGAGCGCGGTTTCAAGAGCGAAATACCAGTTTTTTACTTTTTTTATTTCAAGAGCCCAAGCAACAATTGTATACAATGAATTGTTTAGGGTGTTGTATTGTCTTTCCTTAAGGCTTTTAACATAGAAGATTCCGCGTAGCACTCGAACGATGTATCCTTCTTCTTGAAGGTAATATACTACTCTTTTTTTGTCTTCTGGCACTAATTTATGTCCCTCGTTGAACGTTAACAATAAAAACGGCAAATCTAATTTTTTATCCAGATCACCCCATATTCTATCTTCTCGGTCCAGATAATTCCCATCCCAAGGCCAGTATCGATCGGTAGTTAAAATATAAACACCTTTATGATAATCCATAAAATGCCTTTATTTTTGTCTCCATAAAAGCCCTGAAATCATTTTCTAAATTGCAATTATTAAATTCATTGCTAGAGACAAATACATTATCTTTCTTATCGGTATATTTTAAATCTTTTAATGAACATTTTTGATCTATTAATATAAAAACGTCTTTAGCGCCCGCTTCTAAAAATTCAACTCCAATCGAGGAAATCCCCGTAAAACCTAAATCTATCTCGTTAATTTTTTTGTAGGAATTTTCACCTGAAAAATCTATTTTTAAATTCTTATAACATAGCTTTGT
>CAZFFN010000031.1:0-1868 GCA_964518165.1 uncultured Thermoplasmatales archaeon
ATAAACCAATCATGTAAATCAAAATTCTGACCCAATGGCACACTTATTAATAATCCCGTGCTTCCAACATGTGCTAAATGACCCCATTTACTTAAATTGCTGTTATGAGTTGCCCAAGCCTCATCCCTTAACCCATCACCAATAGCATCTAAACTAACAGCAGCTATATTTGTAAATATCATTCTATATGGTTGGGGACTTTTATCTATCTCCAAATCTTGTGCCGATAAATTTAATGAAATTAATAGTAATATTATTATATGTTTTATCATTATCTTTTATTGTTTTTATATAAATACTTATTATGTAAATTTTTGCAATTAGCATGTTTTAACCAACCATAGTAAGATGCTGTCGATCTCTCTAAATCTTTGTCTGATAATTTTTTTAATTTCCTTTTCATCTCTTCTTTTATCGATTTTCTAACCAAAACATAATCATGGTAAAAAACATATCCAAGAAAATCAACACCTCTTTTTTCAACGGGAAAAACAGCATAATTATTCTTTATTGATAATTTTAAATTATTCTCTAAATAGTTCTTCATTTGGTGAAACCAATCCCATAATTCTTCTTTATTTGAAGAAAAAATAACTACATCGTCACAATATCTGTGATAATATTTTATTCTTAACTTTTCTTTACAATAGTGATCGAAGTAATTTAAATATATATTAGATAAATATTGAGATAAATAATTACCTATTGGTAAACCATCTGTACTATCAATTATTTCATCTAATAACCACAGTAAATCATTATCTTTAATTTTCTTCCTAATTATTGTCTTTAATATTTCATTGTTTATTGATGGGAAATATTTTTTGATGTCAAATTTAAAGCAAAATTCGGTTTTATCTCTATTAACTAATGATTTTTTTATTCTTTTAAAACCAAAATGAACTCCACGACCTTTTATAGAAGAATATGTATCAATAATTAATATTTGTTTCCAAATCGGTTCTAATTGCTGTAGAACAGCATGATGAATAATTCTATCTGGATAGTAAGGTAATTTATAAATTTCCCTTATTTTCTTACCACATTTTTTCGAAAAAACAACATATTCTGAATTTTTGAATGTTTTATCTTGAAGATTTTTTTTTATTTCGTTGCAATAATAATTAATATCACTGTCAACCATTTTTGTTTGGCGAGTTGGTTTTTTTCCTTTCTTAGCGTTCTTATGTGCTAATTTTATATTGTCAATATCAATAATTTTATCATATAAATTATTGATTCTTTTCATTAAATAAACTTGAAATATCTGTCGATTTTTACTATTTTCACCAAAAACGGAAATTTTACGTCTTCACCACTAATTTGATCAATTAAAACATTTGAACCACTATTAGTGACGCATAGTTTATCATCTATAATGAATTGTAATTTAATAAAATCACCACTATTGTGCTTACTTTTTCCAATGAAAAAATCTTTAACCAATATTTCTTTATCCAAAATATCGTTTATTTTTATTTTTTCACCATCTAAATGTTTTCTGGATGAAAAATCTGAAAATTTATGTACTTTACTCATCTGCTTAAATTAAATGATGCTTCGATTTCTCTACCACAACATTTTTTTGTTAATTTTTTTTTTGTCAAGGGACAGGGTAATTTATCGTATTTATTTTTTTATTTTAAGCGTAGGCGAGCACCGATATTCGTATTCGCATTCGAGGACGCATTATTCGCATTCCAGTAAACGGCTCCCGTAATCCCGCCATTATTCAAATTGCCTCCAGAATTCACGACACGCCAACCAGCACTCACAATAAATTACCTTTTATCTTTAACATTATTTTTATTTTATATAAATACTACTAATAAAATAAACGAAAAAAATGACACTTTTTTTTAATTTAT
>CAZFFN010000032.1:0-2908 GCA_964518165.1 uncultured Thermoplasmatales archaeon
TTTGTAGTTTTTAACAAAATACCAAACTGTCTTTAGTTTGCTATCGTTTTTATTTTTTTTCTTTCGGTTCATTTTTATTTGCTCTAATTTAATTCTTAATCTCTAGTTTTTAAATATCTCAATATCTTATATGTCCTATAACTTATCCTACCATTTTCTAATTTCTTGTGAAAATAAATTCCTTGTACTTATAAGTATTCTTTCTTTTTTGTTTGTTTTTTTAATATTTTAAAAATATTTTTTCTGGTTAAACTAGGTAGGGGCCTAAAATACAAGTCATATAAAGTATATCAATTGATATTAGTATCGTTTGATACTATTACGTTTGTTTGAAAACCGCATGTTTAGAACTATTTCTACTTAATCAAACATAACTATTAACTATTATTTTAATATAGAGTCATCATATAAAATGCAGTAAAGAACTTTCGTGTTTTTTTTATCAAGATTGACATTTTAGGTACAGATTTTTCACATGAAATTCGTCGGTTATTGGGATACGTATCTGACAGGTTTTGCACGTAATTTAGCTGACAGCCTCTGCAAAAAATGAATGGGAAACTGACGGCTTTTGCAGGTTTTGCTTGCAAGGTAGTAATTTTTTTAGCTTGGTTGAATCGATGGTTTGTTTTTGTGGTAGGTTTTTGATTGTTTTTCAAATATTTTTAAGAATATTTCTTATTTTCTTTAAATCATGAAGAATTATATTTTCACTTTCAGCTATTTTTTTTAATCCTTCTGTAAATCCGCTTTTACTGAAAAGCACAATTTGTTCTTTTCGACGAGTATTTTTCCATCGAACTAATTCTTTTTTTTCAAGTAATCGTTCATACACTGATTTATCCATTTTTTTCTTCTGCCATTTGCATTCTCCAAAAAGCATTAGCTTCTTTTGTTCATTAAGTGCAACGATGTCAATTTCATGATTTTGATACCACCAAGATCCAATCTTAGCATAGAACGGTTGGTCTAATAAAACGATTTCTCGGCAAATGTGTTCAAATGGAAATGAAACATAGTCGTCAATCTTTGGCCAAATAATCTCATGAACTGTTTTTTCATAGTCTTGTTCTAAAAAGGTTTCATTGGGAAAAATGAATCGAAACCAGAAATCAAAATAAAAATCTGTGATAAAATATCTGCCTTGTTTACTTTTTTCATTTGCAGTAACTGGTAGTTTCTTTTCTAGAAGATGCAGATGTTGTAAGCTTAATAGATACTTGTTCACACTATTTTTTTGTATTCCTGTTTGCTGAACGATTTCATTAAACTTTGTTTTGCCATGAGCTACATTTTTTAATATTGAAAAATAGTTTTTCGGCTCTCTTAGTTCTTCTCTGAGAAGGTTACGTGTCTCTTCTCTTAGTACACAACCGTTATTTGCAATGTTTTCAGTGATGTTTTCTTTTACAGATATGTCTGGGTTGAATTGTTCGAGGAAAAAAGGTATTCCGCCTAGGATTGCAAAAGAGCGTATTTGGTCAATAAGATTGTATGATTTGAAGAATTTTCTGCTTTCGTAAAAAGGAAATGGTTTTACATTCCACTGCCCGGTTCTCCTTCCGTATAGTGGGCTTTTATATGAGAGTACTTCTGTTTCCATCATTCCAATAGATGATCCTGTAAGTATCAGCATTATTGAAGAGTTTTTCAGTGATTCATCCCATATTTTTTGGAATCTTGAAAGTATTTCTTTTTTTGTGTTAATTAGATTTTGAAATTCATCGATTACAAGTATTAGCTTTGGGTATTTCTTAAGATTTGTTATAAGGATTTCCCAGTCGTCTTTTAAATCAGAGAGTTGTGGAAATGTATTGTTTAGTGTTTGATGTAATTCAGTGATTTGATCTTGTTCTGTTTCTCTTGATACTAGGTGATAAATTGCTTTTTTATTTTTGATAAACTTTTTAATAAGCGCGGTTTTACCAATTCGTCTTCTCCCATAGATTATAATAAATTCAGCATTTGGGGAATGATATTTTTTATTTAGAAAAGATAGTTCCTCTTTACGATTTACAAACAAATTATCATTTTTCATACTCAAGAGTATAATACTTATGAGTACTTAAATATTTTCTTTAGTTTAATCAATTACTATCTAAATAGGACGAATTTTATTTTTTCTATTTACAAACATATCTATATCATTATACTTTTATGCATAAAAAAATAATGCTTTATTGAATATTTGCGTTATAATTTTTGATTTTATATATTAGATGTCCTTGTTTGCCATAAGATGGATTTTATGTATAACACATGTCTATGATTGGGTAGTTTAATGTGTAGGGATATGAGAAAAAAGCCTTTGTCATATATCGTAAAGAATAAGGTTATTATAGATTTTACTTATCGTTAAAAAACATCGTAAAATATGGCTTTACGATAGAATTTTGTTTGAAGATATCTGACAACGTTTGCACGTAATTCACCTAACAGGTTTTGCAAAAAATGATGGGTAAACAGACAACTTTTGCAGTGTTTGCTAGGAAGCTTGGGAAAATGTTAGCTTGTTTGAGTCGATAGGTGTTTTTTATGTGTTTTTTTGGTTGCTGATGGATGGGTTTTTCTTCTGTTGGAGTAATGCCCGGATAAATATGATCTGTGGTGGATTAACTGTCACATTTTGCATGCATAGGATGGCAGGTGGCTGACAGGTTTTGCGTGCAAAGGTTGATTGATTTGTTTTGCATGTGAAGTATGTTATGTTTATAATTTGAAACGATTACTATATCTACGGTATCTTGAGGAGCTCGAAGTTGATTGGGATGAATCCTATCTCAATTAATATTGTCCCAAACCCTTTTTAACCTCAAACTTTTTATATTTTTAAATACTTTCACCGAACGGTGAAACAATGCATTATAGTGAAAGTGAGATTCAAAAAAGATTACGAAAACAAATAAAA
>CAZFFN010000033.1:0-35701 GCA_964518165.1 uncultured Thermoplasmatales archaeon
CAAATAAGACTGTTATTTTAAGAAAGACAGATGCCTATCCAAATAATACAACAGACGGGATGGAAGTATATAATAGTACAGGGTCTAGTTGTTCTGATATCAATCTTGATTCAGACACTAAATATTACTATAGAGCATGGTCATATAGTAACTGGGCATATGATCAAATAAATTACTCTCAGTTCTCTTTAAATTATGATAGTGCTAATACAACTACAGATCAAGAATCAAGTGGTGGAAACCCCACGTCTTCTCCTTCCTTACCGGGAAATAGTGAAGACATTTCAGATGAAAATAAAGAGGAAAATAACGAATTAACCGTTAAACAAAAAGTCGAAAAATTATTTGATTTAACACTTGAGCATAATTTTTCAGCAGAAGATTCAGATAACGATGGGATAATTGACAGTTTTAACGATCCAAACAATGAATTATTTGATGAAAGGATAACTACAATAAAAGGTAATACATGTTTTATAATTTCAGTGGAAAAAGATGATGAAAAATTATTTTTATGGAATACTCAAACTGATGAAATAAACCTAGTTAAATTCTATGAAGGAGAAGTAATAAATACATCAAATTATGAGGAAAACAACAGAATTATAGTTACAGTAAGAATCGAAAAAGAAAACTGGACCTATTTTGATCTGGCTGATAACTATCCAGAAATTTCAAATATCGAAGTAAAAAGAAAAGACGGAACCTCAATATCAAACGACCACATATGGCGTGAAAACGACAAAATATTTGTCCTAGATGACCCTTCAAATGAATATCAAATAGTATACAAATATGAAGAAGATGTCGAGTATCTTTTTGATGTAATAGTTGAACTTACTCAAACTTCAATAGGAAAAAATAAGAATTTGGAGGCAATAATCCAACTAACTAATGTGAACTACCAAGGAGAAACAACTGAAGGCATTCTTAATTATTCAATATATAATGATAATCGCCTTATATGGTCTAAAGAAGAAAGAATATATACAGAACTAACAGGCGCGTTCAATAGAACTGTACCAATAGGTGATTTAGGTCTAAAAGAAGACGAATACAGATATGAAGTAAACTTGTTCTATGGGGATAATCAATCGGCAAATGCTTCAGTAACTTTCAATGTTAAAGAAGAAAAAACCGATTTATTACATATCCTATTTGATACTTCTACTTTATTTGGAATAATAATATTTGCTTTTATATCTATATTATTAATATTTTGGTTTTTAAAAAACAAAAATAAGAATATTGAAAAAACTCAAACTACAAAAAATAAAATTATTAGTAGAAAAAAATTATTTAAAACTAAAAAGAAAAAAATATTGCCAACAAAAAAATTCAAGGAATTTATATTTCCAAAAAATGTTAAAAGGAATAAACAAAAAAATATTATTTCACAAAGAAAAGTAATACAGAAAAAACCTACAAAAAAAACTTTTCAAAAAAATGAAATAAATAAAAAATCTGGTGAAAGAAAACAAGAAGAATTTGTTCTATCCGAGGAACTAAAGAATATAATAGATCTTGAAGATGTTATTAAAAAAGATAATTATGAAATTATCAAAATTTTGAACACTAAAGAAAACAGAGAACTATTGATAGATTTTATCGAACACGAAAAAATTAAAAGAATAATCGGAGAAATAAAAGATAAAAATAATATTAAACTTGAAAAGTTGAACTTAGTATATGACAAGCTAATTAGAAAACCAGATAATTTACTTATAGAATATAAAAATATTTTTTAAAAAAGTTTGTTAATTATTTAGCGGAATAGAAAAATTGAATGTACTTCCTTTTCCAGGGCCTTTACTTTCTACCCATATTTTTCCACCATGTTTTTCTATTATTCCTTTGCTTATATATAGGCCAAGGCCTGTCCCTTCAACCTTACGTGTTTCTCCAGAATCAAGTTGTGAAAACCTTTTAAAAAGTTTTGATTGATCTTCTTTTGAGATACCTATTCCAGTATCTTTAACAGAAACAATCAAATAGTTTTGATCTTCATCTTTTTTTGCTTTAACAATTATTTTCCCTTCATTTGTACATTTAACTGCATTGTTAATTAAATTTCTTAAAACCTGCATTATTCTCTGTTTGTCAATATTTAACTCTAAAGAACTATCTTTTATATTAGATTCCAAAAAAAGATTTTTTTTATCAGAAGCAGGTTTCATATCCTTTACAATACCCTCAATTAGCTCAGCCATATCTACTTTTTCTTTAACAAGTTTCATACTGTTTGATTCCAAACGTGCTACATCAAGTATATCATTTACTAGAAAAACAAGATTATTAATATTTCTAAGGCAAATCTCAATCCATTCTCTTTTCTCTTCGCCAAGGTTTTTGTCCCATAAAAGCATTTCAAGATAGCCTTTAATTGGGATGACTGGAGTTTTTAGTTCATGTGCAGCTATATTCATAAACTCAGTTTTTGCTCTTTCAGATTCTCTTATTTTTTCTTCTGCTTGTTTATTTTCAGTTATATCGATTACTGATGCTAGAGCAACTTTTCTACCTTTATAATAAATAAAGGTAGTGTACAACCTAACCCAGCGCATCTCAGTATCTGGCGGGTTAATCCTAACCTCAACAGCAGGATTGATTTTTTCCCCCATTAACCTTTTCTTTGTTCTTTCTTTTAAAATTTTTACATCATCAGGATGAACATATTTATAGAAATCAATCTTCTCAAATTCATCATCTGAAAAACCTAGACCCTGTCTAACAAGAGGATTAGCATATAAAACTTCGTTTTCTATTGGATCGTGGATATATACCCCAACAGATGATTGCTCAACAAGTCTTCTAAATAGTCTTTCACTATCTTTTAATTTCTCAGATAAATTTTTTTGCTCTGTTATATCTGTTAAGAAATTTAAAGTAGCAACCTCGTTATTCCAAATTATTTTATTGGTACTAACATTAACCCATCTTTCTTCATTATCTTTTGAAATAACTCTAAAATCGTAATTAGTAGGAGAATATTCTCCATTCATTCTTTTTTTATAATTATTTGCAACAAATTTTTTATCATCAGGATGAACAAAATGTAAAAAAGATTTTGAAACAATTTCTTTTTTAGAAAGACCAATTAGTCTTTCAACAGAAGGATTTACAAATTTTAAAGCCCCATCTTGAATGATTATTATTCCATCATTTGCGTTTTCAACTACACTTCTATATTTTTTCTCACTTTCTCTAATTTTATCTTCAGCATTCTTTTTTTCTGTTATATCTAAAAAAGATGCAAGCATGCAAATTGGTTTGTCTTCATTGTCTTTGACTGTTGTTGCAGATAAATGTGTAAAAAATGTAGATCCATCTTTTTTTTCAGCAATTAGTTCTCCGGCCCAGGAACCTTTTTTTATTAAAGAATCCATCACTTCAACAAATTTACCTTTTGAATTCCAGAATTTAACTATTGGTTCGCCTTTAACATCATCACAATTTTGGTAACCCCACATATTTAGATAGGAATCGTTGACATAGGTAATATCACCATTCATATCAGTAATTACCATACCATTCACTGAAGATTCAATTGCAATATCCTTTATTTTCATTTGTTCTTCTGCTTTTTTACGCTTTGTAATATCGCGAATAACACCAATAGAACCTGTAACATTTCCATTTTTGTCTTTCAGGACACTTACAGATATATCAACATCAACTAATTTTCCATCTTTTTTAATCATCTTTGTTTCAAGATGATGTTTCATACCTTTACTTCTAACATTTTCTCTTCTTATTTTCAACCATTCATCTTCAGTATATAGTTCATTAACAGGTTTTTTTAGTAGATCCTCTTTATCCATACCAAGCATTTTTTCTGTGTAGTTATTCCATGAGATAATTTCTTCATTTTCATCAGTCATCATTATTGCGACAGCACTATTTTCAAAAATGGTCCTATATCTTTTTTCGCTATCCTTTAGTGCTTTATCCATTTCATGTTGATCTGTGATGTCTCTAGCAATACATTGTATACTTTTTTTCCCATCACTTGATAATATCGGAACATATAGATTATGAAAATATCTAGCGCCGTTTCTATCTTCAGATATTTGAATTTTGTTTTCTTTTATTGCTTTATAAGCAATTTTTTTTCTATTTTTTAATATCTCTTCAGGAATAAAATCATTTATTTTTTTACCAATCAAATTATCCGGTTTAGCATTAAAACGTTCGGCCATAGCAGGATTCAAAGAAATAATTTCTCCATCCTCTGTTGTTTCAATTATGTAATCTGGCGATGATTTAAAGAAAAGTTCATATTTTTCTTCTTCTCTTTTAATATCTGTAATATCTTTTTCAGTTCCAAGGATGCCTTGTAAATTACCATTTTTGTCAAAATAAGGTTTTTTTGTTATTGACATCCAAAAGGTTTCATCATGTGAATCCTTAAATTTTTCAACTTTATTTATTATTGGTTCTTTGGTTTCAATTATTTTTTTATCTTCTTCATAGCTTTTTTTTGCATATTTTTCAGGAAAAAAGTCATAATCTGTTTTTCCAACCATATCTTCAGGTTTAGAACAAACTGTTTCTGCCTTTGCCTTGTTTACTTTAATATATTTTCCATCAACGCTTTTAAAATAAAATGGATCAGGTATTGATTCAATTAAAGAGTTTAATAATTCTTTACTAAGTGAATCATCAGATTCAAACAAATATTTTTTACCTAATTCTAGATCATCATTCACAAATTACACTCCAAAATATTATTCACCAATTATTTTTTTGATTCTTTCCAACAAATCTCTATTATCAAAGGGCTTAGTAATGTAATCTGAAACATTTAATTCTTTAAGCATTTGTTTTCCTTTATCAGAGAAAGACGCTACAGTGAAAAACACTATTTTTAAATCTTTAATATCTTCTGTATTTCTTATTTTTTCACATACCTCACGTCCACTCATCTCAGGCATAAACATATCAAGAAGAACAAGATCTGGTTTATTTTCAATCTCATTTAATTTATTTAGAGCTTCTTTTCCACTATTTGCACTAATTACATCATATCCTTTAGATGAAAGTAATGCCTCTACCATATTTACAGTATCAATTTTATCATCCACAATCATAATAGTTTTTGACATCCTTATATCACTCTCCTAACACCTTATCTACAAGCATAGAAATATCATTTATCATTTTTTTATCTATATCCTCTATTTTTCCAACAAAAAAACCCTGTGCTTCATTTGATCTAATAAGTGCGGAAGTATCCTGGACAAAAAGAGGAAGTTCAAACTTTTCAATATTTTTTACAGATGAAATATCATCTACAATCACGCAATTAATATTATTTTCTCTTAAAACACGGTCTAGAGTGTTCTTTATTTCCTTTGGGTTGTTTTTTACTGATATGCAATTTTCATCAAATTTAACATCCGAAGAAGTTCCATCAATAAATTTTATGTTTGATATATTTACATTATATTTCTTTAAAAAATCCGCAACAGAACTACATGATTTTTTCAAAGAAAGATAACAAACACCAGAACTATCTTTAACTATAGAGGATATTTTATCTTCATATTGATTTTTAGAAGTAATTAAAAATACTTGACCATAATCAGATATATTCATTATCAGAGATTTCAACTTGTATAAACCTAAAATTACAAGTAGAATGAAACCTAATAAAAAAGTCTCAGAGAAAAAAGTCTGACCCTGAAAAATCTCCAAGATTTTTAAAATTTCAAAAACAACAAAAACTAAAAAACCAAGTATTAACAATATAAAACCTGATCGGATTTTATCTTTAGTTCTTTTAACAATCCCAAAAACTAGAAATAAAGAAAATAATCCTAGAATGAAACCAACTATATTTATTATGATACCAATTTCTATTGAAGTTAAACTCATTTTCTATCAACTTCTTTAATATAATCTTTTAAATCCTTAATAGAGACGTTTAATAAATTGTTTGCATTTTTCTTATTAAAAATTAAATGTCTTACACCATCTCGTATTGCTTCTGAACGATTAGGGTATTGGCCTTTTTTAATTAAAATGTCAATTTCTTTTAACATATCTCTTGTTAACCTAATCTGAACCGTTTCCATCAAACCTCTCACCTTAATTTCAAATAATTATAACCTGCCCATCCTTTTACAAAGGTAAAATATTTCTCAATATAATAAATTGTTTGATATTTAATAATATTATCTCTTATATTCTCTTTTGTAATTTTTAATCATTCCTCCTATTTTTTCTTTTTTCCAATATATTTTTCTAAATCACGATCAGAAACTTTCATTTTGGAAACTTTTCGGTATTCATAATAAAAACCAATACATGCAACTATAAAACCAATCCCAAGGAAGATTAACATTAGATCTCTTCCAAAATCTCCAACTCTAACAACCTCAAATGATACATCAGATTCACTAGAATATTTACCATCGATAGAGGTGATTTTAACTTTCAGAGTGTAATATCCTTGAATAATATTATCAGGTAAATAGAATGTTTCTTTATAAGTTGTTGAAGTGTTATTTCCTACTAAAACAGCTTTTGTATCTGTTTTTTGATTGATTATATCATTATTTGACTTTTTTATATTGTATTCAAAAAGTACATCTTGCTTGTTCATTATATCTTTTTCAGGTGTATAATTTTTTACAGTTATAATAAAATGAACTGGTCCACCTGCTTTTACAATATCACTATCAATTGGCCCATTAATTTCTACATTAAAAGAGGAATTATTGGATTCAGAATTCACAGTATAAGATGAGAAAATAACTAGCAGAATAATAAACGAAAGAAGAAAAATATTCTTCAACCCAAACTGCCGAGTGCATCCTCGAACCAAATTTTTTCAAATCCTCCATAAAGAGTTTTGACTAAATATTTTTAGACCATAATAACTTTTTTGTTAGAATCCTAGATTATTAAATATGATTTTTTATTATATCTGAAATTTGTTCTAAAAAAATTTTATCATCTTTTTTAAAAGCACCCTTTTTATCTGAGTCTATATCTATTTCACCAATAATTTTCTCATCTTTTTTTATTGGAACAACTATTTCAGATTTAGTTGATACAAAACAAGATAGATATCTACTATCAGAATTTACATCATCAACAACTTCTGTTTTACCAGTTTTAGCTGCACTGCCACATACACCTTTTCCAATTGGAATTCTTGTGTGTTCAGTGGCATTAGGTCCTTTCCATGGGCCAAGAACTAAATCGTTACCTTCTACAATATAAATTCCAACCCAACTGTAATGATCAAAATTTTTACATAATAAATCAACAACATCTTCTAAAATATTATCTGAATTTGAAATAATTTTTTTAATCTCTAAGAGTGCTTCTTCATAATCCATAAACATCCATTTCCTTTCTAATAATCAACAAGACTACTCTGTTTATTTTCTGGGCCAAGATTTGGAATAGTTATTTCATCTTCAGAGGGAAGAAGTATCTTTCCATATTCTCCACCGCCACCAGGTATAATTCTAACTTTATTATCACGAAAAGCCTGAATTGCATAAGTAATAGCTGGTGCAGTGACTTTTGCTACCTGATTGATATCAGCTTCAAGTAAAACTTCAATTTCACTACCAAAGGCATCTACAAGTTCATCAAAGCGCTTTGTAACGGTTTTTGTGAAAGGATTTCTTTGACCAACTGCTTTAGTAATAATCTCTGCCATTGGAATCAAATGAATATAATCAGGTCTATGATCCGGATGTTCAGGCTCAATTAATTCAGCTTTTTCATTTATATTGTCTTTAACACCTTTTTTAATTCTTCCACCACAGCTGCATTTAAACCGTCTGCGGATAGCATCATTTATATCATAATGAGTGTAACATTTACGGCATGCTGTTTCATGATATTTACCTTCTTGAGGTGGAAGACCAACATTTAAAACAGATCTATTACCATCTTTTCTAAGAATTGCTTTCTTAATTTCATTGAAAGTTGCATCTTTTACTTGAAATCGATTAAACTCACGACCCAAACGAACAGGATGTGAGCTGTGACAATCAGAATTTGTAAGAAAAGTAAGTCTATGAAGTTCTTTTATTTTATCAGCAAAATAACTATCAGCACTAAGACCCAATTCAACAAAACTTACATAACTGGCCATATCACCATAACAATCTTTAAGAGAATTATAGGCAGCATACATAGAGGTATAAGGTGTAAAAGCATGAGCCGGCCCAATCAAAGCATCAACATCTCTAGCAATTTCTGCAAGTTCTTCACCAGACATTTGAACATTTGGTCTACCATCAGATTCAAGATTCTTTGA
Organism: uncultured Thermoplasmatales archaeon; assembly: GCA_964518165.1. Taxonomy (GTDB): domain Archaea; phylum Thermoplasmatota; class E2; order DHVEG-1; family DHVEG-1; genus CAYZTD01. Next base: position 8,285 of record CAZFFN010000033.1, read on the forward strand.
TTTAGATTTTATACGCTCCTTAAAATCAAGTACAGATGGAAAACTAGGAAAATACACAAGATGATGAACACGTTTTATAGCTTCTATTTCAACACTTAAAATAAAACGGGTACCATTCATTTCAAAGGTTCCTTCCTCAACTAGATTACACTGCTTGATTTCTTTCAACCATCCGTTATGAAGGCAGTCACCAGTACCAACAATATCAATACCTTTTCTAGGAGCTTCTTTAGAAATAGTTTCAATATTCATCTTATTACTAGTTGCACCTGAAAAACGCGAATGTATATGAAGATCACAATTTACAATCAACCAAAAACCCCCTAAAATCTAAAAATGATATAGAAAAAGTGGTTAAAAGAGTTTTACAAAAAAAGAGAAAAAGGATATTTAATTATTTCATTTTGTTTCCACAATTAGTACAAAATTGTGTGTCCTTACTTAGTTTATTTCCACATTGAGGGCAAAAAACATAGTCAACGGAAGGTTCTTTTGTCGCTTGTTTTTCTTGTTGAATATCTTTATTTATTTCAACTGGTTTTTTTACTTTTTTATTTTTAATAATTGACGTTTTTGGCTCAAAGAAATGTTTATTATCAAAGATTTCTAAGACACCTGCAGCAAACATAATAATTCCTGAAAAAATCAAAAGATATGCGCCAGTTCCTAAACCCCATTTCAAATAAATACTACCCTCAACAGTTCCCTCACTTATAGATATGCTTTTTTCACCACCTAGAGGAGAATTACTAAAAGAGTCAAGAAGTTCAACAACATAATTATTTCCCTGTGATGCATCTGAAGGAAGTAGTGATTCAGGTGAAATCATAGATCCGATTGCCATTATAATGATGATCAACAATATGATAGGTACAAACAATCTGATACCTCTGAAAATATATTTCCAACCAAGTTTTTTACTTCTATAAAGTCCAACTGTTGAAATAATCATAAAAACTATTCCAATACCAATTATTAATGAAAAAGGGATTACTAACGCAGCTACAGGCATTGAACCACCGACAGCAGGAATATTTACTTTAATTCCTTCTATACCATTAAGAACAATTATATCAAGAAGATCGTTTGTTCCTCCACCTTGAATATTAATATCACCTGAAACTGAATACCAAGTAAAAAATAAGCCCAAAATTGCTAAAAAGATTCCAATAAAACAAAGAATATTACCAACACTTTTTAGGTTGATTCCATCTATATATAACATTGACACAATACGAGGCCCAAGACCATATTTTTTATGACGATAATAAATTTTTACAAGTAGTATTACTAGTGTAATAATTGTAATTGCAATAAATATTGTAACAAAATTATAGATAAACCATTCGCCAAGAAACATTGAATCTGAAGAAGCCATAAGGTTATTACCCCAGGAAACAGAATTATCCCACATAGATCCAGATTCTCTGAATTTTGGACCATATGGACCAGCTCTACCAAGGACTATATCTTCTTTAGAATTAACCTCGCCCCATCGTCCATTATATTCAAGCCAATCTTGGGATGATAACTCTTCTAGTTCATAATCCCCATATTCCAAAAATTTACCATTTGCACCAACATAATCACTACCCATGCCAATACCTAGTTTACCAGAATATGATCGAAGATAGTTTGCATGTGAGCCTCTTGCAACATATACCTTAATATTTGTACCACTTTTTTCAACCTGGTTCCAATTTGCTTTTTGCCCGCTGTGATGCTGACTGTATGCAACCCACTTAGAAGAACCATCAGATGGTATGACAACCTGTACCATTTCCCAGTCCCCTTCGTGTTTATTTAGTTCACCATCATTAAAGGCATAAAACATCCAATACTGAATAACTTGATTACCTTCGCTTGTAAAAGATCTATAATAAACCTTGTATCCTAGAGAACTTTCTTTATTTTGATAATCTTCAATGATTTTTTTATCATCAACATTCCCTATTGTATTATCAAGATGAGTATACTGAATATCTTCCTCAGTTATTCCAGGTATCAAAGTTGCAAGAGAAGATAGTTGAACTGTAGATGCATCGACCGGAAGAAGTAACTCATAGCCTTCAACAAAAGTATCTAAATTTGCATTATTTAGATGATACGAAACATCAACAGGATAACATTTTTCTTCAGATTCAAAATAAAAAACTGGAGCATAATCTTCATAGTCAGCAGCATTAACAGATATAAAAGTCATGGATATTAAAAATAGCATTACAAAAACAAGAAGTATTTTTCTTGTAAATTTCAATTTTTTTTCGTTAATATTTTTCAAGTATCATCACCAAAATTCTGTATATAAAAATGTAAATCGATTTATATCTTTTTTTAAAAAAAACAGAGCAATATTTTAACTGTTTTTAATAGCAACATTTATTAGCCTCTACTCCATATGAAAATAGTTAAAAAAGCACCCGTGAGATGGGATGAAAAAATAACTCTTATAAATTCACTAAATTAGTGTGATTACTATAAATCAAAAAGTGAGAAATATGGCAGAAAAAAAAGATGAAAATGGACTATATGATACTGATTCCATACAAGTTTTAGAAGGACTAGCAGCAGTAAAACAAAACCCTGCAATGTACATAGGAAGTACAGATGAGCGTGGACTTCATCATCTCGTTTATGAAGTTGTCGATAATTCGATAGATGAAGCACTTGCTGGTTATGCATCAAAAATAGACATATCTTTAAATGAAGATGGATCAGTAAAAGTTGAAGATGACGGACGTGGAATACCAGTTAAAACTCATAAAAAATATAATAAAACTGGTGTAGAACTCATTATGACAACACTTCATGCCGGTGGAAAATTTGATTCAGAAGCATATAAAGTTTCAGGTGGACTTCACGGTGTTGGTGTGTCTTGTGTAAATGCGCTTTCTGAATGGCTTAAAGTTACCGTTAGAAGAGATGGTAAAAAATATCATCAAGAATACAATCACGGCAATACAGCTACTGAACTTAAAGAGATTGGAGATTCTGATGGTAAAGGTACAACTATAACATTTAAACCAGATCCAGAGATTTTTGAAACAACTGAATTTAAATATGAAACTGTAAAAAAGAGATTAAAAGAACTTGCTTATCTAAATGCAGGGCTACATGTAAATTTACTCGAAGAAAAAACCGGTAGAAAAGATAGTTATAAGTTCGACGGTGGAATAAAAGAGTTTGTTAAAGAAATAAATAAGAATAAAAATCCTCTGCATCCCGATCCAATTTATTTAGAAGCTAAAGAAGAAGATGTTGAAGTAGAGATATCTATACAATACACAGACGGCTATACAGAAAACATTCATACTTTTGCAAATAATATTAATACTCACGAAGGCGGCACTCATTTATCTGGTTTTAAAGGTGCTTTAACTAGAGTTATGAATAAGTATGGTAGAGAAAACAAATTATTTGATAGTAAAGATTTCAGCCTTAGCGGAGAAGACTGTAGAGAAGGAATAACATCAATTATTTCAGTTAAAGTAAAAAGCCCTCAATTTGAAGGGCAAACTAAAACAAAACTGGGTAATTCTGAAGTTAGAGGTATTGTTGAAAGCCTTACAAATGAAAAACTTAGTGAATATTTTGAAGAAACTCCAGTTGTTGCTAAAACAATTTTACAAAAATGTATAAACGCAAGTAAAGCAAGAGTTGCTGCTAGAAAAGCAAGGGAGCTAACACGAAGAAAAGGCCTGCTTGAATCAACTGCTCTGCCGGGTAAACTTGCTGATTGCTCAAGTCGCGATCCAAGTAAAACTGAACTATATATTGTAGAGGGTGACAGTGCAGGTGGAAGTTCAAAGATGGCCCGAAATCGTGAATTTCAAGCAATTCTACCACTTAGAGGAAAAATTCTAAATGTTGAAAAAGCAAGAATGGATAAAATCCTAAAAAATAATGAAATACTTGCATTAATCACTGCCATTGGAACTGGTATCGGTGAAGAATTCGAACTTGATAAAGCACGCTACCACAAGATTATTATTATGACTGATGCAGATGTAGATGGCGAACATATTAGAATACTTCTTTTGACATTTTTCTTCAGATATATGAGATCTCTAGTAGAGGAAGGATACTTATATATCGCTCAACCCCCACTCTATAAAATAAGCAGAGGCAAAAAGGTTGAATATGCTTATTATGAAAGAGAAAAAGCAAAAATAATTGAAGAGATGGGTGAGAGAGGAATTAGTATTCAAAGATACAAAGGTTTAGGTGAAATGAATCCAAAGCAACTATGGGAGACAACAATGGATCCAGAGAATAGGCTTACAGCAAAAGTTACTGTTGATGATGCAGTTGAAGCTGATGAATTATTTACTATGCTTATGGGTGATAAAGTTGAACCCAGAAGAGAATTTATTGAAAATCATGCTAAAGAGGTTGAAAACTTAGATATTTAAGGTGATTTTATGACTGACGAAGAACTTCCAAAAAAAGATATAACTAAAACTCTTGAATCAGAGATGAAACGTTCGTTCATAGATTATTCTATGAGTGTTATTATGAGTAGAGCTTTACCAGATGTTAGAGACGGCCTCAAACCAGTTCATAGAAGAATACTTTATTCAATGAACGAGATGGGTTTGACTAACAAAAAACCGTATAAAAAGTCAGCAAGATTAGTAGGGTTTGCTCTTGGGCAGTATCATCCACATGGCGATCAAGCTGTATATGATGCTATGGTTCGTATGGCTCAAAATTTCTCACTTCGTTATCCTCTGGTTGATGGACAAGGTAATTTTGGATCAATTGATGGGGATGCGGCTGCATCTATGAGATATACAGAAGCAAGACTTGCAAAAATTTCTGATTCTATGCTCCAAGATATCGGAAAAGAAACCGTTGACTGGATTGATAATTTTGATGGTAGTCTTAAAGAACCTGTAATGCTACCTGCAGTCCTTCCTAATCTTTTGATAAATGGTTCATCTGGAATTGCTGTTGGAATGGCAACAAACATGGCCCCGCATAATATTTCTGAAGTAATCGATGGAACAATTCAAGTTATTGACGACCCTGAAATAAACACAGTTGACTTGATGGAAACAATAAAGGGACCTGATTTTCCAACAGGCGGAACAATTTATGGAAAAGCAGGTATCCTTCAGGCTTATTCAGAAGGTAGAGGCCTATTAAGAGTTCGCGCTAAAACAAATATTGAAGAAAAAGAAAATAGAAAAAGAATTATCATTAATGAACTTCCGTATCAAGTAAATAAATCAAAACTTTTACAATCTATTGCAAGACTTGTTAAAGATAAAAAAATAGAAGGGATTAGTGATCTTCGTGATGAATCAGATAGAGAAGGAATGAGGGTTGTAATTCTATTAAAACGGGATGCAATTGAAGAGGTTGTTCTATCCCAACTATACAAACATACCGATATGCAGACTACTTTTGGTGTAAATAATCTTGCTATTGTCGATGGTGAACCAAAAACTCTTGGTTTAAAGGAATTGATAACCCATTTCATTGAGTATAGAGTACTAGTTATTACTCGTAGGACAAACTATGATCTTAAAAAAGCACGCGAAAAGATGCACATCCTTGAAGGATATATGCTTGCTCTTAAAAACATCGATGAAGTAATCAAAATAATAAGAGGAAGTAAAACACCTGATCAAGCAAAAGAAAGATTAATGGAAAGATTTGAATTTAGTGAAGAGCAAGTTAAAGCTATTCTTGATCTGCGACTTCAAAAACTTACCGGTATGGAAATAGAAAAAGTCGAGCAGGACTACAATGAAACCAAAAAATTAATTGAAGAACTTGAATGGCTCTTATCTGACAGACAGCATATCCTTGATGAAATCAAAAAAGAACTTCTTGAAATTAAAGAAAAATTCGGCGATGAAAGACGTACTGATATTGTTGAAGGTGAAATCACTGTTGATATGGAGGATTTGATACCTGAACAAGATGTAATAATTACTATTACTGACAGTGGTTACATTAAAAGAATTCCATGTGAAACATATAGAACCCAGCACCGCGGTGGAAAAGGCTTAGTTGGTATGAAAACAAAAGAAGAAGATGTAATTGTTGACTCTTTTATTACAAGCACTCATGATTATATCATGTTTTTTACAAACCATGGTAAATGTTTCTGGCTGAAAGGTTACAAGATACCTGAAGGTGGAAGACACTCAAAAGGAAAAGCAATTGTTAACTTACTTCCAAGGCTTGAAGAAGGCGAATATGTTGAAACTACAATTCCAATCCATGAGTTTGATGATGAACACAACCTAGTTTTCTCAACTAAAAATGGCCTTGTTAAAAAAACAGTTCTTTCTGCTTACAGCAATATTAGAGTAAATGGAGTACGTGCAATAAGGCTTGACGATGATGATGAATTGATAGCAACGCGCCTATCTGATGGAAACCAAACAATTCTTCTTGCATCAGCAGAAGGCCAGGCCAGTAAATTCGATGAAAAAGAAGTAAGGTCCACGGGTAGAGTTACCCGAGGGGTCATTGGTATGAGACTTAAAAAAGATGATAAAGTTGTATCTATGGCAATTATCGAACATGAAGATGGTAACCTTCTCACAATTACTGAGAATGGATACGGTAAAAGATCACCTATTTCAGAATACAGGCAAACACATCGTGGAAGTAAAGGTGTTAGAACTATTATTACAAATGAGCGTAACGGCCGAGTTATATACGTTAGAGAACTAACTGATGATGATGAAATAATGATTACTAGTAAACTGGGAATGGTTGTTAGAATACCAATAAAAGACGTTCGTATACAAGGGAGAAACACTATGGGTGTAACAATTATGAGGCTTAATAAAGATGATAAGGTTGTATCTGTTGCAAAAATAATGGAAGACGATGATGAAGAGGCATGTGAGATAGCAGAGGAAGAGTAAAATAAAGAACTATTATTTTTGTTATTATAATAACAGATTAAACCCAAATCTGTTACTTTTTTAACTTTTTGTTATAATAATAATTAAAAAATAATAAAAACATTTATATTTGGTTACGCTTAATATATAATAGAAATTAGGGGGTAATTTGTGAAAATGAAAAAAATAATAGCAACTATTTTAGTAGTATTTTTAACAATAGGCAGTTTTTCAGCACTAGCCATCAGTGAAAAAACCGAAAATATTAGTTTACAGACGAGTTCGTCAAAGGTGGACTTTTCTAAAATAAGTATCAAACAAAAAAATGAAGAATACCTTGAAATAGATATGCAAGATGTATCAACTTATCTGGTCTCTGCGGGAAAACCTGTTCTTCCAAAAATTGTAAAAACAATTGAACTACCTTTTTTTGTAGAAAATATCGATGTGGAAGTAGAACTTGGCGGATCAATAGAGCAAAAAATTTCAAAAGATGTAAGCCCCAGCCCATATATGATGCCGCTTACTACTGCTGAAATAAATATGGAACAAATTGAAGTTAAAGATAAAACTGTATATGAAAGCAGCAATCCATATCCAGAAAAAACCTATGATTATGAGATAAAATGTGGACTAAACAAAGAAGATGAAAGAGTTAAATTTGTTATAATAGATATTTATCCAGTAAGATATGTCCCTTCTGAAAATATTTTAAATATTTTTGATAGTGCAGATATAAAAATTACCTATGAAAAAACCAGTGATAAATTACAGACCAAGGGAGAAGAAACCACTAAAGATATGGTTATTATCACTCCAAAAATTTTTGAAAGATATTTAACAAAACTCAAAGAACACAAAGATGAATATGGTGTTGAAACAGAGATTATTACAACTGAGGAAATATATAAAGAATACGAAGGTTTCGATGAACCCGAACAAATTAAAAAATACATTAAAGATGCAATTGATGAAGATGAAATTAAATATGTACTTTTAGTAGGCGGACTTAAAAATCAAGTATTTGCAAAACCTAGAGATAATGTTAACAAAGGTGTAAGCGGTTGGTATTTACCTGTTAGATACACAAATCTTTATGATAAACCAAAATATCCATTGAATGCTGCAGAACAAATATTTGACCCTGGGGTTATAAGCGATCTTTATTATGCAGATGTTTTTGACGGCGAAGGTAAATTTTCTACCTGGGACCCAAATGAAGATGGGACATATGCTGCCTGGGGAAAAGAAGGAGTAGAAGATGACCTTGGGATTGACATGGTTCCAGATGTCTATGTCGGAAGACTTGCCTGCAGAAATGTAAAAGAAGTAAAGACAGTTGTTGATAAAATAATTAATTACGAAGCAGAACCAAAAGATGATTGGTTTAATAAAATGACTGTTGTATCTGGTGACGGATTTTTAGACCAGGAAGATTTTAATATTACATGGGATACAACTGGCCTTAAAGGAGAATACACGATTTATGGGCAAAGCATTAATAAAGATGATGAAGCAGGCCCAACAGATATTATCCATATTACTATCGATAGATCAAAAGAAACCTCAATTTCTTTTAACCATGATGACCATCTTAATTCTGCTCTAGATGACGGTTATCCTGCACCACCAATAACTGAGATTGTTTCGATATCGACAGGCGATATTCTAGGTTATGATCCATATGAATATGTACCTGGCGAAGGTGAAGCATATTGTAATGGATTTAACCCATGGGCAAATATAAGTTATGTAGATGGAGTTTTAACTATCCGCGGTAAATCATATGATCCTCAACCATATGGAAACCTAACAGACCTACATATATGGATTAAGGACGAATATGGTGAAACAGTTTTTTCAGAATGGAAAAACAATACAGAGATGTACTATGAAGGAGAATGGACCACTGGTGAAGAATCATTACTCGGCCGCGGTGGAGCATTACATTATATGCCTAGTGAATTTGAAAGAGATATAGTATGGACCTCAAACGGAGAATTAAATGGACCAGATGATGTAATAAATGCAATCAACAAAGGCGCTGGATTTTTATTCTTCTCAGGTCACGGCAGCCCAAATGTATGGGCTGATCACTACCCAGGTGTACCGGGAAACAGAGGCGGCGGCAGTGTAACTGGTCTTGAGGTTACAAAATTAAGCCTGTTTAATATAGGCGGCATGTTCATCGGTCAAAGGAAACCTAAGGACTTATTTCCGCTATATCCAATGGATACTCTTTCTAATGGAGAAAAACTACCTGTCACAGTTGTAGGAGGATGCCATAACAGTCAGTTCAATGTATCTATGATACCTGGATTTTTAGAAGGTTTTGGTTACCTATTCCCAAATCTAAAGTTATTTCAAAATATGTATATGTGGTGTCATGGAACAGCAGTACCAGAATGTTTTAACTGGCGTCTTGTAAGAAATCCTAACGGTGGGTCTATTGCAAGTATTGGAAATACTGGCCTAGGATATGGTATGCCAGGTAAACTTCTTACTACTGGCGGAGGAGACGGCTGGATTACAATAGAATTCTTCAGACAATACGGCGAACACGGCCAAACAACTCTAGGAGATGCTCACTCTCAAGCAATAAATACATATATTCAGACACATGATATGAGCGACTTTGAAGCAGGACATCCGAAAAGTGTACAGCAGTGGACTCTCTTAGGAGATCCATCTCTTAAGATTGGTGGTTATGAATAAACCACCTTTAACACTTTTTTTATTTTTTTAAAGTTACATTTTAAAGAAACAATATGTTTTTTAATATTTGGCAAAATAATTTTGAAAATTAAACAGATAAAATCAGGATCGGATAATTATTGTTATCCATTTTTGAAGAAAAATTCTAAAAAGCAACAGTTATTGATTCAAGTGTCAGTATAAGTAAAACTCAAAATATTCTAAAATCTAAGAACTTGGAATTGAAATATATAATACATATTTATTATATCGGTCACATAAGTAAAAATGAAAAACTAAGGGATTTACATCCAACAGCAAAAATTGTTTGTTCAGAAAGGGCATATGGTATTTTAAATGTAAAAATTGACGTAAAATTCAATGATCCTTGGAAAATATATATTGGAAACATATGTCTAGAATTCTTAAGTAACTAAAGTTAGTCTCATTATTAAATATTCAAAACTACAGATAACGCAGTAGTATTTTAATGGCGATACACTAGTTATTGATCACTGTGAAAGAACTGATCTATCTGCTGGGGTATAAATGAATCATTTGAAAGTCTACAGAAAATTAAAGACTTTTCAGTAGATTTGATAACATATCATCCACCATAATTATAGTTCAAAACATTTTGATACTTTAAAAGAATGGATTATAACAAAAAAACTCTTCTTTCAAAAAATTTTGAATGAATTAAAAAGATAAAATAAAAAAAATTGATTAAGGGTATTAAAACCCTATTTTTTGTTTTTAGTTTTCATTTACTGGTTCATATGGGTTAAATGCAGGATCACCGAATAATAAGTATTCTTGGTAGGTAACATATTTTGCTTCCATCATTTTTGGATCATCACTTGATGTTTCTCTGTACATATCCTCACTATCCATATCAAAGCTCATTGGGTTAAATGTACTATCTGTTCTAAGTGGGGGTGCCCACCATAACTCCCAGTCTTTATCTGCTTCTAGATATTGATTTCTTGCTTCTCTCATAGCAAGACCAACACTTACATCGTTTTCTTTTAATTCAGTACACATATCTGTATATAATTTAAAACCAAAATGAGGTACAGATGTTTCTTCAGTATAAACTCCATTTTCCCAGCCTTTACTTTGTCTCAAGTATTTAAGTTTAGTAGAAATTGGGTTATCATACATAGCATTTTTTGGTTCTAAGTATCCGCCACCAATGTTTGATCCAGTAGAAGACGCTACCAGAGTATTTAAACCAGCATGCATGAATGCTTGTCCAACATTTACTCTAGGATCAACTCCATCTATCTTACCACATATACAGCTTTCAAGCCACATGAAAGATGGACCTAGATCCATATTTGTAACAGATCGAGTGGTATAATCTCCAACTTTTGCAAGATCTCCACCAGGACCCATAAAACCGCCAAGTATTGGCACTATTGTTTTTTGTAATAAAAATTTCATTATTGGTCCGCCAATTCCTGCAGCAGTAAGTTCATTTCCTGCCATTCCGAACAAGTGCTGGTTACCATGACCGTTAACAAATAAAAAGTTGCTTTTCTCCATTATTTCACCGCCTTTTACAACACCTTCTCCAGCAATACTTTTTACTTGTGATTTACTAAATGCTAGCCTATTCAAAAAAGTGGCTTTTTTAATTTTATCTAAAGCATCATCACTTAATCCTTCTTTACCCGCTGCAGCAAACATTGCTTTTTCTGAGTTAAATTCTAATGGTTCTGCAACTTGATCAATTGTTCTATATCCAAGCATTTCAGTATAACCATTTTCAAGTTTCATAGGCTCTCCGCGGCTAATCATACCTAATAAGTCTCCAAAGATTAAGTATCTAATAAATGGTTTTTGGAAATCTTGACCTCCGCCAATTAAAAGACCATAATTATCTTTCCAGTCATTTAACTTCTCAATTAACTTTTCATAGAAAATGGTTCTAGCCATGAGTGCACTAGCATCTTGAACATCCCAACCAGTAATTCTTCCGACAATATTTTCCATATATGGAAATTCATTGTTACTAAATCTGTCACTTGCTTTATTAGACCAGTCATAACGAACAGGGTCAATATTACCATATATTACATCAGATGGCGTACCTCCGCCTACATAATATACAGTATCATCTACTCCATCTCCGTCCACATCGCCAAAAGGTTCAATATGATTCTGATATATATAATTTGGAACGCCAAGAGCACCACTAACAATTGATACATAGACTGGAAACTCTTTATATTCATCTCGTAAAATCTTTAAATCTCTATCATCGCCTGTCAATTCAACGTTTGCTAAATCTGCAAGAAGTTCATTAAGCGGGTCAACTATATTATCCTGAATATGTCTATTTGATGGAGGAACAAGTTCAGCGTTACGGCGAGGCATGAAATAACCTGGACATGGCTTACCATCATCACTTAACACATGATCATCAGCTGCGAAGGCAAAAGATTCTTTTGCAAAGACAAGACCCTTATGATATGCAGCAACATAAGGAGCAATACTAGAAAGGCCTTTCATATATTCGTATTTTGGACTATCAAGTTTTTTAACTGTTACACGGCCCGATACTTCTCCCTCTTTATCAACAAGCCAATTTCCACTTGCTCTAACAGTATATGTTACACCACCACGATCATATAAAACAGTTTCTGCTTCAACTTTATCCTTAATTATTTGACCACTTTGATCTCTTACAGGTATACCACTAGCTGAAGTACTGCCACCTGCTAATACTTCAAAGCTTTGCAGAGCAGCAGGAATGTCTTCAAGATTTGCGCCTATATCAAAGGTAGCGGCATCTCCCATAGAATCAACATTATCTATATTGTGATTAAAACCTTCAAATTGAACTAAAGCATATTTGTAATCCTCAGGAATTTTAAATTCCCAAGTTGTTGATGTTTTTCCAGTTAACATACCAAAAGCTGTATTTACTATTTGACTAAAAGAAGTTGATTGTATAGTCCTTTTTTCAAATGATTTCTCATAGGTATCTAAAACTTTCGGCCTGAATGAATCTATTGGATTTGCAAGAACAATATAATCAATATCATACTCTGGATTATTTTTTGCAAATTTTTCTAATAAAACTTCTTGTATAGAATCAGTGATTTCTTCAACTGTTTCAAATTTTAGATATGACCCAAAGCCCTTTATATTTTCACCACAGATAATAGTTTTTTCAACACCAAGATCTTGGAAGAGGGCTGTAATATCATTATCAATTTCATCTGTAACAATAACTGGAATGTTTAAGTAAGATGCAATAGGTGTTGCAACAATTCCTAAACCATAACCTGTTTTACTATTTTCTATTACTAGGGCCGCATCACTGCTCTTCCAATATTTTTCTGCAAAATTAATCGATAGTTCTTTTGCAGATTCATATCCGTCAATAACTTCTTCGCCATATATACCTATATTATTCTTTGTTTTAATTACTGCATTACTAGGATTACTCATGTTTTTTATTAACATTGGGATTACTTGCTGATTACAATCACTATCGTAATTAACAGAAACGGGCGTGGCAATCAAAGGAAAGAAAGGATTTTCATCGGATACAATAAGTGCTCTTGGTATTTTTCCTTCATTGAAAACACCAGATAACTCAACAAAATCTTCAATTTCTGATTTTTCTTCTACAAACTCTTCATAATCATAGTAGTACACTCCAATAGAAGCTAAAACTAAAATTATAACTCCAAGTACTACAACTATTTTATCATTTTTCTTCATTATTTTTATCCCCCAAATTATATAATATACTCTACCATACTATATTTACATCTTATTATTTAATATTTTCCATTTATATTATATATTAATGATTATTTAATATGTTAGATTTAATCACGATATATTATTTTATATATCAATACATTTAGATATAAATTAGGAAAGACAAGCCATATAAAAAATTAATTTGCCAATACTTTTAATAAGCACAACTTTTATTACCAAAAAAAATCAAGGAGTTAAAAAAATGGCAGATGTTGAAATGTCAAAACAATTACAAGACCAAATCAATAGATTACAGCAAATGAGAACACAAATTCAAATGATAATGCAACAAAGACAGCAAGTTGAAATGAGATTAAAAGAAACAGATGAAGCACTAACAGAGCTTGAAAAAACAGATGAAAAAACCCCTATTTACAAAAGTGCAGGATCCATTCTAATAAAAACAAAAGGCAAAAAAGATATTGTTAAAGATTTAAAATCGGATAAAGAATCATTAGAAGTTAGAATGAATACTCTCCAGAAACAGGAAGGAAGAACAAAAGAAAAATTAAATGAACTACAAAGTAAAGTCCAAAATTCTTTGAATGTATCTGGTGGAGCGCAAACTAATTAAATAGGAAAATATGTTTAAAAAGAAATATTTCTCAACTAAACACGATTTCAAGACAGGTTTTTTCTTTAAATTGAGTTTAATTTTTGGGTTATTTCTATTATCTATTTTTGTTATTTTCATATTATTTTCATTTGTTCTAAATGAGAGCTATACTGGTTTTTTAAGAGAACTATATTTGATTTCAAAAAGTTCCATGATTGATTCAATTGGGGCATTATCGCTTCTTTTTATTGCTTTTGGGGTGATTATCTATTTCTTACATCTGCAGTTTGTAAAACTCAATGAAATCGCAGAAGATGTTGAAGAAATGTTGAAAAAAGAAGAATAATCTTATTTTCCAAAACGTCTTTGTCTCTTTTGACAGGTTCTAATTGCTCTTAAAAAATCTCTTTTTCTAAGTGCCGGCCAATAAACATCTGAAAAATATAGTTCAGAGTAAGCAAGCTGCCATAATAGAAAGTTGCTAATCCTTTCTTCACCAGAAGTTCTTAGGATAACATCTGGATCTGGAATCCCATTTGTATAAAGATATTTCGATACGATTTTTTCTTTTATATCATTTATATCAAGGTTTCCTTTTTTGACATCCTTTGCTATTTTTTGTATAGCATGTATTATTTCTTCTCTTCCACCATATGCTAGAGCAATATTAAAAGAATAATTATCATACTTTTCGGTAGCAGTCATAATGTTTTCTGCTGATTCTCTTATGTCTTCGGGTAATGAATCAAGGTTACCAATTACTCTAACTCTTACCTTATTTTTATGAATACGGGAATCTTTTATTGCTCTATCTAATTCCTTTTTACAAAGATCCATTAGTAATTTTACTTCTTCATTATTTCTACTAAAATTCTCTGTTGAAAAAGCATATACTGTTAAATTTTTAATCTTTAATTCAAAACACCAATCTAAAACCTCTTCAAGTTTATCTGTTCCAAATTTATGACCAATTGTTTTAGATAATCCCAGCCCTTCAGCAAAACGTCTGTTTCCATCCATGATTACTGCCACATGCTTTGGCATTTTGTTTTGTTTTGTCTCTTCTATAAGTTTTAAATCCTTAAATTCAGTTATTTTTTTTGAGATAAACTTGTAAACTTCAGAGCCGTATATCATTGAAGCTAGTTTTCTAAAAACATTACTGTGAATTGCAAATTCTTCTAAATCATCAATTTTTTTACCTGCAAGGGCTCTTATTGAAGGTTTTTTTTTAGCTATAGTTTTTAACCTCCCCAAAGTATAATAAAAGAATAAGATAAGTAGGTACTATATATAACTTAAATATGCTACTTTTAGTTGAGATATTGTTCTGTGGTTATTGTTTATTCTCTTTTTTCTCTTTTACAAATTTTTTGATTTCTTCTAGGTTTTCTACGATTAATTCTGCTTTTCTAAGCCCAAATCTAAAAGGATATGCATCATTTTCATCTCTTTTTAACACAATCACAGGATTACCATTATATTCTTCATATTCAACAGGCATTACAGTTCAGCCTCCAATCATGATAAAGTAATTCTTATACTAAACTGTTTTTATTTTTATAAGTATCTTAATTATTGCTAATTATATGTTTATTATATATTGTAGATAAAATTGCTCCAAAGTGTTTATATATAAGAAAATGATATTCCGGTTCCTTAATTGTATGGGTGATACACTGGGAAATATAAGACCAACTTTCATAAAAAACGTTGCAATCGATTTAACAGACAAATATCCTGACCAGTTTAAAAAAGATGATTTTCAACATAATAAAGCAAAGGTTCAGGAACTTTGTGATGTAACTAGCAAAGTACTTAGAAACCGAATAGCTGGATACATTACAACATATCTTTCTACAAAAGATAAACCAAAAACGGTTCAACCAATTTCTGAGTAGTAACCTAAAATTTATTTTAATGGGGGTTTTTCCTAATCGCAGGTGAGCCGATAAAAAATATTCAGAAAGCAATAAACGAACTAAGAAAAGGAAGATTCATATTAATTTTTGATGATGATAAAAGAGAAGGAGAAACAGATCTAGTAATATCATCAAAATTTGTAAAACCTGATTCAATTAAAACAATGAGAAAAGACGGCGGCGGGCTAATATTTTTAATGACATCAAAAGAAATTGCAGATAAACTTAAACTACCTTTTTTATCTGATATGTTCTCATCAGTTAATGATAAATATCCTGTTTTAGAAGAACTTGTTGCTGATGATATACCATATGACTCAAAATCCTCATTTTCACTATATATCAATCATCGCGATACATTCACAGGTATTACAGACAATGACAGAACACTTACAATGAATAAATTTGCTGAACTAACTGAAAAAATAAACAATTCAAACTCAAAAAATGAAATAAAGATTTTTGGAAGTGAATTTCGATCACCCGGACATATTCCAATATGTGTTGCATCTAATGGCCTACTTGACAGCCGTAGAGGCCATACAGAGCTAGTTATAACTATGATGAAGATGGCTGGTCTTACTCCTGCAGGAAGTGGCTGTGAGATGATCGGCGATAACGGAAATGCTCTTTCAAAAAGAAAAGCTATGAAATATGCTGAAAAAAACAATCTAGTTTTTTTAGAAGGAAAAGAAATAATTGAGGCATGGAGAGAATGGTCAAAGTAATGGCATCAGGGACATTTGATTTATTACATTTAGGCCACATCTACTATCTAAAAGAAGCAAAAAAACTAGGTGATGAACTTGTCGTAGTAGTTGCCACCGATAAAACTGTTCGAAAGCTAAAACACGAGCCAATAACTCCTGAAGATATAAGAGTTAAACTTGTAAATGAACTAGAAGTAGTTGACAAATCAGTGCTAGGACATGAAGACGACATGTATGAAGTTGTTTCAGAAATAAAACCAGATATTATTGCAATAGGATACGATCAGATCCATGAAGAAAACGAGATTAAAAAAGAATTAGAGAAAAGAAATATAAATTCCAAAGTTGTAAGATTATCTAAATATAATGGCGGAAGTGATCTTGAGGGCACTAGAAGAATAATAAGCAAGATAATTGCAGCATATGAAATACAAAAAAGTATTGAAAGGATTGAAAACAAATGAAAAAAATTGGAGTTGCAGATACAACATTTGCAAGATTTGATATGGGAAAAGCTGCAATTGATGAACTTAAATCAAATCATACTGGGTTTAAAATAATCCGCTATACTGTTCCAGGAATAAAGGATCTTCCTGTTGCTTGTAAAAAACTTTTCGATGAAAAAAATTGTGATATAGTAATAGCACTTGGAATGCCAGGTAAAGAACAAATAGATAAACAATGCGCTCATGAAGCAAGCACCGGCATTATTAAGGCTCAACTTATGGTTAACAAACATATTCTTGAAGTATTTGTACATGAAGATGAAGCAGAAGATGAAAAGGAATTAGCATGGCTTGCTGAAAGTAGAGCAAGAGAACATGCAATAAACTGTTTGGATTTATTATTTAACCCTGAAAAACTAGAAAAACTAGCGGGTAAGGGTTTAAGAGAAGGATTTGAGGATGCAGGATCATTAAGAACATAAAAAGGATGTGAAAATAAAATGGCTGAAAAAAAAATAAAGATTGGAGCTGTAGTATCAGAGTTTAACTATGACATAACTATGATGATGCTTGAGCGAGCAAAGGAACATGCAGATTTTCTTGGAGCAAGTGTTACAAAAATTGTAAAAGTCCCAGGTGTTTTTGACATGGGTCTTGGGATAAAAAAATTATTGAAAGAAAAATCAATAGATGGAGTTATTGCTCTGGGTTGTGTGATTGAAGGTGAAACCGAGCATGACGAACTAGTTATTTCTCATGCTGCAAGAAAGATCGCTGATCTTGCACTTGACTATGATAAACCAGTGGGGCTTGGTATTAGTGGCCCTGGTATGACCCGGCTTCAAGCTGAAGAACGTATTGAACGTGCAAAGTCAGCTGTTGAAGCAGTTGTAAAACTTCATAAAAACCTAAATAAATAAAGTCTCATAAATCTCACTTAAATTTATTTTTTATATATTTACATCATGATAATATTTATATATGGTTTCTTAATTTATGATCTAAGGTAATAATTATGAAAAGTAAGAAAAAAATAGCAATTGTAATGTGCATTTTATTATTAGGCATAACTGCAACTTTATCAGGTTGTATTGATACAGTTAAAACAGTTGGTTGGAAACATGGATCAGATGATCATCTAGCTGTTCTTAAAGGTCTAGCGTCTGAAAAATACGAAGGTTTTTCCCTAGCAAGAGTCGAATTTGTTTACGATAATGAATCAGGTAAAAAATTAGAAGATTATGATAAAAAGGTAAACTATGAAAATATGACAATAGACAAAACAATTGGAAAGGATAAAAGGTACTTTGAAGCTGAAATCGGTGTTAATCCATTTGAACCATGTTATTTTAGAGCAGTAGCAGTATATGCAAGAACAGATGGAAATAACGAAGATTCAGTAATATTAGGAGAACAAATAAGCTTTTCATTAAGTCAAGGTGCTTCCGAAGAAAGTGCAATAACAGAAGAAATCATAAAAGAAGAACTGTTAAAAAAATAATTTTTAACTATTCTTTTTTTCATTTAATTTTTTAAAAACCGATGGTAAATGAATAGTATAAGAACCATCCTTTTGAATGATAATTGGCTCATCTTCCAAAAGACCTTTCAGATCTATTTTATAACTGCCAGATTTTTCAATGTCTATTGTTTCAGGGTACATTGATTCGGCTGATTCTGTTTGAGCGTCACTAATTGCTTTAAGCCTATATTCATCATCAGTAATTATATCGATATTTTCTTTGTTATCTGGTTTTACTTTATCTTTGAGCTGTTTTTTCACGGCCTTTTTAACATCTTTAGGCTTAATTTTTGCCCATTTACCAGATTTATCCACTAAGTTTTCATTACCCTCAAGTAGTTCCATTATAGCTTCATTTAGATCTTTACCTACTTTTTTTGTCATATCCTCTCTTTGTTTTTCATCAAGAGGATTTTTTGTATAAAAGAATCGATTTCCTCCACATCCGGGACATCCTTTTAGAAGCTGAGGAGATCCTTCTTTGAAGACATGTCCGCATTTTAGACATTGATGAGGCATGTTTTATTTAGCTCCTTTACCTGGAATGATTTTTGTTCGAATCATATCATTATCTTTTTTAACCATTTGAAGAAGATCAGCAGGGCCTATCAGAGTCATACGAGGTTTAGTTGATAGACCTAATAATCTTTTTATAAAAGAGGTATTGTCTTGACCATACCCTTCCATTTCAACACCAATAAATGTATCCTGTTTTATCTCTTTCATCGTCTTTTCAATAAGGCTAGCTTGCTCTATAGGAGTTAATCCATGTTCTAAGACAAGTATATTTCCTTTTTTAACTTCCTTTATTATAAACTTAAGTTTTTCATCTTCTGAAAAACTATCAAGTTTATTTTTCGAGACAAGATTAAAAGATATTCCATTTGATTTCTTCTTTGTCATTAAACTACCTCCTCTTCTTCTTTGTCCTTCTGAAATGCTTTACCATAGTTGAATACAAATTATCAGAATTATAACCAGTAAGAGCACTTATTGGAATTACAGGGTGTTGAGGAAAAGCAGATTTTAAAGTTGCAGGACTTGATTCTTCTCTATCAATTTTGTTTGCAGCAATTAATACAGGTAAGTTTCTTGCTTCAAGATTACCTAGAATTGTTACATTTACTTGTGTGAAAGGATCTTGAGTTGAATCCATTACAAGAAGTACTCCATCAATATCCTCAAGCCATTTTATTGATTCTATAACTCCCTCAGTTGCTTCTTTTGCTCTTCTTTTTGATTCATTTTTTGTAAGTCCAAAAGTATTCATAAATTCTTTGAAATCTACTTTAGTAGAAATGCCTGGTGTGTCAACAATATCCATTTTAAGAGAAGATTTACCATTATCGATTTTTACATCCTTTTTCCATTTAGCTCTGCGTGTTTCATGAGGAACATCAGATACACTACCCATAATATCACCAGTCCAATCCCGAAGAATCCTATTTGCAAGTGTAGTTTTTCCTACATTAGGCGGACCATATATTCCAATCTTAGCATGTTTTTTACCAAAAATTTTATTTAAAATTGATGAAAGCTTTCCTCTGCCAAATAATCCCATCCAACTTTACCTCCTAGTAACTAGGTTAATTAACTAAATATTGTATCATTATTATACTTTATTAGTTTAATGGTGTTTTATTTTTATATCTGCATAAAATTAGACGGAAATAAAAGAGCTAAGCTCATTATATGAAAATCCTTATATAGCAACAAAGTCATTATTAGTCCTGGAATTTAATAGGGAGGCAAGATGGTAAATGTCTGAAGAAAAAATTGTAGAAGATATGGGGAATCTGGATTCACTCAAGAAAAAATTAATGACTGTTACTAATGAAATTGATGGTATTAAAGATTCATTTTCAAAAGGTACAGAAGATTTAGAAAGAATACAAAAAATGCTCCATGTTGAAAATATTGATGAAATAAGTGGAGTTCTTGAGCATTTTGAAAACAGAATTCAAGAAGCTGAAAAACAAAAAACTGAAGCAGCAGAAGGTGCAAAAAAATATAGCACTGAGCTTGAAAAAGAAAAAGAAAGATTAGTAAAACTTTGGGATGCTTACAAAAACCAAGAAGAAGAACTAAGTAACACTGAGAAAAAAATGGCGGATTACGAAGAAAAACTAAAAAACATGGAAGCAGAGAAAAAACAAATTGAAGATGATATGACCTCAAGGATTAATACATTAAATCAGAAACTTGACGAAAACAGAGAAAAAGTTCAAGAAGTAGATACCTACAAAGAAAAAATGCAAAACTATGAAGATATAAAAAATAATCTTGAAAATGAAGTAAATACTCTTAGACAAGAAAAAGAAGCTAAGAATAATCAAATTAGAGAACTAAATGAAAAAATTGAAAAACTCGGCGAAATGGAGAATTATAAAGAATACAAAGAAAAATATGAACAAATCAACGCCGAATATGAAAAAGAAAAAGAACGCTTGACTAAACTTTACCAATTATATGAAGACACCGATAATGAATGTAAGAAACTACAAAAAGAAAACAAAGAATGGGAAAGTTGGTATGAAGCAAAAAAAGGCTTATTTGATAAATTATTTGCAACTAGTCCACCTGTTGCTGGAGTAAATCCCGGAACAACAAACGAAACACCAGACACACAGAACGAAATAGAATTAGAAAACCCAACTGAGAACAATCCAGGTGACAATAAACCAGATAAAAAGAAAAGAAAATTAAGGTTTGGGAAAAAATAATTTTTATTCTAACTTTAAACTACTAGCCCCATCTTCATCTTCCCTAACTTGCATTATATTTTCTACATAATTTTTTATTTCTTCCACATGAGTTATAATGAATATTTGTCTGAATTTTGAAGAAAGAGCATTTAGTGCTTTCATTATATTTTGACGTCGAATGTTATCTTGAGAGCCAAATATTTCATCTAGGATTATGAAATTAAAAATTCCACCGGCTCGTTCAGTTATAAATTCAGATATTGAAAGTCTTAAACATAAATTCGCCAGATCTTCTTCTCCACCTGAAAATCGTTCTATTCCAAAGCTTTCACCATTGTCATAAATCAAAACATTATAGTTTTCATCTAGTTCGATTTCATTGTATTTACCATCAGTAAGCCTTCTATAAAAATCAGATGCATAAGATGAAAGAGTAGGCCTGATTCTTGAAATAAGATAGGTTCTAAAATCATTCATCACATCAGAAAGCAATCCTAAATATTTTACAGCATTTTTTTCTTCCTTTATTCTCTTTTTGAATTTCTCAAGTTCCTTGATTTTATTTTCAATATTTTCAATATGTTGTTTTATAAGTTTTTTTTCACCTTGGTTTTTTTCAGAAATTAATGCATATTTTGACAATTCATCTTTTTTATTGTTATAATCTTCAAGAACATTTTGATAGTTTTCATATGCTTTTTCTACTTCTTTTTTAATTGAGTTATATTCTTTTAAGTTAAAATCTATTTTTCCAATATCATCAAAGATTGTTTTTTTGTTTTCAAGATCATTTTTTTCTTTTTTGATTTCAGATTCGATATGGCTGAGGGTTGCTTCGATTTTATCTTTTTTTCTTATTTCAGATTGTAGATAATTTCTTTTCTTTCGAAGTGCTTCTCTTTCACGTTCTATTCTTTCTTTTTCTTTTTTAACTGATTCAATTTCTTTGTTATAGTTTTCAATATTTTCTTTTTTCTTAGAAACCTCAGTTTCAAATTTATTTAATAAAACATTGTATTGACCAGATAACACTCTTTCACAAGTAGGACACTTTGCATCTGGACCAATCTCTACTATTTTTTCTTTTTTTGTTTTTGCTTCTTTTATATCTTCGGTGATTCTATCAGATAGAGCAGTGTTTTTTTCGATTTTTTTGAATAGTTTTTCCAAATGGTTATTTATATCTTCAAGCCGCATCTCTGAAGATTTAAAATCATTTTCAGTGTTTTTGAATTCTTTTAGTTTTTTTTGTTCTGTTTCCAATTTTTCTTTTCTTTTTTCTATTTTTTCTTTTAGATCTTTTATTTCAGATTCTAGCTTTTTTTTGTTTTCAAAAAGTGTTTTTTTATCTGAAAGTTCCTCTTTTTGTTTGTTTAGTGTTTCATATTTTTCTTTACTTTTTTTGTATTTTTTTCCAATTTGTTCTTTTTCATTTTTTAGTTTCTTGATTTGTTCTTTTTCATTTTTTATCTTTTTATCAATCTTTTGAATTTCTTCTTTTTTGCTTTTAAGTTGGTGCTCAAAAATAACCTTTTTATCATTTCCTTTTTCATCTTTTAGATCGTTATTTAATCGCTCAATATATGTATCTTTACTTTTTTTATCTGATCTTACTTCTTTTATTATCTCGTCAATTGAGTCTATTCCTAGCATTTTTAGAATCAGCGGTCTTCTTTCACTTGCATTCATTGATGAAAGTGTGTTAAGTTCTTTTTGTCTGGCAAATATACTAGTAAAAAAAGATTTAAAATCCATTCCTAGTTTTTTTTGTATGAAACGTGTGACACTTTCTGCACTAGTTGCTGCTACTTTTCCATTGACTGTTGCTGTTGCTTGAGATGAAAGATTTTTTCCTTTCATTTCTCTTACAACTCTAATTTTTTCTTCTTCAAAAATAAATTCTATTTCTACTCTACATGGATCGCTATTTATAGTTCCTTGTCTTTTTATTTCTTCAGATGATGTTCTTGCTGCAACTGATCCATATAACACCCAGGCTATTGCTTCAAATATAGTTGATTTTCCAACTCCATTAAGTCCTACTACTCCAGTTACTCCATCTGGAAAATCTATTGTTGCATTTTTGAATTTTCTAAAGTTTTTAAGAGTCAGTGTTTTTAGCAGCATTATTTACCTTCATTTTTTGATTCTATTTTTTCTATGTATCCTACTCCCATATCAACGAGAATTTCTTTTTCATCAATTTCTTTGCTATCAATAAAATTTCTAAATTCGTTTACAAGTGCATCAATTTTAGAACTAGTGTAACTATCTTTTTTGTTTTCTTTATCTTTTACATTTACTTTTAGTTCATAGTGCAAGGCACTACTGAATTCTTTTTTTATTTCATTGAAATCAAGGTTTCTATATAGATTCGGTGAGATATTATCAAGTGTGATCCTTACAGTTTTTTCCTTTGGATCTATCTTTTTTATTTGTTTTTTTATCTTTTTCATTATTTCATCTATTTTTAGTTCTGAGCACTTGATTGGTTCTGAATCTATCATGTCTCTAGTTTCTATTTCTACAAATTCAGTTTTTAATCCTTTTTTTGATAAATCTAGTTTGATAAAACCTTTTTTTTCATTTGCTTCAGTAAATGTAAGCCTTTCAATTGATCCACTGTAAAAAGCGTTTTTAGCTAGTTTTGAATATTTATGGAAATGGCCGAGTGCGATATAGTCAAAATCACGAGATAGAATCCTAGCTGGAATAATTAATTCGTTGAATTCATTCATTGTGAATTCTTGAACTCCAGTAACTGAGCCATGTGCAACAAATATATTAAAATCAGATTTTTCCCCAGGTCTTAGTTTTTTTAGTTCTTTTTCAAAAAGTTTTTTTGAGTTATTCTGCGGTATTGTATGTATTGTAATTTCTTTTCCATCTATCTTCAAATCTATTTTTTCATATTTTTCTTTATAGATTGGATAAATATTTTCGATGTGATCAAATATACTAAAAATATGGCCTGTTTCTTTTAGTTTAGGATGCTCATGGTTACCAGAGATAAGTACTACAGGAATATTATTTTTAGATAGTTTTACGAATTGTTTTAAAGTAAAAGTAATGGCACGATTATTTGGCCTTACTGAATCAAATAGATCACCAGCATGAATTATTAGATCAGGTTTTTCTTTTATTGCGTAATCTACAAATCTTTTAAAGGAATTATAGACATCTAATTCTCTTTGATTTATTCCTTCTTCATTTGCTTTTCTATATGCTGCATACCCTAAGTGTGTATCAGAGACATGTAAAATATTCATAACAATTTTTTCCTATTTTCTTTTTTTACGTGATAGTTTCATTTGAGCGATATCACAGACTAAAGTTTCAGCATCAAGAGTTGGTGCTATTGGTGGTGCATAAGCGGTTTCAATTTTTCTAAATGTATCAATATCTAAATCACCAATTATTGCTGAAGCAAAGGTGTTGATTCGTTTTGCTGCCTTATCTCCAATTGCCTGGGCTTTTAGAATCTTTCCAGTGTCAAGGTCTACAGTAACTTTGATTGATATTTTTTTACCACCAGGAAAGTATTCAGGTAATGATTCTCCATTATATTTTGAACTGATGATTTTATCTTCTTCAAGAAAGCAAGATGGTGCACCGACTGCAGCTACTTCCATATCAAAAAAATCGGAAGTGCAAGTCTGTAGGAATCCTTTGAATAAATTATATTCTCCACCTGCTGCATTTATCCCTGCTGATATTGCTTGTCTTACAACAATACTTCCTAAGCCTATACATAATGGTTTTTCTGTTACATAATCAAAATATTCAGTGCAGTCTCCTACAGCATACACATTTTCAACATTTGTTTTTGATTTTTTATCAACTATTATTCCGCCAGTCTCACCTATCTTACAACCAATTGTTTCTGCTAGATTGGTATTAGCTTTTGTGCCTGTTGCAATAATAAGTAGATCAGTTTCAATTTCTTTTTCATCATCATTTTCTTTGTTTTTTATTAGAACTGATTTTATTTTATTATCATCTGTTTTGATTTCTGCTGCTAAATGATTGGTATACATATTAACATCATCAGGGATATTTTTTAAAACCATCTTTGCAAGATCTATATCAAAAATATTTGCAAGGATATTTGGTAAGGCTTCAACGATAGTTACTTTCATATCTTTTTTGTAAAGGTTATCCGCCATCTCTAGGCCAATAAAACCAGCACCGACAATTGTTGCATTTTTATTTTTTTTAACAAGTTTTTTTATTTGTTTAGCATGATCAATTGTTCTTACAACATGTACACCAGAAACAAAATTATTTTTGTTTTTGATATTTTTTATTGGAGGTATAAATGGTTTTGCACCGGTACAGATAATCAATGAATCATATTCTTTTTTGATTTCTCCATCTTTATTTTCTGCAGTTACAATCTTTTTTTCTTTATCGATTTTTTTAACAGTTGTATTTAAAAATAAATCTATTTTTGATTTTTTAAAAAATTCTTCATCAAACTCTATTAAATCCATGATTTTAGGTATTTCATCTGAGATTGCATATGGAAGACCGCATTTTGAATATTCAGGATATGGTCCTTTTTCAAAAACAGTAATTTCAGCTTTTCTATTTGTTTTTCTGGCAAATTGTGCTGCAGTTGCCCCTCCTGCTCCACAACCAATTATTATAATATTTTTACTACCTTCCAAAATATTCCCCAGTTTGGTAATATAACATCCATATTAATGTTTTTCACATCAATAAAAAAATGCAGAATAAACTTAGAATAGAATAAGAAAATTTAATAAAAAATCAGTTTATTTTTATTCTTCATCTTTGTCTTCTTTTTTGGAAGATTTCTTTTTAGTTGATTTTTTCTTTGGTTTTTCTTTAGTTTTTTCCTCTGGTTTTTCTTCGGGTTCCTCTTTTTCTTTTGTTTCCTCGGTTTTCTCTGCTTCGTCTACTTCTTCTGGTTCTTCTTTTTCTTCCTTTGGTTCTTCTTCTGATTTTTCTTCTACTTCTTCTGTTTCTTCAGTTTCTTTTTCTTCTGTATCAGATTCCTCTGTTTCTTTTGTTTCCTCGGTTTCCTCTGGTTCTTCTTTTTCTTTCTTTTTGGTTGTTTTCTTCTTCGGTTTTTCTTCTTTGTCCTCTTTATCTGTTTTGTCTTTGATTTCTTCTTTCTTTTCTTCCTTTGGTTCATCTTTTATTTCAGTTGTTGGCTGTGAATTTACTTCAGTTTTGAATATTTCTACTCTTTTTACTGGATAAAGTTTCTTACAATTTTTATAGATGTCACTACCAAGCTTTCCATCCATAATACTTTTAATAAACTCTGAAAGAGTACTAGATTTTGCTTTTTGAATTATTGTCTTTTTCATTGATTCTCTAACTACTCTTTTTTGTGAGTTTTGAATTCTTTTATCAGTTGTAGCAAAAGGTTTAACTCTAAGTTTTGCTCCATCACGAGTTCTTACATCATAAACTCCTTCAACTTTTGATCTTCTTCGTCTTATCATTCTTCTTAAGTAATCAGAAGTTAAGGAATGCCCTACAAAATGAGTATATGCATTATCGTCTTTTATATCATGAATCTTAAAATAGAGTAAAAGATGTGATTTTCTAAAATCGTTAGTTAAATCCTGCATTGTAATTTCAGTGATTCTACCTTTTAATAAATCAGGATTGCTAGTTAGGGTTTGAGCTATTGTTGCATTATCAAATGATGCAGGAGCTAACACATTAAACCATTTTTTTGCTTTCCATCTATCTTTTACTTTTCTTGCTGCTGCACGACTTCTTGCTTTTGCCATTTTTATCACTTATTATATAGTTAATTTATTAAATCAGTTTTTTGCGTAATACAATACTTATACTTAAATTATGCTGATAAACAATAACCTAAGACAATCGTTCTGTATAAAAGGGCCATATATTAAATTTTTAGTCTGACTTTATTATATTTATTTATCAAAAACTAGAAAGCAAGTACAATTTCTAAATTATCATTGTTATTTTTGATATTTTGATATACATCCATCAAAAAGGATTGGTCTTTAATTTTTTTTGAAATACCCGGAATTTTTTGTTCAAGATTATTTAGAATTCCTGGCTTTAAATTAAATTTATCAAGCATTATTGTCTTTGCACCACAAGATGCAAAAATATTAATAATTTTTTCAATGTTATTTTTACTAATTTTTGGATAAATTGGTCCGAAAAAAACACTTGTTTTAATTCCATTTTCTGAAA
>CAZFFN010000034.1:0-16784 GCA_964518165.1 uncultured Thermoplasmatales archaeon
GGATAGAAGGACTCCTCCTTATATCTCCACCACAGTCCTTGCAAACTGAAGAAGTACCACGTGGATGGACTCTTCTCACAGCAATGGAATTCCTATGAGCCTTATATACTATCATATCTTCAAGCAAACCAAAAGTCCAACTATGACCTTTTCGGTTGCCTTTTTTTCCAAAGTTCATCCGTTTCCTGATGCCTTTGAGATCCTCCAAAACAATTACACAATCCTTGTATTTCCTTGCAATGCTTACAATCTCTGTGCTAATCTTATGGTTGACATCATGGACATAGTTACGTTCCCTGTCTTTGCTCTTTTTGATTTCTGTCAGCAACTTCTTTTTTCCAAGTTGCTTACGAAAAACAAAGAATCTTCTGCGTTTCTCAAGCATCTGCTGGACGTTGAAAAACGTTGATTCCAAGATAGTACCCTGCCTGTCTTGGACTACAAGAGTTGCAATATTGTTATGACTTCCACGGTCAACACCAACAAAATGCTTAAAATCTTTTTGAGAAGGAATAGGTTTTTCTTCTTCAAATATGACGTTGAGATAGTAACCATTTTTTCTATATTTCAACTGAACACATTTGAAACTATGCTCTCTAAGTAGTTTGAAATATTTTTCACAAGAAGTAATTGGCACATGGACTTTGCCATGTATAGTGCTAATATTAGCCCACCATTCAAAATGTTTTTCGGATGTATTTTTGAAACTAATGCTACGTTTGTCAAATCTGACAGATGTTGGTCCTTTGAAATGTGGAAACACTTTGTTATTTGGGTTTTTTTTGTAACTATCATATTGTTCTTTAGCAATATCTCTTGCAGTCTGGATA
Organism: uncultured Thermoplasmatales archaeon; assembly: GCA_964518165.1. Taxonomy (GTDB): domain Archaea; phylum Thermoplasmatota; class E2; order DHVEG-1; family DHVEG-1; genus CAYZTD01. Next base: position 831 of record CAZFFN010000034.1, read on the forward strand.
AGTCCAGTCTGCAAACTATGATGCTGTTTTGCTCTTTGGTATATCTCTGATAGTGGTGTTCCTTTGGTGATTTCATGCAGATAGAAATTAATGCATTTACGGTATTGTCGCATAGTAGTATTTAGACTATGTTTTTTGTTTTTGTTAGGATGTATTATTTTGAACTGGATAGTATTTTTTATCTTCACAGATCTTGAATAGAAAAAATTGATATATTAAGCATTTTAAGAGGTTGATGAAACTATTAAGGAATTATATTGAAGAACAGAAAAGCAATTCATCCACCCAATGAATTGATATGGCCTTCTTGCTAAAAACGTGATAAACCATATAACCATATCTATAGATAAAATGTGTTGTACGATTATAATCATATTTTTTTTTCAGTTATTTTTAGTATGTTATTATTCCATGTAGATTTTGTGTTTTATGGTGATGTATGATATTAGAAAATTTGTTAATTCTAGTCTTGTAAAACTTGTTACATATGAATCTACAGGGAAATATGATGTTGTTTTGCTTATTCATCCTTTGAACCATTTGAAGGTTGATTCTGATAAGAAAAATTATGGTCAGGATTATAATGATAATGTTTTTGATTTGTTTGAGAATGATTCTCGTGTGGTTATTGTTTTAGAGCGTAATGGTTTGTTGGATGAGACTTTTAAAAGTTTTGTGGGTTATAAGCCTAAGGGCCATAGGTATTTTGTTGAAACATCTAGTCAGTCTTCTTTTCCTTTGATGGGTTGGAAGAATTTAAGTGATTTTGTTAAATCTTTTTCTCCGGATAATGTTTGTGTTTGTGGTTGTTTTTTAACTTCTGATAAGACTTCTGCTTGTGTGGGTGAGGCTTTTAAGAATCTTAAGGTTTTTTTTCCTCGTGTTTCTTTTATTGAGGATTGTTCTTTAAGTCCACCATGAAATGTTTTTTGAAATAAAATTTTATTTATATTTATTTTTTTTGAATATATGATATATTCAAATTGAATAGTTATCAAGAAGTTTTTTATACAATTCAAACATTGTTATAAATGAAGAGGGATGGAACTGCCATTTATATGCCAAAAATGTGGAGAATGCTGCACAGACAAAACCAATAAAACCAAAATAACAAAAAAACCAGAATTCATAAAAGAAAATCTCATAAATATAACACCAATCAGCCTTGGCTTATTCGACTGGGAAACAAAAAATTTTAGTGAATGTACAAATAAACCACAAATAGCCAACCTTACATATGATCTAAAAAATAACATATCAATAGTTACACATTATACTTACAGCAAATATCCGCAATGTTTTTTTCAAACAGAACAAAAAAATTGTGGGATTTATGAAAATAGACCAATAATCTGCAGAATGTGGCCATGTCCATATGGTAAATACTTACCAAGTCAACCTAAAAGTTCCTCGGAAATTTGTAGAACTGAAATACCCATAGATGAGTTAAATAAAATTTTAGAGATCAATAAAGTAGATTTTACCCAACAACTAACTCCTGAGTTTTTTCAAAAAAATCTTTTCAAAAGATACAATGAAGCATTTTTGTATAGATATCTTTTTGATTTGATTAACGAAAAAATTTTTAATTTTTTAGAAGAAAAAACAAAGGAAAAAAATCTAAAACCTGCTAAAAAAGGATACAACAAAAAATTTCTTTTAAGGAAAATCAATAAGAATCCTATGTTTAATTTTTCAGAGTATTACAAAAATTTTACAGGGAATAATTTTGAGTTAGAAATAAAACATGAGTTTAAAAATATTGAAAAAAGATTTCGAAAAAAGGTTAAACCAATAATTTTGAAAGAATAATAAAAATTTTATGCCCCATATAGACTCATCATGTAGTTGATACCGAATTCTGATAGTTCTACTACATCTTGTGATGATTGTTTTAAAATTTTGAATTTCAAAAGTCTTTTAACCATGTACTGTAAATCATTTTTTGAGATTTCAAGTAGTTGTGTTGCAGTGTCTGCATCCATGTCTTGTTCGAAAAGCATTTCCAGGAATTGATATTCTTTTTTTGTAATGTTTATATTTTCATCTTCTTTGTTTTGTGAAACATTTTTTTCTATGTTTTCATCAATTCCCTCTAAATCCTTTATTTTGTGTTGATCATCCTTTGTAGAGGAGGCATCATATCCTTCTGATTCTATCTCAATTATTCGCGAGAGTTTACTTACTATTGAATCCAAGCTAAGTGAATCTAATTTATTTCCATCTTTATCAAATAATGTATAAGTCATATTTTCCGTGTCAAACTTGTATTCTTTTACGTTTTCCCATTCATATCCAAAAATACTCACTGGATCCTCTTGATTTTGTTCGTATTTTTCTCTTTGAGTTGCTTTTTCACTAGGTGAACTCATCGTTGGTTGTCCTTTTTCCATACGTGCATAAAGGTATCTTTGTTCGAGTTGCATGTTTCCCAGGTTTACACCTATTTTTCGTAACTCTGGCAGGTATTCATTACCAAGTTTTTTTTTGAACTCGTTTATAAAAAATAGTCCTGCTTTGGCACCCAGATCCATTAGTACTATTCTTATTATTGATTCTATTGCTTCACCTACTTTTTTTGGTTCTACAGTATCAACAATGTCCTGGTTTATATCTAGTGTTACATCCTGTGATCCTATCATAAGTCCTTCTTCAATTCGTATTTTTACATATTTTAAAAAATCATATTTTTGTTGCATTGTTTGAATTATTGAATCCATAGCCATAGCTGCAAAGACTTCTGATTCTCGTCTTCCTGTTACTTCAAAAAGTGATTCTAAAACTCTTTGAATTAAAGCTGAATTACGTTGTTTTTGCATTTTCCCATCTTCCAAAGTGATTTCTGTATTATAAATGACATTGGTTTTATTTAAAAATTTTTAGACAAAAAAAAAATAGGGTTAGAAAAAAGGAATAAAAATTTTATTCTATTGCTTTTTCCATCATATCATCGATAACTCTTTGTTTAGTTTCTGAAATATTATATGGGTTGTTAAGGATTTTATCGATTTTGTTTTTAAGATCATCTATTTCAAAAGGTTTTTCTATGTAACAATCACCTAGTATTTTTCCAAAGCCTTTACTAAATGAATCTGTTCTAGCTGTTAAGAAAACTATTGGTATATTTTTCCAGTTATTATTTTTCCTAAGTTTTTTATAGACTTCCCATCCGTTCATCTCAGGCATCATAATATCCAGTAGGATAAGATCAGGTGTTTCATTGTTTTTTAAATAGTTTAAACATTTTTCTCCACTATCAATTCTTATTACTTCATAATCACCTAGTTTTTCTAAACGTTTTTTTACTGTAAAAGTTTGATCTGGGTCATCATCAACATTCATGATTTTTTTCATATCTTCCTTATTCCCTCCATTAGATTGTTATCACAATTTTACTAATTAATTTTTTTATTCATTTTTTTGTTTATTTGGTAGAGTGAAATTTATTGTTGTTCCTTTTTCAAGCCCTGGGCTTTCAGCCCAGATTTCTCCTCCATGTTTCTCTATTATTCTTTTACATATAGTTAGACCTAGACCTGATGATACCATGTCGTGTCTAGATGGATCTGCTTTATAGAATTCATCAAAAATATGTTTTGCTTGTTCAGGTGTCATTCCTATTCCGGTGTCTTGTATTGAAATTTTTACAGAATCATCTTGTTTTTCTGCATTAATTTTTATTTTTCCATTTTCTTTTTTATTGTATTTTAAAGCATTTGAAAAAATATTGTTAAAAACTTCTTTGATTCTTATTTCATCAGCAAATACTGGAAAATTTTGTCTCAGATTGTTTTCTATTTCAAAATTTTTCTCTTTGAAATAAAAATCATTATCTTTAATTACATCATCAACTACGTCTAATAGATTAACATTGTTATATTCGAATCCTTTATCTGATCCTTCAAGTCTAGCTAATTCTAATGTATCCATTATTAGACTTTTCATATAAACAGCGTTACGATTTATTACTTCCAAGACTTCAAGAAGTTCTTCGTTTTTTGTATCTTCAATAACTAAGGGTAGTAGATTAACAATAGGGCCTATAGGGTTTTTAAGATCATGACTTAGTTGATTAATGAAGGCATTTTTTTCATGAAGTAATTGTTTTACTTCTTTAGTTCTTTCATGTACTATTTCTTCTAGATTTTTGTTTGTTTCTTCTAACTGTTTATGAGCTTTTTTAAGCTCCGAGGTTTTAACTTCTACTTTTCGTTCTAGTTCTTTATTTACAAGTGTTAAAACTCTTTGTGCCTCTTTCATTTCTTCTTCTGCTTCTTTGCGTTTAGTTATATCTCGGAAGATGCCTCTTGTAGAAACTGCTTTTCCATCTTTAAATCGACAGTTTATACTACCCTCTACATCTATTTTTTCCCCATTTTTTGTTATAAAAGAAGTTTCTATTCTCTCAACATCTTCACCAGATAAAAGTTTACTAAAGACCTTTTCACAGTGTTTCTTATTATTTGGGTGTATAATATCAAAAATTGATAAATTAGATAACTCTTCAATATTATAACCTAAAATTTTTCGCCATACCCTGTTTACATATTCAATAGAACCATCGGGTTTAACAGATTGTATAAGATCATTAGAATTTTCAAACAAATCTCTGTATTTTTCTTTACTTTCTTTAAGAGCATCCCTGGCTTTTTTCTGTTCAGTAACATCATTTATATCTTCAACTATTCCAATAAATTCACCATTTGAATCTTTAAATGGAGTAGCTGTAAGAATAGTAGGTATTTCTTTTCCATCTGGTCGAACCTTGTTTATCTCCATCTTGATTTTATGTTTATCAGTATTTTTTAGTTTTTCTAAAGGACATTCCTTGGTGTAACATAGATTACCTGTAAAAACCTCATAACATTTTCTACCAACAATTTCATTTCTTGAAAGACCGGTCATTTCACAAAAAGTATCGTTAACTTTTATGATGTTATGGTTATCATCAATTAAACGAATTCCGTTAGCAGCAGTATTAAAAATAGATTTAATTTCATTTTCTGCTTTTTTACGTTCAGTTATATCACGCACCGATGCGATAATGACATCTTTATCTTTTAGACAAGTAAGAAAAACCTCTACAGGAAAAGTACTACCATCTTTTCTTTGATGAACTGCTTCAATAACTCCGTTATCATCATATTTAAGAATCGTATCAAATTTTAACGCCAAATCTTCTTTTGTAAACTCTGGTTTGATATGTTGAGGACCCATTTTTAGTAATTCTTGTTTAGTATAACCTATGGTGTTACATGCGGTTTTATTAACATCTATAAAACACATTTTTTTTCTATCTATCAAAAAAATTGAATCAGCAGAATTATCTACTGCTAATCTAAAAAAATCATGATTCTCAACATCATAACAGCAGCTGCAGTCAGAATGATTTTGTTTAAAAACACCTTTTTTTTCTTCTTCTTTTAACTGTGTGACAATAGAGGGTTCTTTTTTCAAAAGAAACCCTCCAAAAAACTCTGTTTATAAAATAATTTATAATCAGCATTAGAATTATATCTATATTTACAGTTTTTTTGCATTGTTTTGTGCAGCCCATCAAATTTTAGTTTATAATCTAAACTAAATAATTTGTTCTTATAAAAACTTTAACTAAGTATTTGAATTATAACTATTTTTTTAGATGACTTTATCTATCCTGTTTTTAAGATCGTCAAGATCGAATGGTTTTTCGATATAATCTACAGCCATAAAACTACCGGCTTTTTTTGCTATATCATCTGCTCTAGCTGTTAAGAATATTATTGGAATGTTATTCCATGATGGATTGTCTTTTAACTTGTCAAAAACTTCCCATCCATCCATCTCAGGCATCATAATATCAAGGAGTATCAGATCAGGTAGTTGTTCATTATCTAACTTGTTGAAGCATTCCTTAGCACCATCTGCTTCAACTATTTCATACTCTGCATTCATACTTTTAAGTCCTTCTCTTACAGAAAGCCTTATCGCAGGTTCATCATCTACTATCATTACTTTTTTCAGATTTTTTTCCATCCTTTTTTTATTTTTTGAAGAATCTTTCAAGACGGTTTTTTAACTCGTTTATTTCAAAAGGTTTTTCTATAAAATCTTCACCAAGGAATCTACCAGCGTTTCTGGCTACATTATCAGACCTTGCTGTTAAGAAAACAATTGGTATATCCATCCATTTCTGGTTTTCTTTTATACGATCATATGTTTCCCATCCGCTCATATCTGGCATCATAATATCAAGTAAGATAAGATCTGGAAGTGGCTCATTTTTTAGTTTTTCAAGGCAATCATAACCACTATTTACTCCAACTACATCATAACCTGCAACAAGGCTTTTAAGCCCTTGTTTAACAGATGTGACAACAGGTTCTTCATCATCAACTACAAGTATTTTTTTAGTCATAAATATTTTTTTCACCTACCAGTCTTTTTTATTTATTAACTATTTTATCGATTCTTTTTTTAAGATCATTTATCTCAAAAGGTTTTTCTATATAATCATCTGCTAAAAATCTACCAGCATTTTCTGCTACTTTATCAGTTCTAGCTGTTAAAAAAACAACAGGTATTTTTGCCCATTTTTTGTTTTCTTTTAGTCGATCATAGACCTCCCATCCAGTCATCTCAGGCATCATAATATCAAGCAAGATTAGATCAGGTAATTCATTATTATTTGCTAGAGTCTGCAGACATTGCATACCACTTTTTACAGTAGATACATTAAAGTTTTTATCAATATTTTCAAGGCCTAATTTAACAGAATGAATTACATCATCACTGTCATCCACAAGCATTATATTTTTTTCCATTATTCTTTTTCCACCTCTTAAAAACATTTTTTTTATTATACCATATATTTTATTTACTTATTTACTTTTTTTTTAACAAATCCTGTTGATTTTTGTTAAATGCTATAATAAAAGTACTACCTTTTCCAAAACCCTCACTTTCAGCCCAAATACGTCCTTTATGATGTTCAACTATTTTTTTACATATAGTAAGACCAAGCCCTGTGCTTTCAAAATCATGACGACTTTCATCTGCTTTATAGAACTCATCAAAAATATGTTCACATATTTTATCATCCATCCCTAAACCTGTATCTTTAATAATCAATTTTATTTCATCATCTGTTTCATCTGTTTTTATCGTAATTTTTCCACCATCATCTTTTGAATATTTTACAGAATTACTTATAATATTATCAAGTAATTCCTCAATTCTAATTTTATCAGCATCTATTATAGCATCATCAGAAACCAGGTTTTCAACCTCTATATTATGAGTTTTAAAATCAAAAGATTTTTTTTCTAAAACATGATTTATTTCATCTAAAAGATTGATTTTTTCAAAATCAAGCCGAATGACAGGCGAGTTAAGCCTTGCGAGTTGAAGTGTTTTACGTACCAAGTTTTTCATATAATTAACATTATGAATTGATATTTGTAATAACTCTTTTACTTCTTTATCCTCTGTTCGTTCATATATTATTGGTAACAGAGTATTTAATGGTGTGATAGGTGTTTTTAGATCATGACCGAGTTGACCTATGAACTCATCTTTTAGTTTTAAGAGTTTTTCAACTTCTTTGGTTCTTTCATTTACTTTTTGTTCAAGATTCAAATTTAGATCTGATAGTTGTTCACGTGCTACATTAAGCTCAGTATTAGTCATAAGTAGTTCCTCGTTTTTATCAAGAATCTCTCGACGTGCTTTTTCAAGGTTTTCAACTGTTTCCTGCATATCCTCCATGATATTAAGTGTTGCAAGTTCTGTTTTTCTAAGATCATTTATTTTTTCTTCTTTTTCTATCTCCATCTGCTTTTCTTTTGTAATATTTCTAGAAATAACCATAAGATTTTTTTGGTTATCCTCAGTTTTTATTGGAATAAACATATTATGAAAATAATATTCTCCTCGTTTATCCTCGTTTTCTTGCACATTCCATGTTTTAAATGCCTTCAGACCTATTTCGAAATGACTATTACAAACTTCTTCTGGAAGAAAATCCTGCATTTTTTTTCCAATCATTTCTTCTCTAGACCTACCGAAGTTACTTGCCATCGCGTGATTCAAATCAAGAATAGTTCCATCTTCTGAAAGTAACGTGATTGCATCAGGGATGCTATTGAATAATTTTTTATATCTTTCTTCAAAGGTTTTTAGTTTCTGTTCAAGAGAAAAATAACTACTAAGACTACTTTTTTTATCCGATCGGCTCTGAGGTTTGAAAAAAGGAAGACCGATAAATATATAACCCATTACAAAAGCAAAAGCAGAAAGATACAATTCCATGTTTAAACTGATACTCGCAAGAATAGAACAATAAATAAAAAAAGAGAAATATAGATTTACAAGTTCTCTTGTTTTAAAAAATAAATATGAAGAAACAATTAAAACTTCTACAGCAATTATTTGCCTAATAATATCTGTAAAAAATGTTAACTGATAAACTAACTGATTAGTAATAAAAAATAAAACAATACATACAGTTGTTATAATTAAAAAAATATAGAAAATAATGTCAAAGTTTTTAATTTTTAAAAAATCTTCATTTACTGCAAAAAAAACAGCAAACATCAGAGGAATAGAGGATAGAAGTGTAATATTAACCCATATCCATGAAGGATTTTGTACATTTAGGCCAACATAACCAAGAGATGCTCCCAGGAAAAACAGATTTGAAACAAGAATAGCAATTGAAAACATAAGCTTCCTTTTATCTTTATTTTTATAATATAAAAACATTAGATAACAGGCAACACCCGTAGCAACAAATAACGCTATAAACCAGATATGGTAATCAGGCATCAAAATTATCACCTTCTAACTGTTTTTTATTTTGCAGTTGTTTAATCGGTTTTTTTAGTTCAACCATCCGAAGTTCGCGACCGACTGTTACTTTTTTGAAACGCTCTAGTTCGGAAACTTTTTCTTGCATTTCTTTTGTTCTCTCATTTACCTGTTGCTCTACGTTTTCAGCGTGTTTTTTAAGAGATTTCGTCATCTTATTAAATGACTCTGCAAGACTCCCAACTTCATCAGATGTTTTTATATCAACATTAATATTTAGATTTCCCTCAGATATCTCTTTAGCATATTCATCAAGTTTTTTAATTGGATCAGAAATTGTTTTCGAATAAAAAAAAGCTATAAAAAGAAATATCACCGCTGAAACAGAAAGCACTATTGTTAACAAATTCTGCATATTATTAACAGATGCATAAGCTTCTTGTTCCTCTATTTCAACAAGCAAACACCATTGCATTTCAGAAATATAAAAATGAGTTGCAAGAACCTTTTTATCATCATAATTCTCAAAAATTTTTACTTCATCCTGACATTTATCAAAAGATTTGTTTTTATGAAGCAAACAATTTCTGTAATTATCAGATATAACTTTTTTTCTTAATATCACATTATTAACATTATAAGAATAATTGTATTTTCTAAGAGGAGTCAGAACATAACCAGATTCATCTAAAATATATGCTTCACCTGTTTCTCCAAGACCATTTGTATCAGACATTACCTCAAAAAAAAGATCAGGTTTGGATACAACAACTATAACACCTAATAATTTTTCATTATAAATTAAGGGTCCAGAAAGAAAAATCTTAGGTATATCGCGATATAATAAAAAATTAAAAGTATCATTTGTTTTTCCTTTTAAAAAATAATCTTCATTAGTGTAACTTTTATTTTCATAATCTGAATCTGTAGAAAAAATACAAAAACCTGAAAGGTTTATTATAAAAATATCTTGAAAATCAGTTATTGATTCATTTGCATCCATAAGATTTTCATAAATTATATTTTTATCATTGTGATTAGAGTGATTATTGTAGCTTTCTAAACTCATTCGAAGTTTTGTTCTACTAGACACTAACTGTAATCTTTCAATATCCTGATTTATCAAAGTTTTTACATGATCTGCTCTAAACTGCGCAATTGAATTAAGATTTTCATCAACAGATTCATTTATGATATCATTAGAAATAAAACCAGTTGTAGTCAATGAAAAAAAGTTTATACAGAACAATAAAATAAAAAACATAGTAACTATTTTTTTTTGAATACTGAAAGAGTTAGGTTTAAGAAGATTGTGTTTAAAAACAGTGAAACCAATAATTACAGCTGTAAAAGTAGTAAGTGTAGATGTAAGAGGCATTATTTCAAGACCAATATACGGTGCAATAACTTGAGTAAAAACTCCACCAATAAGAGGAATTAAAAAAGCTATAATCAGATATCTAGACTGTTTTTTTATTTTATCTGATAAAGCACTTTTTTGAAGTTGATAATACAGTAAGAAACTTATCAATACTGAAAGGATTATAAACAAAGAAAGGACAGGAAAAAGAACCCCAGGGTTCTCAGAATAACCCCAATAAATAGATCTCATACTTTTTGTAATAAGATTAGTTGTACTCTCTATTATAATAAATACAAAACCGATAAAATACAATGAAATCAAAAAAAGTTTACTTTTTATTATATCTTTCTTACAGTAAACTACTGAAAATTGTAGCATAAAAACTGCTGTAAACACAGTTCCCGTTGTAGAAATATTATTCCAAAAAAATGCTTCAGATATACTTGAAGAAGTAAACATATAAAATGTTCCAAAAGACCATAAAGCCAATGAAAAAGTAAGAAAACCAAATAACTGATTTAATTTGTTTTTTGGGTTAATATAGAGGATGTAAAAACATAGGAATAGATTTGCAAATAACCCAAATAATGGAAGAAATGAATATATATTCATGTTTTTTTACATCACCATCCTCTCACAAACTTTTTTTTTAATTATTTGTTTTCTAATCTTTTAATTTTTTCCTTAAGTTCCTTCATTTTATGTTCCCTGCCAACAGTTACCTTTTTCCAGCGTTCAAGTTCATCAATTTTATCCTGAAGTTTTTCTCCTGCTTGTTTTCTTTTAGTTATATCAAAAATTGAACCATCAAGCCATTTAATATAATCATTCTCATCAAAAATAGGTTGCCCTTTTTCAGATACCCAATGTATATCACCTTGATTATCAATAATTCTATATTCCATACTAAAATGTCTTTTTTTATTGGTGGCTTGAGAAATTGTTTCTTCAACCATACTACGATCATCAGGATGAATAATATCAGCAAAAGCCCGCACCTTATTATCGATAAAATCAGAAGCAGGATACCCGCTTATAGCCTCAATATGTGAACTGATAAATTTCATCGTCCATTTAGAATCTGGCCGACATCTATAGATTACACCTAACACATTTTCAGTTACCGAACGAAATCGTTTTTCACTTTCAAGTAATGCTTCTTGAGCTTTTTTACGTTTGTTTATATCTCTTGCTGTTGCAAGAATTCTTTTTTTACCATCAATTTCAACAAGTTTAATCTTCATTTCATGCCAAAAAGTATCACCAGTTTTTCCTTTTGAAAGCCATTCCATGGTTAGTGTTTCACCACGCTGGATCTTCTCGATCTTTTGTTCAGCTTCTTTAGATTTTAAGGAAGGCATAGAATCATCACTAATATCATCTATAGTAAAATTTTTCATCTCATCAGCTGTAAAACCAAAGCGTTTACATGCTTCCCGGTTTACATCAATTATAGAGAAATCTTGAGGATCATGGATAAATATTGCATCTGTTGAGCTGTCAAAAAGAAAGTGAAATTTATTTTCAGATTTTTTTAATTTATTATTAGAATTTTTTTGTTCTATGAATAGTCCAATTCTTTCTGCAGCAGTTTGCAATAAATAAATATTGTTTTTATCCCATTCTTTCTCTGAGGATATTTCATCAAAACCAATGAAACCATAGAAAGTTGATTCCACAAATATGGGAAGAACAAGTATAGATAGAATATTTTGTGATTCAAGTATCTCTTTCTCAGATTCTGGAAAATCTTTAACTAATCCATATATTGGTTTATTTTGAGAAAGAGAATCATACCATCTTTTAAAAAGTGGATTATAAGGAACATGCTGCAACTCAGGATTATCAATCTCAGCGGGTACACCTTCAGCGCATACTTCATAGATTTGTTTCATACATACTCCATCTTTAGGGTCACTAAAATTTTTAAAAAAATAGACCCTTGAAACACCTGATACTTCTAAAAGATGTTTTAAAGATTTATTAACAGCTATATTTATTTTAGAACTATCCATTAACTCTCTAGATATCTCTTGTAATCCTTTTTCGTATTTTAAACGATCTTTGAGTTTAACCTCAATTTTTTTACGCTCAGAGATATCTCTAACAAATGCAAGTATAGCAGGTTTATCTTCATAATTAATTATTTTTGCAGAAAGTTCAACAGGTTTCTTTTTACCATCCTTGCATTTAATTGTTGTTTCATAAAAATCAGGAACTGGTTCACCATTCAATCTCTTTTTATAACGATTTCTTAATTTCTCCTTTTCATAGTCAACAACAATTTCTAAAAAATCCATCCCTATGAGTTCATCAACAAAAAAACCAGTAATCTTTGATAAAGCCTTATTTGCAAAACTAAATTTTTTATTCTGAACTATGATTATACCATCATTTGATTGTTCAACCAAAGCAGTATATTTATTTTTAGTTTCAACAATCTCATTCATCAACTCTTGTTTCTCTGTTACATCCTCAACCAAACCTCTGTAATGAGTGATAACTCCATCTTCATTTCTTACAATGTAACTTTTGTCACTTACAAATTTAATTGAACCATCTTTTGTAATAATTCTATAAGGTTCATGTTCAAAACTATTACAATTTTTATCTTCAGATGCGTCTTTAACTTCCTTTGAAACTCTATCAAGATCATCAGGATGAATAACTTCTTCAAAAGACAATTTACCCGATAAAAAATCTTTACAAGTATAACCAAACACTTTTTCAACGTTTTCAGAAACATACTCCACAGACCAAATAGAAGAGTTTCTCCAAGTAAAAGCTACAATAGAACTTCGATTAATTATATTTCTTGCTTCAGAAAGCTGTTCCATTCGTTTTTTAGACGCGGTTACATCCCGAAAAATACCACGAGTAGAAACAAATTTTCCATTAACAATCCTTGAGTTAAGATTGCCATTAACAACAACTTCTTCACCAGATTTTGTTCTAAAAACAACATCAACACTATCAAAACTTTTACCTTTAGAAAGCTCTTTAAATAGAGTATTACAATGAGAAACATAATCTTCTCTAAGTATATCAGTAAAATGAAGATTCTCTACCTCATCATCAGAATAACCCATCACATCCTTCCATTTTTTATTAACATAATTAAAAGAACCATCAGGTCCAACACTCTGGATAAGATCATTAGCATTATCAAAAAAATCTCTAAGCTCACTTTCACTTGATTTAATTTTTTCCTCAGCTTTTTTCCGATCTGTTATATCAATTACACCCGCAATAGCACCTTCATATTCAGCATTTTCATTTATTATTGCAGAGGTCTCAAGAGCAGCATAAACACGTCGGCCATCCTTTCTAATAAATTCAAAATCATGCTGCTCATCAACCCCCTGTTTTCTACGTTTTAGATTCTTTTCAGCAAGCTTTTTGCCTTTTTCATCCATAAAATCAAAAAGATGCTTACCTATCATTTCATCAACAGTATAACCAAGCATCTTGGCCATGGACTTGTTAACAAAAGTAGTGATGGAATTTTCATTTATTTTCCAGACACCCTCATTTAAGGACTCTATGAGTAATTTATATTCTTTCTCAGTTTCAGCTAATTTTTTCTTATTTTTTTTACGCTCAGAAACATCACGAACCGAGGCGATAATAACATCTTCATCTTTAAGACAGCTAAGGAAAACTTCAACAGGAAAAGTACTACCATCCTTCCTCTTATGGACAGTTTCGATAAGACCTTTTTTTCCTCTACTTTTTAAAACAGTATCAAATTTTTCACGAAGTTGCTTTATTGTAAACTCAGGTTTAATATCCTGCGGACCCATACCAAGCAATTCTTCTCTAGAATAACCTGTGCTTTTACAAGCAGTCTTATTAACATCAACAAAAACCATTTTTTTACAATTAATAACAAAAACAGAATCCAAAGAATTATCAACTGCTAACCTAAAAAAATCAACACTATTTTTTTTAGACACATCTTTAAGAAAACCCTTGTTTTCTTTTTCCCGAAGTTCTTTAACAATAGATGGTTCATCAACCATAAAAATTACCTATCCTCCTTTTCTCTGTTAGTCTTGCTTAAAGTAAAATAAAAAGTACTACCTTTCCCAGGACCAGGGCTTTCAGCCCAGATTTTTCCACCATGTTTCTCAACAATACGTTTAGCTATAGTCATACCCAAACCACTACTTTTGAAATCATGACGTGAAGAATCAGCCTTGTAAAACTCATCAAAAATATTTTTTATCTGATCCTCAGTCATTCCAACACCATTATCCTTTATAGAAACAACTACCTTATCTTTATCAGATTCAGCTTCAACAACTATCTTTGGTTTTTTAGATCCAGAATATTTAACTGCATTAGTAAACAAGTTGTCAATTAGTTCCTCAAAATGAAAACTATCAACCTCTACATCAATATCATTATTTATTCCATTATCTAAATAAACCTTATTTTCTTTAAAATAAATTCTATTTTTTTCAACATTTTTTTCTATTAAATTTTTTAGATTTTTCTTTTTAAAATCTAATTTAGTATTAGGAGAGTTAATTAAAGCCAACTGAATAGTTTTTTCTACTAAACCTCTCATGTACTCTGTATTCTGTTCAAGGGTTTCTATCAATTCCTTTGCCTTGTTATCATCAACTTTTGATTTAAGAACCGGCAGCAAAGTAACAAGAGGAGTAAGCGGGGTTTTTAAATCATGACCTAGTTGATTTATAAAAACATCTTTCTGACGAAGTAAACTCTGGATTTCATCAGTTCTTTCTTTTACTTTATCTTCAAGATTTTGATTTAAATCCTTTAGTTTCTCATGAGTTTTTTTTAATTTAATTTCAGCTTTTTTCCGCTCTGAAATATCTCTGGTTACAGATATAATATGAGGTTTACCTTTAAACTGTATAACCCTAGTATTTACCTCAACTGGGAGTTTACGACCATCCTTTGTAATTTGTATAGCTTCAAAAACGGCTTCACCATTTTTTTTAAGATCATCCATGGCTTTTGGAATATAATCATCACAGGTTTCAGGATCATCCAAATCCCAGGGACTCATTTTATTAAATTCCTCTGCACTATAACCTAACATTCTTGAAGCACTTTCGTTAACTCGTTCAAAATTTCCTGGCTGATTATCAGATGAAACTGGATGAACAAAAACCCCATCTTTTAAACTATTAAATAAAGTCTCAAAATGTGACCTACTTTCTTTTAGTTTCTCTTCAGTTTTTTTAAGTTTAGTGATATCAAGATGAGTACCACAAGCTCGAACTGGATTGCCTTTTGAATCCCATTCAATCACTTTTCCCTTATCTAAAACCCAAATCCATTCACCAGAACTATTTCTCATCCGAAAAGTTGCTTCATAAAAAGAGGTTTTTCCATTAAGATGATTTTGTAAACGTTTTTTAGCCTCAGGCAGATCATCAGGATGGACAAGACTTTCCCAAGTACTTATATGAGGTTTTAGCTCATCAAGTTTATATCCTTTCATTTCAACCCAACGAGTATCAAAATCAACTTCATTAGTTTCAATATTCCAATCCCAGGTTCCCAATTCACCACCTTTCAAAGCCAATTCCAAACGTTTATTGCTTTCCACAAGTTTTTCCTGAGCCTTTTTACTCTCAGTAAGATCCTGAACAAGCTCGAAACCACCAACAGGTTCTCCCTTGCTATCCAGCAATGCATTACAGTTAGCACGAATCGGTATCTTTTCACCTTTTTTGTTTTCAGCATAAGTTTCACCAGTAATAGCCTGCTTAGTCTGCATACAATTTTTAATAGTACAATCACTAGTGTTACACAATGGTGTTTTA
>CAZFFN010000035.1:0-3961 GCA_964518165.1 uncultured Thermoplasmatales archaeon
AATGGAATTAAAACTGACAAGAATGGTTATATTACTTGTGAAGGAATAATTGGTGTGAAACTTATGTATAAGGATGAAACTATCAAAAGAATTTCTAGAGAAGAAAAGATTCCACTTGAAAATATTGCAGCAGTTGGAAACAGCTGTTTTGATATACCTATGTTTGAAGTTTCAGGATTAGGTATTGCTTTTAATCCATCTGATGATTGTGTTAAGGATGCAGCAGATAAAGTATTTATTGATAAAGATCTAAGAAAGGTATATCCTTATCTAGAAAAATACTTTTGAATTTTAGTTTGATATCATATTTGGTATTAAGTTTTATATCATATATGATATGAAGTTGATGTGATCTGATTAAAAAAAATAAGCACTAATTTCTAATCTTTAAATATTTGCTGAGTGAAATTAAGAGTGTAGTTCCAAAAAAGAATCATAAAATATTTTTATACAATTCGTTAAGAACTGTATTAAAAGAGCCTTCTGGCTCACCTAAGTATCCTTCACATTCAGATATAATATCTTTATTAATCCTTTTTTTCAATCTCTTAAGTGAATTATTGTCAACAAAATTTAAAACTTTCTCAATATTTTCTTGTACAGATTTTTTTGAAAACCAAAGTAAACCATATAAATCGCAGAGATCCTTTACTTTTTTATGGTAAGCATCACCTCTTGAAGGTAGAGACGTTATCTTCATTGCAGTAAGTATTTCTCTCGTTGGAATAAATAAATTATTCGATATCTCAGGTAGTTTTACTTGGTATTTTTTGTACTGGTAAATCTTTTCTATGATAGGTACTTCAAAAAAACAATTTGGATAAATATCATATAAGCTTGGAAGGTAGGAATTTACAAGTATATCAACATAAAGAACAAAATCTTTATTTTTCTCATATTTTTGATCATTATCTGCATTATTAACCGCAATATCTTTTCTGTATCTAAATCCTTCAGGTTCAAAACCATTTGCTTCTAAAATATCAATTATTCTAAATAGTTTTGTATTCTCAAGTTCAGTTTTTGTCATCATCGGTTTTAGATAGAAACCAATGTCAATATCCTGAGAGCCAATATATTCTCTGTTCTTTTTATTTTTAAAAAAGTTATTTATTGTAAAATATACACTCCATCCACCGCACACACAAATAGGAAAACTTGTCAAATCTGCTAAGATTTTTAAGTTTTCAAGTGAAATATTAGTAATTTGTTCATCATATAAGGTCAGGATACAACTTCCTAATTAGAATATTTGCAGCATCTACTGCAACACCTCCCTCTATAAATAGATCACAAACAAGCTGAGGTTTTGATACAATTGAATAATCTTTTATTTTAATAGAATTTTTAACTATATGTGGATCTGCAATTATCAATCTAATGTTTCCCGTTCCAACTAAACCACATTTAATAAATTTTTTATGCCATTTTTCAAATTCATTTTTAAGAATATAGATATCTGTTCGGGTTGGAAAAAGATATCTATGAATAAGTTTATCAGCTTGATAAGTTGTTAGAGCATAGGATAGATCAATATTTTTTATGAGTTCTAAGGGATCTTTTTGTAAGTGATATTCTGAATAATCCATAGGTTTTCGTATGTCTGCCCAATGTTTAAAAAGACCGTAAATATCTGTAACTTTTGTCTTTTTTATAAGGTTCTTTTTTTCTAGTTTTTTAAGATACGATCCAGCCCATTGTTCTGAACAATCAGCTAATTTATGAATACGATAAGCAGTGAGACTCCCATCTGGTTTATCCAGTAGAATCCTTATAATTCTTTCACGTTTCTCACCTTTCATATATACTAAGTAATAATTCTTTATATTTAAATGTTTGCTGTGCACAGGTATGTGCTTTACTATTAATAATTTTGCTGAGTAAAATTAAGTATTGTCCTAAAATTATTTCTCAAACTTCAAAAATATTTTTTTAAATTCTCATTAGACTTTTTTTTGTACTTAATCTTCTTATGAAATTAAGCTTTCAACAAACTTTCTTCCCTGTAAAATCTTACCTCTTAAAACATCTTGAATAAATGGTTCATGAATTCTTTTTTTAAGGGTTTTAAAATCCAACCACAAAATAGAAACTACTTTTCCTTTTTTAAAAAGAATTTCGTCTGCAATTTTATCTGCAATAATCTTTGCTTTTTTATCTTTAGAAAAAACAGCTATATCTATATCAGAATCGGGTCTTGACTTTTCCTTACTAACTGAGCCATATAAAATAACCGCACCTGGTACTTTCTTTAAAATTTTTTAAAAGATCTTTATAGCCTTGAAGTATATTATATGCTATATCTTATTAGTATAAAAACTTCAGTATCAGCAACTTTGAAAATATACAATTGAAATACACAAAACTTTAGTTTTAAATTTTCAAAAAATATTAAATAGCAATCTTTCATGCTAGACATTATATCATATTTGTTATATCATATATGATATTAGATTACTTTTTTAAGGAGAGGAAAACACTTGAAATCATCAACATATGGATCAATTGCAACAATTGCATTTGTAAAAAATAGAAAAAAAGTATGTAAAAGCGTTGAAGGAGCAATTAAAGTAACTGACAAATATTGTGAAAAATTAAATTTAGATAATAACTTAAGCCATATGACTAAATATAGAGTAATTGATGATCTTATAGGTTCAAATATAATTACTGATAAAAAAGGATTTAAAGAGCGTAAGTTGAAGTTATCATCTAAAATAAATGAAATTGTAAAGTAAAATAAATTTTACATATCTAATTTTGATATTTTGCATTATTTAGTTTTTGTTATAATAGAATTATATAAAAATGCATTATATAGATATAATTATAATAGTGGGTAAAAATTTGATTTAATCTAAAAAGAGATATAGATAACACAAATCTAAAAATATTTTTTTTTTGAAACATTCGTTTCAGATTTTAAGAAAAAATAAAAAAGTATTTTAAAAAACAACATATCTGGGTACAATTTAATATTCCTTAGAACTTTTTTATCGATAAGTCTATATATTGATTTACTATTGGAATTTTTAACTATATCTATTAAAATTATAGGTATGGGGGAATAAAATAAGAGGTTTATAGATAAAAATATCCAAAAAAGATTTGGAGGAAAATATATTATGCAAAAAAAATTACTTAAGAATAGTAAAGGCTATAAAAATAAGTTAAACGCTAGTTTTGTAGCAGTAATTATGCTGCTATCAACTATGACTACTATGGCAGCATTTTTAGCAGCACCAGTTGCTGCTGATACCGGCTCAGGTACAGATCCTGCAGAACCAATTGAAACAATATTATGGACAACTGACGTTGATGGAAATATAAAAGACGATTTTGCACCAGGTGAAATAGTATATATCCATGGTGAAGGCTTTACAGCAGATGCTGTAATCAATATGTCGATGACCAGACCAGATGGAGAATTGGAATATGCTGATTCAAATCTTAGATTTTTAGACAATGAACCAATAGCAGATGAAAATGGAGAATTTGGAGATATTCCAGTACAATGCCGTTACGACTTAGATGGTATCGAAGGATACTATACAATTGATGCAACCGATGGAACAAATACTGCAACATATACGTTTACCGATGCTGATTTATCTGTTACGAGTCCCAATGGTGGAGAGATATGGGATGGAACCCAACAAATAACATGGTATTACCGTTGGGGGTATCTCGGATTCGATTACAAAATATATTACAGAGTAGGTTCAGGTTCGTGGAATGAAATTGACACTGTATCTAGATCTTCTTCAACTATGACTTATTCATGGGACACAACATCAGTCTCAGATGGGACAGAATATATGATAAGAATAGAAAAAATAACAGGAATCTATAAGTCTGATGCATCTAATGCTTATTTCACAATTGATAATTCAGGCTCAACAACTAACAACCCTCCAGATTTTGGAACTCCTTCACCAAATGATGGAGCAACAGACCAAGA
>CAZFFN010000036.1:0-33382 GCA_964518165.1 uncultured Thermoplasmatales archaeon
GAATTTCATCTATGCATCCCATCCATCCTTCGTAGATGGATGGATATTTAAATAGGCTGCTATCCCACGGATCACCTTAAAAAAAATTTATCAAAAAAATCTAATGTGACAAAGCCAAGTTAAGTAGATATTTTATATTTTATATGAAAATTATGGGGGAAAGATAGTTTATGAACGATTTAGAGATAGTCGAATATAAAAAAATGGATCTTTCAAATAGTCTATTGATAGTTGCTTTTCCAACAGTGGGATTAATTAGTTCTATTGCAGGACATTTTATCGTTGATCATCTTAAGTTAGAAGAAATCGGCGCAATTATTTCAAAGGAGTTTATGCCAGCAACCGTTATTCACAATTCAAAACCTTCTCCGCCTGTTAGAATATATGCAGGAAAAAAAGAATGCGGACCAAACAAAGAATGTGAACAGGTTGCAGTTATAATTTCTGAATTTATGCCGCCTTATAACATTGTTAAACCAGTTGCTGATCTAATCCTTAGTTGGGCAGAAAAAAAAGGATGCAAAGCAATAGTTTCAGTTGAAGGAACCCATGCTGTTGGAAAGAAAAAAAAGAAAATGAATGTGTATGGCATAGGTAGCAACAAAAAAATGGTTGATTTTCTTAAAAAACATAAAATTAAAGATACAAAAGAAGGAATGATTACCGGAGTAAATGGAGTACTATTGTATCAAGGAGTTTTAAAAAATAAAGATGTTATGTGTCTTTTATCAGAAGCTCAATCTACTTATCCTGATAGTCGTGCCGCTGGAAACCTTCTTGGTAAAATTGATATAATGCTACCTGAGATAAAAATCGATCCTAAGCCTTTGTTTAAAGAAGCAGATATAATTGAGAAAAAAATACACAAGTTTTTAAAACAAAGCAAGCCTACAGCCCCGCAGTTACCACCAGATACACATCAGATGTATGGTTAAAATAGGGATAAAATGAGCGACAGAAAAGAAAAAATCAAGAAAGCATATAATTTAGCATATAAATATGAAGCTGAAAGAGGAAGCTGCCCGCAGTGCGTGTATTCAGCTATTATGGAAGCACTTGAAATAGGTGATAAAGAAGTTGTTAAAGCTGCTGATGCTCTTGCTGGCGGAACGTCACTTTCTACTGAAGGAACCTGTGGTGCTCTAGTAGGCGGCCTTATGGCAATAAGTACTCTTTCTGGAAGAACCTATGAAAAATTTTCAGAGGGAGATTCTAAGCGTAGAGTCTTTAGACCATCCAAAAAACTCTATGATAAATTCAAAAAAGAATATGGTTCAATTCTCTGTAAAGACGTGCATAAAAAACTGTTTGGTAGAACCTTTAATTTAATGGATAAAGATGATTATGCCGAATTTGAAAATATGGGCGCTCATGTTGATAAATGCCCTGAGGTATCTGGAAAAGTTGCTGCTTGGACCGCTGAGATCATTTTAGATGACATTTTAAAATAAACATTTTTTTATTTTTATTTACAATAAAATTTAATAACTATGATATGTTTAGTAATATTAGTTGTTTAAAATGAAAAAGATTGCTCTATCTGTAATTATTTTTTTGTTAGTCGGAACTCAACTTTCAGCAGGGTTTTCAGTTGAAAAAAAAGTTTTAGAAGAAAAAAACATTGAAATAGAATCTATTTCTAGCCTACCTTCATATTTTAGCTGGACTGATATTGATGGTGTTGATTATACCACACCTGTTCGGGATCAAAGACCTTATGCAAGCTGTGAAACATTTGCATATGTTGCAGCTCTTGAAACAATGGTTCAATACAAAATAGGTTTTCCTTTTGGCTGTGATCTATCTGAAGCTCATCTCTATTTTTGGAGCGGAGGTAATAGGGATTGGGGGAGTTACCCTGAAAACGATACAAATTTTTTAGTCGATTGCGGTGTTCCTGATGAAGCATGCTGGCCTTATCCAGGAAATTTAGATGAACCAGTTGTTTTTCCAAAAAACACTACTTGTAATAATTGGCGCAAAAGAACTGTAAAAATAAAAAACTGGTCTTATTTACCACCAAACGATATAAATGAAATCAAAAAATCTTTAATTAACAACGGACCTGTTCCAACTCATTTTCATGTCTATAAAGATTTTAATTACTATAAAAAAGGTGTATACAGGCATCTTTTCGGAAGGTCGCTCGGCCTTCATCTAGTATGTATTATGGGATACAAGGATGATCCAAGTATTCCATCTGGCGGCTATTGGATTGTTAAAAACAGTTGGGGAAAAGAATGGGGTAACAACGGCTGGTTTAATATAGCATACGGAGAAGGCAGTATCGAGGAAATGCCTGTTTTACTAAAAGGTGTTTATGGTAATTTTTCAATTATATATGTAGATGATGATAACACATGTGGTCCATGGGATGGATCAATTGAACATCCTTATAAATCCATTCAAAAAGCTGTTGATAGTGCATATACCGGGTGGACTGTATATGTTAAAAATGGAACATATGAAGAAAACATTGTCATAAACAAAACCATCAATTTATATGGTGAAAACAAAAAAGAAACCATTATTGATGGAAAAAGTGAAAAAGATGTAATATATGTACATTCAAAAGATGTGAAAATATCAGGCTTTAAAATTTTAAACAGTGGAGAAAAAAGACTTGATGCAGGTATTAAAACTCTTTCTCTTAATTCAAATCTAACAGTTGAAAACTGTATTGTTAAAAACTGTGATGTTGGAATTTATCTTAACTGTATGGATTTTGACTCATATCCAACGTCTTTTAATAAAATAGTTAACAACACAATTATAGAAAATAACATTGGTATCTTTTCACTATGGGTGCATAATAACATAATAAAAGAAAACACAATTTCTAATAATCGTCTTTTTGGAATTGAATTTGAAGCAAATAAGTTTTCAAATATTGAAGATAATATTTTTGAAAACAACAACGATACAGCCATCTATCTTCATGGATCTTCAAATGAAAACAAGATAACTAAAAACAAATTTAGAAATAATTCAGTTGGAATAAACTTAAAAGAAACAAAGAAAACTAGTATCAATAATAATTATTTTATAGATAATGAAATTCACGCCACATTCGATCAATCCATACAAAATAACTGGAATAATAACTATTGGAGTTCTTCGAAAGGCTTTTTACCTTATCCAATTAAAGGAAAAGTTACTAACCTTGGTATCACGTGGTATAATTTTGACTGGACGCCGTTAAGAAAAATGATATAGAAAAAAATTAATGGTGTTTATTTGTTAAATGATGGTTTATATTTGTAACAAATTCCTTGAATTGTTTTTTCATTTTAATCAAGAGCTCGTTACTAGTTTCAATATATCTTTTTTTGATTGGTACTGCAATTAAATATATTATTAGCGATATATTCAAAAGTAAAGCTATAATATTTACTGAAATATTATTTCCAATTATTATTGCCCAAACTGGGAAAAAAGTAGCCCATATTAGATATATTGCTGCAAATTTTTTAACATATTTTTTGTTTCTATATAAACCATATATAACTATTGTAAAACAAACTGCAACCATTATTAAAAGCAACATAAATATTGAGATTTTAGCAATTGATTGTATTTCTATTAATTTATATCCATAGTGTGATAGTAATCCCTTTGTGAATAGATGTAATAAATATAGCTCTTGAGACACTAAAAATATTGCTAGAAATAATGTTTTTTTAATTATTGATTTGTTTGTTTCTTCTTTATTCATAAAATTTCCTCCTATAAAAAAAGCTTAAAGGTAAAAATATAACTGAACTTGTAAGAATACCTGTTATAATCCAGAATATATTGTCTTCTTTGTTTTCCTCTATTTTCTTTGGTTCTTCTATAATTTCAGGTTCTTTTATTTCTATCTTGTGAGTTTTTTCTTTTGAAACTGTTTTATTATCATCTGCTATGACTTTTATTGTATAGTTTCCTTTGTTTGAATAACTGTGATTTAAGGATATGAAAATATTTGATTCTACAAAATTTGTCTCAGTTATGTTGCCGTCACCCCATGCTATTTTGTATCTTAATAGATCTTTATCCTTATCTATTCCTTTGATTTTTATTTGAATGATTTCATCTATTGTTCCATTGTTTGGTGCAATGATTTGAATTTTTTCTGGCGGAGTGTTTGGTTTTACTGATATTGCTGCCTTTGTTTTAACCTGGTCTTTTGAACCTTGGTTATCAATTACTCTAAGTGTTATATTAAATTCTCCGGGCTCATAAAAGATGTATTCAATTATTTTTCCTTCAATTGAATTTTTATTATCTATTATCCACAGATATTTTGATACTTCTCCATCTGGATCGTAACTTTCTGAGGCATTCAAAGTAATTTTTTGAGCTACATATGCTTCATATGGACCATTTGTTTTTGCAATAGGTCTTTTGTTGGAAGGGCCATAGTATCTTCTACCACGATTATTGTTAGTATTATCATTGGTTTGGTCATCTGGTGGATCATTTGGATCGTTTGGACCTGTGCCTTCTTCCTCTTCTTCGCCAGGGAAATCATCAGGATCCGTAGGATCAGTACCCTCATCCTCCTCTACATCATCAGGCCAACCATCATTATCATCATCAGGATCACAAACATCACCCATACCATCACCATCACTATCATTCTGATCAGGATTAAACTCATCCGGACAATTATCTGAGTTATCCCCTACACCATCACCATCAGAATCCTCAGACTCACTAGGATCATCAGGGAACTCGTCTTCATCATCAGGAACACCATCGTAGTCAGAATCTTTTATACCATATGTTTTAAAACAGAGATCAAAATCATGCAAGTTCCAGGTCTCTCCAAAATCAGTTGTACCTAAACATGTACCATTATCATATTCATCCCCATTAGAAAAACCCCATTCAAAAGGAAAAGAATTACCTGGATCTGTTGAATTTGGAAGAACTACAATGTAATAATCTCCAGTGACATTAACATAAATATCCTCAAAATCAATATCTATCCATGTCCAATTAGTTGGAATATCACTCGGGGTAAATATTATTTCTTTAATAAGACTTCCATTTGGATTATCTGATCTTAGTTCAACTTTTATATCAAAAGAAGTAGAAGTAACACTACGCATATATAGTTCAAAATGTGTTAAAATCTCTTTTTCTGGTTGAAAAGATTGTGCACAACCCCATACGCCATCAGCTGCAAAACGTATTGGATAACCATGATAAAAACTTTCTTGACTTTGGTCTAATTCATCGGCAATAACATTCGTACTAATCAAAAACATAAATGTAACTATAAGAATTATCATACAGAGAGTTACTAATTTTTCTAATTTCATTTTCATCACGTGCCACGGTTTTTTTGTTGTACTTTATTTTTTGAATTTTTTTATTTAAAAAGCTTGTTTTACAGTTCTATCCCAATTAGCTATTTAAAAGAAAAAAAGAAAAATTTACATCCAGTGTTCTGGAAGATTATTAGATGAGAGCCCTGTATTTGGATTATAAAAATAAATATCATTAAAATATGCAAAATATTCATCCACTGGATATGGATTATTTTTAAAGTAATTTATTCCAACACCAGAACTTTCGACTAAAGTTTTTGTATCATCATCAAAATATGGACCACTTGTTGCTTCTAGTTCATACCAATAGTTATTTTGATAAATTTCAACCCATGCATGGCCACTAATCTCACCTGAGAAAGATACATTACCAACTACTACTCTGACATTTTCTTTTGATGTACCTATTTTTTCTATGATTGATACAAGTGTATATGCCTGGCTTTCACAGTCACTAGCTACATCATCTACTGGATTATTTGGATAAAGCATTTTATTTGATGTATCTTTTAAAAATACTTTTGGTTTTAACCAATATTCTATTTTATTATGTAGAGTTTCATCTGAAACCCATGTCCATGATACAGCTTTTCTGTATGCATCATTTATATCATTAATTCCTTCAGATTGAACATAGTTTTTAATTACTGGATGGTTTGGTGTTACAAAATCTTGATAATAATGAACTCTATCCTGCTTTGAAAAGTTTGCCTTTGGTTCAAGTATACCTCTGTCACTTCCCTTTTCATCTCTAATTCGTTTAATCATATCGTATTTTTTTAGTTCTTCTTTTACTTTTTTTATTTCTTCAGGTGATTGGTTTTTTATAAGTTTTTTAATAGGTATTGTATTTGCTTCTTCGTTGTTAGTAAAATAATCGATTGCTATATAGGTCAATCCTGAAAATATAAAAACAAAAGCAATTATTATACCAGCAATCTTTGCTTTTTTCATATATTTTGAATTTAGTTGTATTGTATATATCTTTTTAAAATCTAAAAACAAAAAGTTTAAACCATGTTAATGTATAACATATTATAGGTGGATGGGTATGGAAATAAATCATACTGAGAAAATAAAATCCTTAAACAAGGATGAGATTAACACTTTGATTAGTTTATATTATGATAATAGCCTAGTTGAAGATGAAGATTTATTAGGTACACTTGTTGAAAAAAATCTTGTATCAACTCAAGTTGAACAAAACAAAAATAAGCTTTTTTTAACTGAATTAGGCCTTAATGTATGTGGAACATTTATGTTTGATAGAATCAAACAAAATAAAGAAAAATTTGAAGAAAAAATAGAAAGTTTTTCTGAAAGAGTGTTAAGCCTCCTTGTAAATAGGATTATTTATCATAATTCAGTAAGAAATGAAAATGGCAATATTTCTCCAGTAAATGAACCCTATTCATTTGATGAAAATTTTTGGTATGAAAGAGTTTTACTTAAAAGCAAAAGATTTACTGATCTAATGGATAATTTTTATGGAATTTTAGAAGATCTAAGCTTTGTAAAAAATATTAATGGTGAAATATACAGTTCTCCAGAGATTGAAGATTTTTTGAAAAATAGATTTAAAGATGTAATGGACTTGACCTGGTCTGAGGAAGACTCTTTGAAATATTATTATTTCTTTTGTATTTATGCATCTGACCAGAAGAATCTAATTAATTTTAGTGGCGAAGGCAAAATATACCGTTCTATGTTTTTTGAAGGTGAAAAAAATACTTCTGATTTTTTATTTTCAAATAATAATTCTGACCCTAGATCTTTACTTTTTAATCTAGGTTTAAGTGAAAAAAGAGTAATATCTTTTTTAGAAGAAATGAAAGAAAAAGAAATTGTCTCTGAGAGATATTATCCACTATCTGGTTTTACTTTTTTTAATGATGAGGATAAAATCTTTGTAATTAGTGATATAAATAAATATATGGAGTTTTCAAAAAATAAGTTTTTAAATCCTGTTGTTGAGTCGATTCTTAAAAACTAAATTTTAGGTTATACTCTAATTTTTTTTATTATTTAAGCATTTATACATTTTGACGTTTTTTCGGGAAAACTATAAATACTAATCAAGACAGAATATAACATGTCACGTTGTGACAATGGTGGTGAGAGAAGATATGGATAAAATAATGATATATGGAGCGGTTACTGGAGCCCTACTTGCTTCATCAACTTTTAATATGGCATCAAGTTTATTATAGAAATATAATAAATTTTTTTAAAATTTTATTTCAGGCATGCATCTAAGTTTATGTAATTTTTCAGTTATAAAGAATGATTGTTTTTTAATTGCCCCCGAGAATTCTTTATTTATATCATCTAATATTTTAGATAATTCTTCAAAATTTTTAACAACAAACTCAGGACCTAAATCCGACCAGCCTAAAGACAAATTCATGTATTCTACATAATTTTTATCTTCAAGATATTCTAAGATAGGTTTCTTCAAATTATGATCTTTTAGGTAAATATCTAATTTATAATGCTGCAAATCAATCTTTGATAAATTTAAATCAACACGAAACCCTTTGATGACACCAGATTCAACAAGATTTTTGATTCTATAATTAATACTCTGAGAGGATAGATCTAATTTCTCACCTAGATCAATTAAAGGACAGCGAGCATTAACAGCTAACTCATTTAATAATTTGTAGTCAACTTCATCGATTTCAACTTTTTTTCCGCCACACTTCATTTCACAAATAACCCTATTTGGATCTTTTGACTCAGGTAAAAGAAAAGATTTCTTATAAACAATAGCAGCACAATATATCGAAAGATAATACTCGGAGAAAAAATTTTTAAATTTATCTAAGGTTTTATCCCAAAAGTTATAAAACGCATAAATATCCTTTACCCAAAAAACTACAGTAAGATCTATAGGGCTCTTTTCAGTTTTTACAACCCAAGAATACGCATAATCAGTAAAATAATCAATTATCTTTTTTTTAACATCTGCTGTTACATATTCAAAATTGATGTATACTCTAAATACATTATATCCAAGTTTAAAAGTATCAATTAATGCCCAATAATTCTGAATTAATCCCTCTTTCTCCATTTTATTGATTCTGTAACCAACAACATCTCTACCTAACCCTACTTTTTTACCAATTTGACTGTTAGATTGTCTACAGTTTAAATCTAATTGATACAATATTTTTCTATCTTTTAAATCAAGTTTCATTACAACTAATAATAAATTAGTTAAATATATAAGCTTTCAAATTATTGAAATTAATTAGATGGAGATGCACAGAGATTCTAAAAATGTTTTACTTATTTCTATGCCTTTTTCAGATAATTCTATTCCATCTATACAATTATCTTTACTAGAGTCTTATTTGAAGAAAAATAATATTGATGTTTATTCACTGCATCTTTATTTAAAAGCTGCCGATTTTTATAGTTTAAAAAACTATAATTTACTTATAAACTCACCAAATGATCCATATGTCGCTCAATTAATTTTTTCAAAATATGTTTTTTTAGATCATTGGGTAAAAAATAAAAATAATTTTGAAAAATTTTATAACAAGACATTAAAAAGAGATACAGAACTTTTTAATTTTGAAACGTTTATCGAATCAACAGATAAGTTTTTTAATTTTATTTGTGAAAATATTGATTGGAATCAGTTTGATATAATAGGTTTTAGCCTTAATTACGGTCAAATACTACCATCACTTGCTCTTTCAAAATTTATTAAAAAAATAAATCCTGAAATAAAGATTGTTTTGGGTGGAAGTTCAGTTATTAACGAACTTGGGATAAATTATCTAAAAGCTTTTGATTGGATAGATTTTGCTGTAAGTGGAGAAGGAGAAAATGCATTACTTGATTTAGCAAAGGGCAAAAAAGATTACAGTGAAATTCCAAACTTAATTTACAGAGATGAACAAAAGATATTTAAAAATCAAAATGAAAATTATATAGATTTAAATGCACTTCCTTATCCTGATTTTACATCTTTTTATAAAAACTTGATGAATTCAACTGATGAAAATAAACAATATTTTTACTTAAATGGAAGGCTCCCGATAGAATTTTCAAGAGGATGCTTTTGGAACAAGTGTTCTTTTTGTAATATTAGTTCATATAACAAAAAATACAGAGAAAAATCTATAGATCGCTTTGTTGAAGAATTAGATTATCTATCTGAAAAATATAAGATGCTAAATTTTCAAGTAATAGCAAATACTCTTCCTTTAAATGATTACAGAAAACTTTGCAAAGAAATAATAAAACTTGGTAAAGATTTTAATCTTTATATCGAGGCAAGGGCTGGAAGACTAAAAAACAAGGATTATACGCTTTTAAAAGAGGCTGGTTTCAACCATATTCAAACAGGTATTGAAACCTTTAGTAAAAATTATCTAAAAAAGATAAAAAAAGGTGTTGGAGTAATAGATAATATTGCTGCGTTAAAATTTTCTAAAGAAAACGGTATTAAAAATCATTACAATCTAATACTAAATTATCCAAACGAGGAAAAAATTGATTTTGAAGAAACAAAAGAAAATATTAACCTATTCAAACAATTTCTCGATCCACCTCAGATTAGTAATTTTATAATAGTCTATGATAGTGAAATATACAAAAGTAAAGATAATTATAATATATCAAATATTAAAAATACAAGTACAGATAATATACTTTTTCCAAAATATATTCTCAAACATGATTTTAGTTTCTACTATAATTTTGATAAAAAAGAAGAAAGATCTAAAAACAACTGGGAGGAGTTAATATCTGATTGGATAAAAGAAAGAAAAGAACGAATGGTTAAATATATAAAAAATCAAAAATTAATTGAAAAAATGGTTTTTTATTATAAAGATGGAGGCAGTTTTTTAAAAATTTATGATAAAAGATTTGGTGAAAATGTAAATATCTATATACTTGATGATTTGGAAAGAAATATCTTTTTATCATGTACAGATGTAAAAAGCTTAAGTGAATTAAAAGGGATTTATCCAAATATTTCTGAAAGAAAAATTCTTGAGATTTTAGATTCCTTTGAAAAAAATAAGCTAGTTTTTAGAGAAGAAGATAGGTATCTAAGTCTGCCACTTAGTTTAAACAAAATAAAAAAGTTCAGTAAAAATATAACTGATTCAGAAAAATTAGTAAATGCTATTTAATCAAATGAATTACTTATTTTCCTACAAAAATAAGAAAAAATTGCTGATTTTAGAAGTTTGTAGGAAAAATTATGTATGGGGCTTTATGTTAAGATAAAAGTATTGTTTATTTGAGGGTTAAAAAAGAATGAGCGAAATTAAAGGTTTTGAAGAAAAGATTCAAAACAAAGATAATAATTGTATATCTACCTGCACATCTACCTGCGAAAAAGATATTAATAATCATAAAAAACTACAAGAAGAAAAAATGGGGGCAGAAAAAATAAAAGATGATTACAGTAACATAGATTCATACGAAGAACTTACAAAATTAACTAGAGAAACTTCTGAATTACAATCAGATGAACAAATTAATAAAGAGTTAAAAACAACTTTATTTGCAAGTCATCACTTAAATCGTGCAGAGGAATATGTCCCAAAAGAACTTCTTTCAAAAGAAAATTTTGATAAAATTCAACTTGTATCTAAATTATTTCCAGGTAACTTAACTACATTTCTTGGATTTGAAACAAGACTTGGTGAGCAAAAAAATATTGCAGATTTTGCTTTTGCCATTTCTGGCGTTGGAAAAGACCGGAAAATTTTATTAAAAATGCTTGAAGAAGAACAACACAAACAAAATCTATTGAAACATTCTGAATGGAATCAAATTAAATCATTTGTAGATGCATGGGCCGATCCAAATTCAGAACTTAATGATAAAGTACAGTGTTTCTGGCTTGAATTTGATATGCCAAATGACGAACTAAAAGAAACACCAATACCAAGTGTATTTTTTGGTCCATCAAAAAATTCTGATAATTATGAATGGCTTACTAATACTGCTATACCTCTATTAAAAGGTAAAAAAGTACCAGTTGAAATTACAAACTTGATACATGATTGCATAAATAAAATACCAGTTAATAGTAAACTTTTCCAAATTGGAACTATGCTTTCTAGAAAAAGTAATGCAATTAGACTGCATATAAATAAAATAAATCCAGAGCAAATAATTCCTTATCTAAAAGAAATAGGATACAACTATGATACTAAGGAACTTAAAAATTTAATTAATGATCTAGAAAATCTAGCAGATAGGTTTGTAATAAGTTTTGATATAACTGAAGAAGGAATCAGAGATAAAATTGGAATTGAGCTGTCATTTACTGATGATAAATTTCAGAATGAAGGTAGATGGGAGCATTTGATGGATTATTTAGTTAAAAAAAATGCATGTATCCCACAAAAAAGAAATGCATTACTAACTTATCAAGGTTCAGAAACAGAGGATAATTTTTCAGGTGCACTAATGAAACCAATATATTCAGCAACTGATTACAGTGATGATCTATCAAAAAGTAATGTTGTTAGATACATAAATCATATAAAACTAGTGTACAGGCCAGGTGAAAAACTTATTGCAAAAGCATATCCCGCTGTAAGATTATTTGAGAAAAAAACAACAATGATTGAAAATTAAATTTTAAGTAATTTAATTAAAGTGTTTTATAATTTGGATTAAAAGATTAATGGGTCTAGAATGAAATTTGCAATTTTAGGTCATCTAATAGATGAAGAACATATCAAACAAATTCCAAAAAGTTGGATAAAAGATAATTTAATTGTTTCTCCTGAATTTAATTTGAATAAAACTAAAGGACATATTCTCGGTTTAAAATCAACAGCTCAACAGATGATGACCACACCAAAGGAAGATATTAGAACATATGTAGAAGATGCAATTTTATTTGCTGAAGAAAAATTAGATGTTGAAATCGTTCAATTAGGAGCTTTGACTACTTCAGTTACAACTGGAGGCAAATGGCTAATAGAAAATAAAAAGTTAAATTGTTATCTCAATCATGGAGATAGTTATACATCAGCAATAACATGTCAAGCAGTCAATAAAGCGATAGAAAAACGTAAATTAATATCCGATGAATTAATAATATCAATTGTTGGAGCATATGGCATTATCGGAGAAGCAGTATCAAAAATCCTTGTTCCTAAATTCAAGAAATCGATATTAGTTGGAAGACAAGAAAATAAATTTAAAAAATTAGTATCAAAATTAGATGGAAATTTCGAAATTACAACTGAATTAAATACAAATGAAGCCGATGTAATTGTAACAGCTACTAGCCATCCTACAGCACTTTTAGAGCAAAAGCATCTAAAGAAAAAAGCCATAGTTGTTGATGTATCACAACCTCCAAATCTATCTGAAGAGGTATGCAAAAAAAGACCAGATATTGTAAGAATTGATGGAGGCTATGTTAACAATCCTATAAAATATAATTTTCCAATACCGGGAATGCCAAAAAATAAATGTTATTCATGTATGGCAGAAGTAATAATGCAGGCAATGGAAAATGAAAAGAGAAATCATATTGGATCTATAGATATAAATCATTTAAAAAAGACAGAAAAATGGGGAGAAAAATATGGATTTATATTAAAGGATCTGACAAATTTTGGCAAATCTATTAAAAATGAAGGTGAATAAAATTTGGATTTAGACAATTCAATTGAGAAAGCGGTAAAATTTTTAATTAGCAAACAGAATAGTGGCGGTTCAATTAGTTTAAAAAACGATAAAAGATG
The DNA here is from genome assembly GCA_964518165.1 of uncultured Thermoplasmatales archaeon. GTDB lineage: Archaea > Thermoplasmatota > E2 > DHVEG-1 > DHVEG-1 > CAYZTD01. The sequence goes on from CAZFFN010000036.1 coordinate 13,061, forward strand.
GAATGTTTGGGAAACAGCTAACGCAGTTATCACTGTTAAATCAGTAAAAAATAATGAAAAAAAATTTATTAAAAAGGCTGTAAATTTTTTATTAACAATTCAAAGAAATGATGGCTCTTTTTACCATACAATCTCATATAAACCAAATGAATATTGTATGGAAACGACTCCGATTTGTGCACTGGCTTTATGGTTGGAAAATATTGATATTAATAAATCTATTAGTTTTATTCTTAATAAACAAAAAAGTAATGGTTCTTGGGAAATTGGGACACCTGAAATTATAAAACGTAGATATTGGCCTTCAATTACAGGATTTGTCATAAATACATTATTAAGAACAAATATAACCAATGAAAAAATTTCGAAAGGAATTGATTATTTATTAGGAACTCAACTAGAAGATGGGAGTTGGGGAAGTAATTGGGTATATTATGACACACCATTTTATCCAATGCACACAATACTATCAGCACTCAAGTTATATGGTTTAGATGATAGTGATTTTTATAAAAAAGGAATTAAATTTATTCTAAAAAATCAAAATAAAAAAGGTTTTTGGAGCAAAATTAAAAAAGATAAACCTAGACCTTCAGAGGCACTTAGAACTGCATTAGCATTAAATTGTTTAATAATTAGCCCAAATAAAACATATTTTAAATCAATAAAGGAAGGAATAGACTGGTTATTAAGCAAACAAAAATCAGATGGATCATGGGATGGAGGTTATTTTGTTAATTGGCCGGGGAAAAAAGAGGACATATACACTACTTGTTTAGCTTTACAGTCTATCAACAAGTATAAAAAAATTATTTAATATTTATTTTGGATTTCCAAATATTGCAGAATTTACAGACATATTTGCATATTTTATTTTTTCTTTCGGTGAATAAGTTCCTTCACCAGTACAAAAGAACATTAAAAAGGGTTTCTCACCAAAATAATTAGAAATTTCATTTTTTATTAAATTCATCTTGTATCCAATACTCTCAATTATTGTTACACACACAGAGAATAATCCAAATTCAGGACTAATACTATCATAATGTATAAGATTTTCTTTAAATGTATTAATTATATCTTCCCCACTAACTCTAATAATAGAAATTGTATCTGAATCAATGGAACAAGGGACTAAAAAAGAATCCTTTAAAATAAAAACAATCTCTGCGGGTATCTTATGATTATGTCGCTCTATACATAAAGGATAATAAAGTATTGTATGCGACATTGTCTTTTCGTTCAAAAAATCTGAAGGCCAATTAAGGATTTTTAATAATTCTGGGACAGCAGGTTTATTATTAATCTCTTTAACAATATGTCGAGATTTATCAATTTTTGTTATAGATATATCTTCTGATTTTTCCATTACATGAGTTGTAAATACATCATGAAAAATATCAGTTGAAATTCCCAAACTAATAACTGAATTATCCAATAATTTATCATTATGAAACTGATAGTTACATAAAGCTTTATAGTCATCAGTAGAAGTTCCAAGAACCATATTAAAATTTGGTAATTTTTTTGTTATTTCCTTAAAAATCTTATCCTCCATTGCGAAACCTTTTTGAAACAGAGATTGTGAAATTTTAAATGCCTGAGGGGCAAATTTACTAATAATGCCTGATTTAATAATTTTTTTTCGACCTAAACCTGGAATATTTGGTACTTCAGGTCCAGATATGAAATTAAAAATGAAGTTACTCTCAAAGTTACTGTCATCTAATTCATTCTTCAATAAATTAACTGCTTGTCTTGATGCTTTTTTGGGACTTCTTTTTGTATTTTTTCCAACTCCCAAACCTATATTCATATTTGAATATGATACTGCTAATGCACTTGCACCTCTTGCATAACAACCATAATTATTCATAAAACCGGCAACAGTCCCACCAACAAGCGGTGTCCCTTCAGGTATAACATCCCAAACTCCTTTTAAAAACTCTTCAAATCCTCCATGATCTTTATAGTGAATTGTACTAAATAAAACTATAAAACTAGGCGGAGTCTTAAGATTTTTAATTGTATTTCTAGCAACATCCCTACCTGCTTCTCGTGCATCCCATTTACGAGTCATTCCAACTGCTGCATCAATATCTTTTTCTTTCATATTTATTATTTAAACCTTTGATACCTCTAAATTTTTATTTTCTTTCCCATCCATTATACTTTGTATTTCACGCCTTGCATTCTCCATCTCAACTTCAATTAAACCCTTATTTGATAAAGCCGGAATAATTGCAACAAGTGCATTATCTGTTTCATGAAACACATAAAAAAGTACTTCATATTCCTGAAGTCTAAATTCCATCTCTGCTAGACCTGTCTGTGAATACTCACGTATTACATTAAACACATCATCCATAGCTCTATGGATTATATCCCATATATCATGAACTTCACTCTTAAAACCATCAGTCCCTAGAGTAGGCATCACGCTTATCATGTTTTGTCTGGCTACCATACAAGCAAGTATATCATCTAGTTTTAGAAGGTCATCTAATACAATAGCAATAGGATCATCCTGCATCCCAAATCATCTCCTCACGTTTCAGTTATAAAATCAATTTTGTATTATTTAAAGTTATTTACCAAAAAAAGCTAGTTGCTTTTATATATTAGTTAAAAATTATATCAAATAACGATGGAAAAAACTGAAGACATGGTTGAAAAAATAAAAAAACTTGGAAAAGAAAAGGTAAAATTCATAATGCTATATGGCTCACAGTCAACAGATAAACAAACTCCAATGTCAGATACAGATATTGCAGTATATTATGATGGAAAAAAAGAAGAAAGATTCAAGTTTAGGATGAAAATTCTGGGTAGAGTAGACGATAAATATGACATCCAAATATTTCAGGATTTACCACTTTACATTAAAAAAGAAGTAATCAAAGGAAAAATACTTTACACATCTGATAAAAAATTAATTTATGAGATAAGTCGTAAAACATATAGAGAATTCGATGATTTTAAGAAAAGATTCTATGACTACATCAAAAAAGGAGGTATTACATGAGAATAGAGATAATCCAAAAAAGATAAAAGAAATCGAAGATAACCTTGAAATAATTAAAGAAAATCTACCAAATACCTATGAAGAATTCTTAAAACTAGGCCTTATAAAAGATGGAATCTACAAAAAAATTGAATCGTCAATTGAAAACATAATCGATATTTGTGCAATAATTAACACAGATTTAGATCTTGCAATACCTGAAAGCGATGAAAGTATACTTGACAATCTAAACAAAGAAGGAATTTTATCAGATGAGATGACTGATTTATTAAAAAACATGAAGGGTTTTAGAAATATATTATTAAATAGATACGCAACTACAGATGATGAAATTGCCTACACCATTATAAAAGAAAACCTTGATGATTTTTACAAATTTATGACAGTTATTGAAGAATTTATCGAGAAAAGAAAAAATTAAAAAATTTTTTATAAAAACTTTATTCCACCCTCAGATATTGCTATATCCTGTGGTTTTAAGGTGTGTTTTGTTGCACGCATTTTTCTTACTGTAAGTTTACGTCTATCCATAGTTGTATCTAGGTCAAGTAGTATTATCCCATCGACCATAAATTCAGAAATTGTATCACGGGATAAGCATCTTGATCCTTCTGGTATTTCTGATGTAACTAACGCAGTGCATCTTTCTTTATTTAAAAGGCTAAGTATTCGTCTTATATGCATACGTGTTGCTGGAATTGAACCAGCTGGATATTTTTTGGTATCTTTATTTGTCTCAGATGGAATTATTTCATGAATTCCAGATACCCAAACTGGTACTTCAGAAACAGGTGTTAAAGAATCAAGTACTACTCTTGAGTATTTACCAGTTGAAAGTTCCTGCTCCATTTCTTTATGGATATTTGATTTATCTAAATCTAAGTAAATGAATCTAAGTTTCCCTGATTCAACCCATCTTTGAAAATCATAACCTAGTTCAGTTGCCTGTCTTTTAATTGTCTCAATTCTTTCATCGGATGTTAAAAACAAGCAGTTTTCGTTTTTTTCAAGGCCATCCCATAAAAATTGAAAACATAGAATTGTTTTTCCTGAACCCGGAGTTCCTGAAATTAGCGTTATTGTGTTACTCGGTAATCCCCCGGTTAGTATGTTATCTAGTTCATTTATACCAGTTGAAACTCTTTTAACCCAATCAGCATTATTTAAATTAACATTCTGACCTAACTCATTCATATTTATCACTTAATCCTATGGAAGAACACCCATCTATAGTTCTTTCTCCTCAGGTTTGTAATATTTCTTCGATTTAAAAGAGTTTTCTTTCTAATAAAATACATATAGTAATAAATGTTTTTCATAAAATACCTATTTATGATAAAAACATGCATTATCGACGGTTACATTGACGAACCAACATGTCTTGGTGTACCACCTTATATTAGCCCCTATCCTAGATATATAACTGGTGCAATTTTAGAAAACAATCCTAAAAATATTGTTGATTATTTTACAATTGATCAAATTAGACACAAAAATGAAATTCTAAAAATACTTGAAAATTATAATTTAGTAATTGCCATAGCCGGAGTATCAGTTCCTGGAAGATACCTATCTGGCTATCCAGCAAGCCCTCGTGAAATTGAAAGTATTTTTTCAAATCTGATTAATCCAAAAAAAATATTATGCGGTCCAGCTGCAAGATATGGTTTTAGTAAGGGCGGTGGAAAAAGACCAAGAAAAATCGAGCAAGTTTTTAATTACATAGTAAAAGGCGATCCTGAAACATTTATCAATAATTTTTTAGATGGAAAAATAGATGAAAATATACTTAGGAAAAACTCACACAGCATCTATAGTTATGCTAAAAATGGTGCTAGCATTGTAAAAAAACATCCGTTTTATCCAGATTATTTAATTTGTGAAATAGAAACATATAGAGGATGTGCACGCAGTATTGTTGGAGGATGCAGTTTTTGTAGTGAACCAGAAAAAGGCATACCTGACTTTCGACCAATTGATGATATTGTTTCTGAAATAAAAAGCCTGTATGATAATGGGATCAAAAATTTTAGACTTGGAAATCAACCATGTTTTTTTTCATATATGGCAAAAGAAGCAGGAAAAAAGGAATTTCCAAAACCAAACCCTGATGCAATAGAAGAATTACTAAGTAAAATCCGAAAAGCTGCACCAGATCTCAAAACCCTTCATATTGATAACGCAAACCCGGGAATACTTGCAAGATATCCCACAGAATCAAAAAAAATAGCTGAGACAATAATAAAATATCATACACCTGGCGATGTAGCTGCTTTTGGTGTTGAAAGTGTCGACCCAAAGGTTATTTCTAAAAATAATCTTAAAGCAAATAAAAATGAAGTAATGGATGCAATAAAATTATTAAACAAAGTAGGAAAAAAGAAAGGTTACAATGGTATGCCTGAACTGCTGCCCGGTCTTAACTTTGTTTTTGGCCTAATTGGTGAAACAAAAAAAACATTTGATTTAAACTATAATTTTTTAGAAGAAATCATTGAAAATAATTTACTTGTAAGAAGAATCAATCTCAGGCAAATAATTCCAATACCCGATAGTAAAATGGAAAAAATCGGAAATAAAATATCTAATAAACATAAATCTCTTTTTAAAAAATTCAAAAGAAAAGTAAAACTTGAAATCGAACAAACTCTTCTTGAGAAAATGCTTCCGAGAAAAACCATTCTAAAAGATATTTACACAGAAAAACACGACGGTAAAACAACTTTTGGAAGGCAAATCGGTAGCTATCCACTTTTAGTTGGAATACCTGGTAAACTTGAACTAAATCGTTTTATAGATGTAAAAATTGTTGACTATGGATTTAGATCTGTCACTGGAGTTCCACACCCACTAGATATCAATAACGCATCAAGTAAGACTCTTTCAGCAATTCCTGGAGTTGGCAAAAAAAGAGCTGCTAAAATTTTGTTGAATAGACCATTTAAAGAAAAAAAAGAAATTGTAAAAATTTTTGAAGATGAAAAAATTAAAAATGAAATACTTGATTATCTTTAAATCAACAGTGAGATATTAATATAATATCCTTTATTTCATTTCTTATATGGATTTAGAAGATATCAAAGAAATCGAAAAAAGAATCAACTATGAATTCAAAAATAAGAACCTTTTAGAAAATGCTTTGACACATAAAACCTATGCTTTTGAAGCAAAGACTCCAGTTGAATATAATGAAAGACTTGAGTTTTTAGGTGACAGCATCCTTGGTTTTGTTGTAGCTGAAGATTTGTATCATACAAATAAATATTTTTCAGAAGGTGAATTAACACGTAGAAGATCATTATTTGTAAATAACAATTTTTTATATACTAAATCTAAAGAAATAGGACTTGGGGATTTTTTGAAACTAGGAAAAGGTGAATCAATGCAGAATGGATGTAAAAACCCTACGAATCTTGCTAATGCTATGGAATCACTTATTGGTGCAGTATATCTTGATTCAGATATTAAAAGAGTTACAAGTTTTATTGATAATATTCTCTTTGATAGAGAAAAAGTAATCTAAGTATTAACTGTAAAAGACTTTGCATAACTATTTACTCTTGTTAATCTATCTACAAGAAGATCGTATGGTTCATCTTTTACATCAACTAGACCGTTGTTTGAGTTTTCACCATCAAATCTACCTGTTTTTGGTTGATCTGAATATCCAAACCAGTGGTAACCAACACTATATGGTTTTTTAATAAAATTTTTTAAAACAATTTCTGAGGTAATTGCTCTTTGAAATTGGGTTCTATAAACCGGCATAAAAATATTCGAGGGTTTTGTGTTGGGTAGACCTGAGTCTTTTGCTCTGAAATATATCTCAGAAATTAAAACTGGTTTATCAGTTAATAGATGAAACTCTTCTAAACTATTAGTAGGCCTAGTAAATCCTACTATATCCTGAAACATAAACCAGAAAGGTTGAAGAAAAAGTCTTGATGGATAATGGTTAACTGAGACTACATCTACATATTCTCTGCATGCTTCAACTACTTTTCTAGGTGTCATATATGATTGAAAACGAGCGCCGAGTATCAAATGGTTTTCATCATATTTGCGTATTTTTTCATAGCATACTCTAAAAAACTGCTCTGACACAACATACAAAAAATCATTATGATCATTTCTTGCTTCAATTGTATACGGCCAGATACCTAGTCTTTTTTTAGAGAGAATGTCATCAAAATCATTAAGGTTAGTTCTCCATGCAAGGTTAAATTCTGTTATATTATTATCATATTTTTCTTTTAAAAAATCAACTAGTCTAATTTTTCCAGGTGAACCAGAATCAAACTTCATGTAAATATCAAAGATGTCAAGAAGTGTCCTCCAATCTGATCCCCAGTGGATTTCATTGTCAAGAAAATATCCAATAAGATTTGTGTCATTTGATACATTTACAATTTTATTTTTACATTTGTTATCAACTGAGTTTATCCATTCATTAGAAAAATAATCAGCTATTTCTCCTGTTAGCCAATTATCACATGCAAGCCCTAGATTTATTGTATAATTCATACCCATATCTCTTATATATCTCCCGCTTCCACCAAGACTGTTAAACCCCCAATCTGAAAGTCTTTTATGGGTGATATTTGCCCATTGTTCTTCACTGCCATATTTTTCTAAAATATTTTTGTGATATTCACTATATCCAAGAGATGGTGAATGCCCTTTTGTTGCTGAAATTGAACCCATACCTGTTGAATAGAATAGATTATTGTTTGGATCAAGTAAAAAAAATCTGCCATCTTTTTTTGCGATTCTAAAAAAATTTTTTTCTTCATCAAGATTTTTTATGCTTGCTGATTGAACTGGGATGCTGCATATCAATAAAAACAATATTATTATAATTGCAGATTTAAATAAAAATTTCTTCATCAAAAATATGAATAAGATTTTTCTACTTAAAAATTGATAAATATTTTTTGTCAGTTAACTTTAAATAATATTCTTTCATTAGTCACATTAACACGTGTTAATATGCGTGAGGGGTAGATAAATTGAGGAAGATATTATCTTTTTTTATAATAGGAGCTTTAGTTCTAAGTATGGGAACTTTAGTAAACGCAGATGAAAGAAAAACAACAATATTAGAAACAGAAAAAATAGTCATTTCAAACTTAATAGTTGAAGATGAAGGAGAATTTTTAGAAATAAAAATAGATGAAACAAACTCTCTTTTGTTAAATTCAAATAAACCTATTATTCCCTACTATGAAAAAACTTTTTCATATCCTGCTGGAACAATCATTGAAGATATTGATGTACAACTAAAAGAAAATGTAAAAACAGATATCAACAAAAAAATAACTCCTTCACCACAGCCTCAAATTGCAAGTATGGCTCATATTAAACAGACTAAAACAATATCTGAAGAATTAACTGAGCCGTATCCTGATAAAACCTTTGATTACACTGTTGGAAGAGGGATAAAAGATGAAAAACCTACAACTTTTGTCACGGTAAGCGTGTATCCTGTTAAATATTTACCAAACGAAAAACAAATTTCTTCTTTTAACGAATTTGAAATAAAGATATCGATAAATAAACCTAAAAAACCTGTTGAAAATGCTAATAATTATGATTTATTGATTTTATCACCCGGTAAATATTTGCCTGATCTAAATAGTCTAGTCACACATAAAAATAATATGGGAATTTCAACGAAACTTGTAGTTTTAGATGAAATATATAACGAAGCTTATTTTCCATCTGAAGGAAGAGACGATATAGAAGAAATAAAATATTTCATAAAAAATGCATATGATTCATGGGGAATTAAAAATGTCTTAATTGTTGGAGGTATAAAAGATTTTCCAGCTAGAAAAACCCATATAAAAGTTTCAGAAGATGATCAAGAAATCTTTGTAAGCGATCTGTATTATGCTGACTTGTACGATGGAAGTAACAATTTTGTAAGCTGGGATTCAAACGAAAACGATGTTTTTGCAGAAAAAAACTGGGAAGGAAATAACGACGAAATAGATTTTTATCCAGATGTTAGAATCGGAAGACTTGCTTGTACAGATAGTTTTGAAGTAGAGACTTCTGTTCAAAAAATAATAAATTATGAAACAAGTGAAGCATGGACTAAAAACTGGTTTAATGATATTGTTGTAATAGGCGGAGACACGATTCCAGCTTCATATGGTGATGAATCAGGCATAGATGAAGGAGAACTAGTTAACCAAGAAATTATTGATGTGATGGATGGTTTTGTACCTAATAGAATATGGGATTCAAATAACAGATTAAGTAGTTTTTCACCAACTGGTGTAAAAAACATTAACGATGGAATAAACAATGGTTGCGGATTTGTTGATTGGTCCGGCCATGGAGCACCATGGGTATGGACTACATTTCCACATAATGGAAACAGGCAATCCCTTCCTACACCTAGTGGTTCATATAAAAATAATGACATCCTAAATTTGATCAATGGAGAAAAATTACCTATAGCTGTAAATGGAGGATGCAGTCTTGGAAAATACCAATCAGATGATGACTGCTTTGCATGGTCATATGTTTCAAATCCAAACGGTGGAGGTATTGCATCCTTTGGAGCAACTGGTCTTGGGTATATTTACCTAGGCGAATACGTTACATATGGCTTGATCGAAGGTCTTACAATTACAATGTTTGAAGAATACTCTAATGGTGCATTTACAGTCGGAGAAATGTTAACTGATGCATACAATGACTATATCTCTTCTGAAATGGATGTGGGTGATTTTAAAACACTTACCGAGTGGCATCTATTCGGAGATCCAACTCTTCAAATAAGAGGTGAATCTACACCACCTCTTAAACCAACTGAATTTGATGGAGAAGTATCTGGAGAAGTTAAAAAAGAGTATACTTATACTGCAAGAACAACCGATCCAAACGGCGATGACATTTATTACTTATTTGACTGGGGAGACGGAACGTTCAGTGATTGGCTAGGCCCGTATGCATCTGGTGAAGAAGTTGAAACAACAAACTCCTGGGATGATAAAGGAGAGTTTGCAGTTAGAGTTAAAGCAAAAGACACATATGGAGTACAAGGTGAATGGTCAGAACCATTAACAGTTAGCATGCCGAAGCAAAAATCTTATGATAATTCATTTTTCTTAAGAATGCTAGATCTTCTCCAAAGATTTTTCCCAGAGTTGAGTAAGATAATATTCTAAAAAATCTAATCATTTTTCTTTTTTATTTTATAAATATCTATTTTTTCAGAATTATATCTAATTGAACTAACTACGTTATGTGAAAAATTGTTCTTTTTTAACATATTTTCTAATTTTTCTCTATCTGATAGACTGCTGAAAACAAAATAGGAAATTCCATCTTTTTTAAGATGTTTAGAAATATTAGAAATAAATTTTTCTGTATATTTTAACCCATCTTTTCCGCCGTTTAATGCTAAATTTAACCATTTATCTTCTATGAATATTTCTTCTTTTTTTGTAGGTAGATATGGAGGATTAAATATTATTACATCAAAAATTTCTTCTTTTTTGAGTGGTTTAAATAAATCACCTTCTCTAACTTCAAAACTACCTATAATTTTATTTTTATTATTCTCATAGTTTTTTTGTATATTTTTTACCGCATGTGGATTTATATCTGTTGAAAGAACATCTATCCCTTGTTTTGCAAAATAAAAAGATATAATTCCACAGCCTGCACCAATATCTAAAAGATTTTTTCCTTTTTCAATTTTAATTGAGTCTAAAAGTTGAAATGTATCTTCGGCTGGTTCATACACATGAGAAAATATCTTAATATTTAAACCTTGGAAAGTAAATTCTTTAATTTCGTTAATCATTTAATATTGGATAAAACCTTACCTATAATAAATTGTTTTGCACAAAATTTTATAAATAAATAGATGCTGACATGTTAATATGAGAGATCTACTAAAGGCCAAATTAGGAATAGGTTTAATTGCGTTTTTTTCAACTGTTTTTGTTGTAGCTTTAAATCAGAGCTATGAAAACCTCATAGATTCAATTTTAATTATTCTGATTATGTTTGTAACAACTATAATTATAGCCTATGTGCTAATGACCATACTTGAATGGGTAGATATTTTTGATCTTAATACTAATGCGATTATAACATTAATTGTTAATATAACTCTTCTGCAGGCTGTAACAAATGCAGTTTTGATGTAATTTTAAAAAAATTTATTTTTTATCTATTTTATTTAAAAAAGTTCTAAATTTTTTTTCTGTTTCTCTTAATGCATTTTCTGCCATTTTGTGGTCTGTATAATTCTGTATGATAAATGCAACCCCATGTTTTCCATCATCAAAAGAAATCGGTATAATTTTTACTTTTAAAAAAATAGTATCTTCTTCTAACTGACAATCGATTTCTTGGACGAAATCTTCTCCATTTATTGCTTTTTCAATCCCTTTTTTTATATTAACATTTCCATCGAAAAAATTTAGAACTGATGTCTCTATTTTTTTGTTAATTAATTCTTCTCTTTCTGCATTTACAAATTCTAAAAATGTATCATTTATCATTTTGATTTTATATTTGCTGTCAAAGATCAATATGTAATCTGATGTATAATTTAAAATGTTATTTAATGGAACTCTTTTTGAAGGGAAAAAAACTTTAGCAGGACCAAAGGTTATCATTTCAACTTGACCTGATATCCTCATTATATCAAGATATTTAGCCACAGAATTTCTATTTACTCTTATTTTTCTTGATATATCTGTAACTGTCATACCTTTGGGATTTTCCTTTAGCACCTTTTTTATCAACGCAATTTCCTGCTTATACCCATCCATTATACTTTGTATCCTATTTTAGCTATTTATGCATTTCTCTATTGTATAGCGCTTATGCAATGCAATAAACAAAAAGTTTATATACTTATACATATATTCGGGTATTGCAATGCTTAAATGCATGGCACTAGGTGTGGAAAAATGGGAAATATCTCAAAAAAAATGATTAAAAAAAATCCTTCCCAAGGAAGGAATACTCATTGTTCTATAGACCTAGTTTATAACGATATACTCGGGGGAGTATTGAAACATCGCACAATAAATAGGCTCAATCCCATCTTAAAATCATACGTAGGAATAAATGGAAAGTCCACCAACAGCTTTCCTCCTCCTATCCCATAAGAGAGGTGCCTTCCCATCAAGCATCCCATCTCGTCCTTTTTGATGAGGTGCCTCTTATCTCTTTTTTTATCATAAAAAGACTATTAAATACAGTTAAATTTATAAAATTAATTCTTATCTGTACTTAAGGGGCGTTAACATATCAAAAATTAAATATTTATTTGTAATAGCAGTAATAGCTGTTTTTTTATTGAACAATACTCCATTAATTTCATCCATTGATTTAAATAACAGCAGCTTAAAAAAAGAAACTATTATACATCAATCATCTTTAAATCCTAAAATCAAAGAGATTATAAGTAAAATTAATAGAACTGTTGTTGAAAAATTTTTTTATGAACTAATGTCAATAGGGCCAAGAATGACAGATACATATGGATGTAAAAAAGCTGGAAATTATATCTATAACAATTTTTTAGAATGTAATCTAGATTCAGAAAAACAAGAATGGAGCGATTTTGGAAATAGGTGGAACCCAGGATTTTATCAATCAAACAATATAATAGGAACTCTAAAAGGTAAAAACAAAGATGAAAAAGACGTAATAATTTTCAACGCACACTACGACACAGTTAAAGATTCGATAGGTGCAAACGATGATGGATCAGGCGTAGTAGGCGTTCTTACTGCAGCATATGTTCTAAGTCAATACAATTTTAATAGAACAATAAAATTTGTAACTTTCTCTGGAGAAGAAATAGGCTTACTTGGTAGTACAAACTATGCTAAGCAAATTTATGAAAACGATGAAGATGTACTAATAGAATTTAACGCAGATATGATAGGTAGAGCCATCACAAGAGAGGATGGACGTAACATTAGACTATCCTATTCTGAAGACACAGAATGGATAATCAAAACCATGGAAAATATAAACAAATCAACAAATAAATTTAATTTGAAAATTGCAGGAAAATACCCTTATGATAGAGACGCAAAACGAGGAGGAAGCGATTATTTTGGATTTATAAAATGTGGATATGAAAGCATATCAGTATGGGAAAAAGCAGGAGATCCATATGCAAATACTCCAGACGACAAGATGTTTAATGTAAACATAAGTTATCTAGTAAACACAACCCGAATAATTGCAGCAACAATTGCAAATATTGCTGACACTCAAGCCCCACCACCAAGTGTTACAATATCTACACCTAAAAAAGGAAAAGTATACTATAATGATAAAATAATTAAATCCTTAAACAGTTTTAAAACAATAGTCTTCAATGATATTTGGATATACACAGATATAAAAAAATATGATTCAAAAATAGATCGGGTAGAATTTTATTTTGACGATAAATTAGAATGCACTCGAGAAAAAATACCATATGTCTGGCATTTAAACAAAACATCCTTTGGAAATCATAAAATAACTGTAAAATTATTTGATGAAAAAGGCAGAAATAGTACAGATCAAATAAATATTTTTTATATCAATTTTTTAAAATTTAGATAAAATTAACAACAATGTTTTTAAAATGTAGACTATACGGAAAAAAAGGTTAGGTAGAAAATGAAACTAGCACTTGTATCTATGAGGCCAAAAATCGGAAAAAAAGAAGAAAACATAAAAAAAATGAAAAACTATATAGAAAAAGAAAAAGCTGATTTTTATGTTTTTGGAGAAATGACTCTTACTGGATACCCATTAAAAGATGAGATAAGGGAACATGCTGAAGAAATAGACGGCCCATCAATACAAGAAATGAAAAAAATCGCTAAAAAAAACAAATGCTATATTGTTTTTGGAATGCCTACTAAAAACCCAGATGTAAAAGGTTTGAACCATAACTCAGCAGTAATGGTTCACCCCGATGGAAAAATAGATACCTACGATAAATGGTTTTTACCAACCTTTGGACCATTTGAAGAAAAAATATATTATGATGAAGGAGAAAACTTAACACTTTGCAATACTAAATATGGAAAAATAGGCCTCATTGTATGTTATGATCTGTTTTTTCCTGAATTATGCAAAGCCTATTCAGAAATGGGTGCTGATATGATAGTATGTATATCTGCATCACCTAGTGTTACAAGAAGATACTTTGAAACACTACTTCCAGCTCGAGCAATAGAAAATACCACATTTATAATATATTCGAATATAGTTGGAAACCAAGAAGAACTAGTCTTCTGGGGCGGTTCACAAGCATATGATCCATTATCTGATTTACTTATCAAAGGCCAATATTTCAAAGAAAACATTGTAACCTGTGAAATTGATCTTGAAAAAATTAAAACAGCAAGAGCAAATAGACCTGTTTTAAGAGATATTAGACCAGATATCTATATGGATCTATATGAAATTTCAAGAAAACACAAAAAAACCATCTAAAAAATAATTACTTTAAATTTTCAAAAAATATATACAAGAAAAAAACATTCGTGAGAAATATTCAAGATGTTTTCTCACTTGCCGGGGGAGAAATTTAGAAATGATTAAGCTAAGTAAAAAAGAAATTTACAGATTAGAGCTGGAATCAGTAAAAATTAGAAAACATATAATCGAAATGCTATATAGAGCTGAATCAGGGCATCCAGGTGGATCTCTATCTGCGGTTGATGCAATTGTAGCATTATATTTCAAACATATGAGATATGATCCAACTAAACCAAAAGATCCGAACAGAGATCGATTTATTTTAAGTAAAGGACATGCTGCACCAGCACTATACGCTACTCTTGCTGAAAGAGGTTTTTTTGATGTTAAAGAACTAAATACGCTTAGAAAAATCAACTGTATGCTGCAGGGGCATCCAGTATGTTTATATACACCTGGAATTGAAGCAAGTACTGGTTCACTCGGCCATGGTCTTTCTTTTGCATGCGGTGTAGCCCTTGCTGGAAAACTTGATAAAAAGAAATATCAGGTGTATACAATGCTTGGAGATGGTGAAACAGCTGAAGGTCAAATTTGGGAAGCAGCATCTGCAGCATCACACTATAGACTTGATAATCTAACCGCTTTAATTGATAGAAATTTTTTACAAATCGATGGAAGCACTGAAGATGTTATGAAACTTGAATCCATAAAAGACAGATGGAGTGCTTTTGGTTGGAATGTACTTGAAATTGATGGGCATAACATCCAAAAAATACTAGATGCACTTAAACAAGCAAATGAACACGAAAACGATCCAACGGTCATTATTTTAAACACTGTTAAAGGTAAAGGAGTTTCATTTATGGAAAATAATGTTGACTTTCATGGTGTACCACCTAATGAAATGGAGCAAAATATTGCAATGGATGAACTATCTAAAGAACAAAAAAGACTGGAGGAATTGATATGAAAAAAAAGATGGTCAACCCAAGAAATGCCTATGGTGATACACTAGTCGCACTTGGGAAAAAACACAAAAATCTGGTTGTTCTTGATGCTGATCTTTCTAAGTCAACTAAAACGTTTAAATTTGCTGAAAAATATCCCAAAAGATTCTTTGAAATGGGTATAGCTGAAGCAAACATGATATCAACAGCCGCAGGTTTAGCATCTTGTGAAAAAATACCATTTGTCAGTACCTTTGCAGTTTTTGCAACGGGGAGAGTTTATGATCAAATTAGAATGGATGTAGCTTATTCACGGGCAAATGTAAAAATATTTGCAACCCATGGAGGAATCTCTGTAGGTAAAGATGGTGCTAGCCATCAGATGATAGAAGATGTTGCTCTTATGAGAGCGCTTCCTAATATGAGGGTTTTTTCTCCAAGCGATGCTACAATGACCTCAAAAATTGTGTCACTTATGGCTGAAAATGTCGGACCTATGTATGCACGAGTTGGTAGAGCAAATGCACCTTTGATTTATTCAAAAAAAGATGTTGAAACAGTAGAAATAGGTAAAGGAATGATTGTTGAAGATGGATCAGATATAACTTTTATTTGTACTGGAACTATGGTTGAGCCAGCACTTGAAGCTAGAAAAGAATTATCAAAAGATGGAATCAAAGCACGTGTCGTTGATATGCATACAATTAAACCTATTGATATAGATCTAATAAAAAAATGCACAAAGGATACAAACGGAATAATTACAGCTGAAGAACACTCTGTTATAGGCGGACTTGGCGCTGCTGTTGCTGAAACAATTGCTGAAAAGGGACTTAAGACAAAGTTTTATAGAATGGGGATACGTGATATATTCTGTGAAAGTGGCGATCCAGCAGATTTACTTGAAAAATATAAATTAAACAAAAAATACATGGTTAAATACGCTAAAAAAATGTTAAAATAATTTTTTTATTTTGATACAACTATTGTAAGAATATCTTCATCAGAAAGAACATGATCAAGACCTACTTTCTGCATTTCATGCTTTGCTGAGGGACCTGTAACATGTGCATATCTAAAATTTCTTTTAAAATCTCGGTGTAGTTTTTTACATGCATCCTCAATTGTATTACCTTTATTTAGAATCAAAGGTTCTTTCATATCTGCTTTTTCACCCGCTGGTTTCATATAAACCCGCATTAGATTTAATTTTGAAAAAATTTTTTCTTGAAGTTTATCAACACCTATATTTTCAGATGCTGATATCGCCATTACATCCCAGCCCATATCATTAATATATTTCATTTTTTTAGATAATTCCTCTTTGCTAATGAGATCTATCTTATTGATTACTACAAAAGCAGGAATATATGATCTATTACCAATTAGTACATCAATTAATTGATCTTCGGTGATATCCTCTCTGATTACAATATCTGCATTTGTTAGATACTCAGATGCTATAGATCTGATCAATTCTTCATCCATATGAGATAGATTAATAGGACTAGCAACTGTAATACCGCCTTGTCCTTTTTTGTTTATTACTACATCTGGTCTTTTCTCATTTAACCTAAGGCCTGATTTATAGAGTTCAGCAGCCATTAAATCAAGATGATCTTGATGCTGTGCATCTATCATAAATAATACTAGATCTGCGTTTCTAACAGCTGAAATAATTTCTCTTCCTCTACCTTTTCCTTTAGAGGCACCAGTTATTAACCCGGGTAAATCAAATATTTGAATATCTGCACCTTTGTATTTCATCATACCTGGTATTACATCAAGAGTTGTGAAATCATATGAACCAACTTCACTATCTGCTGAAGTGATCTGATTTAGAAGAGTGCTTTTTCCGATACTTGGAAAACCAATTAGTGCAACTGTTGCATCACCCTGTTTTTTAATTGTAAAACCAACACCTTTAGAACCACTGCTACTGCGTTTTTCAACTTCTTCACGTAATCTAGCTAGTTTTGCCTTGAGTTTACCTATGTGGTGCTCTGTTGCTTTGTTTTTTTGAGTGTTGAATATCTCATCTTCAATGTCTTTAATCTGTTTTTTAAGATCTGTTGTATCCATGAATTAAATCCCTTATTAAAGAAGTGTTTAATAAAAACAACTGTTTTTTTATTTTGTAATAATTGTACCAGTTTTACCACTAAATGCATCATATCCATAGTCAACATGAGAAATAATTACTTTTTCTCCACCTGATTCTAAAAATCGTATTGCTGCTAATATCTTTGGACCCATGCTTCCTTCTAAAAATTCACCATTTTCATAGTGTTTTTTAATTTCATCAAGTGATACTTTGTCAAGTGGCTTTTGATTTTTTTTTCTAAAATTAATATATACTTTTTCTACATTTGTAAGAATAATCAATAGATCAGCGCCAATTCCTTCAGCAAGCCGCTCACTAGCTAAATCTTTATCAACTACTGCTTCGACACCATCAAGACCCCAGTTTTTTTTATTAATAACTGGCATTCCACCGCCGCCAGCAGCAATGACAAGGACTTCTTCATCTAGAAGTTTTTTAATTACATCTTTTTCAATAATTTTTTTTGGATCCGGAGATGGCACAACTATTCTATAGCCATCTTTACGTTTTTTTACATTATATCCATCAGATTCTAGATCATCAACTTTTGATTCATCATAATATGGACCTATTGGTTTAGTAGGATTTTTAAAAGAAGGATCATCTTCATCAACTAATACTTGGGTAAGAATTGATACAACCTGTTTATCGATATTATTTTTTTTAAAAGAGTTATAAAGAGTCTGCTGTATCATATAACCAATAAGGCCTTGGCTTTCAGCAACACATACCCCTAGAGGCATAGGAGGAATTGCTTTTCTTGCTTTATTGTTTTGCAAGAGAATTGCTCCTACCTGTGGTCCGTTTCCATGTGTTAGAACTATATTGTAACCGTCTTTTATGATTTTAACAATTGATTCAGATAGATTGCGGGTGTTAGCGAATTGTTCATGAATATTTCCTTTCTGCCCTTTTTTTATTAGTGCATTTCCACCAAGGGCAATTATTGCTTTTTTATTCATAGGACAAACAAGTAAAAGAAAAACACTATATAAAAAGTATATATAGAAAATAAAAAAATTATAGTTTATAACCTATTTTTCTTAAGAAATCCTGCCTCCATTTGATTTCCTCGGTGTTTTCCACACCTTTTGGAGTAAAACCATCAAGAACGCCAAGTATTCCTCTTGATGTTTCACCATCAATTTCAGATTCAGCTACTACAACTTTAGCTGGATTTGCTGTAGCACAGAATATGTTACATACTTCAGGAACACTTTTTATGTTATTTAGAAAATTTAATGGAAAGGAATCCTTAATAAAAATAATAAAGCTGTGTCCTGCTGAAATGTTACTAGCATTATTTTCAGCAATTTCTTTTAAATCTTTATCATTACCGATGCTTCTAATTTTTCTATCACCACTTGCCTCACAAAAAGCTATTCCAAATTTAGCGTTTGGAACACTATTTACCATTACTTCATATAGATCTTCAACTGTTTTTATAAAATGACTTTGACCTAGTATAAAATTTATATCATCTGGTTTGTAAATATCAACTAGTTTTAATTCTAAATTGCTCATAATTATTTTCCTCCGATTAGTAAGATTTTAAAATAATATAGTGTTTAAAAAGCTATTTATCAAAAATAAAAAAAGAAAAAAGATTTTTATTTCTTTTTCTTAGATGATTTTTTGTTTTCAGTTTTTTTACCTTTTGACTGTTTTTTATCTGATTTCTTTGATTTCTTAGTTTTCTCATCTTCTATATATAGATAACCTGTTTTAAACATTAATGCAATTATTAGTACAATGATTATTACGATTATACCGATTATAACAAAAAGTGAAAGTATGCCTCCTTCTCCTACTCCTTCTTCTTCGTCCTCGGTTATTTCAACGATACTTCCTTCAGATGGGTTATATTTTATATCCCATTTTCCGTCTCCATCTATATCTATGAGATAGTCCTCTCCATCTTTTTCAATAATTGCTTGATCATTGTCTGTATTGTATATATCATTATATGTTCCATCTTTGTTTGAATCCATTAGATAATACTCTTCTCCATCGATTAATATCTTTTTTACATCTGAAGAATCGTTTTCATCTAAGCCAAGGCTTGTTTCTTCTTCATCAGATAGGCCGTCTCCATCAGTATCAAGTATAATATTCACAGTTGTTGTATCTGAATTTGTTAAGTTATCATCATCTGTCACTGTTAACGTGATATTAAACAATCCTGATGTTTCATATGTATGAACTGGATTTATTCCAAAGCCTGTGTTTCCATCGCCAAAGCTCCAGTTGTAGCTTTCTATTGTTCCATCAGAGTCGGTACTAGCTGAACCATCAAAGGTTATATCTTCAAATGTTAGAGCTGAATATGGTCCTCCTGCATCTGCTGTTGGTGCACTTTGAGACGTTGAACCTTCTATTGTTGCAGTTGTACTGTCTGTATCTTCCTTTGATCCATCACTTACTGTAAGAGTAATATCATAATCTCCCGCAGAAGCAAATGCATAATCTACTGTTTCACCGGTTGCCGTTTCACCATCTCCAAATTCCCAGGTATATGTAAGATCATCTCCATCTTCATCAGAACTAGCTGAACCATCAAAGGTTATATCTTCATCAACTGTCCCACTGTATGGGCCACCGACATCTGCTACTGGTGCTTTATTAGTAGAGATATAAGCAGGGCCATCACTTGAGGAATCATCACTTGATTCGCTTTCGGTAATAAAAACACATGTATAGTTTTCAAGCATAACGTTTCCATCTTCATCTGTTGCATTCCATCCAACTGTTATAGTATATTCTGTTGAATAACT
>CAZFFN010000037.1:0-3374 GCA_964518165.1 uncultured Thermoplasmatales archaeon
AGATAAATCTGAACTTATGATCGATCTAGCTTATTCCTCAATTCTTTATGACAGTGAAAAACTAGCTAGAGAAGTATATGACCTTGAAGATCTAGTAGACGTTTTATATCAAACAATGCAGAAAAAAACACTTGAAAAAATAGCTGAAAAAAAGATTAGTGTGAGTGATGCTCTTGCTATTTTAAGGCTAGGTGAAGCAGGTGAACAAATCGCAGATGCTGCCCAAGAAATTGCTGATGTAGAACTAAGAGATGTTGAACTTCATCCAATAATTAAGATGAGTATAAGAGAATCGGACCAAGTTTTTACAAGAGTGGAAGTTTCACAAGATTCAATTCTATCAAATAAAACACTAGGTGAATTAAAACTAGCTAGTGAAACAGGTATGATGGTGATAGCTATGAGACATGAAAACAAATGGCTGTATGGGCCAAACAAAGACACAAAAATTGATCCGGGAGATGTTTTATTTGCAAAAGGACCAAACGATGGTGAAGAACACCTAATTAGCCTTGCAAAAGGAGAAACAAAAGATCTCTAATTAAATAATTCTAGCTCCACATTCATCGACACTACAGACATATGTCTTACCATATTTTGATAATATACTTGTAAGATTATCAGTTTTACCGATTGCAAAAACAGAATTTCCAAGCATGCACATGCTAATCATTCCAATATTTTTACAAGAATCAATAATTTTCAATATTTTTTTACTAGCAAGACCTGTTTTACTGGAAAAAACATTAGATAAATAAAAAAAGTTTTCAACAGATGGTTTTTCAAGTAGTTTTTTTGTACAATATTTACCGTAATCTGAAATAACATTCAAAGAATTTTTATTTGAAAGAACTTTTTTTGTTTGAATCTTTTTACCAATTATACAAAGGACAACATTGTATTTACCAGGTATGTGTTCAATCAAACCCCATGGCGGTAGACCCGGTGTTTTCCTTAGTTCAAAACCACCTATAAATGATGATACAACATCACCAAGACCAGTCTTCAAATTAACTTCAGAAAAATGTGCTGCACGCATTGCTTCAGAGCTGTTTATATTACACAACTTTGACAAAGCAAAACAAGCACTTAAAGTACCAGCCCCACTCATACCAAAACCTTGACCCATAGGTAAATCAAGCTTTGTTTTAACATTTATATTTAGCTTGTTTTCACCTATTAAATATTTTATAGCTAGTTTTGTAACAGGTGCAGGTGATCTTTTACCGTTTATAAAAACCTCAATATTTTGAAGAGATGCGTTAATCGCAGTAACTTCAGACGTTGCACCAAGATTGATACTTACACCCGCTCCTCTAGATCCACTTCTCGAAAAATCATTATTAAAATAAACTGGTTCAAAAAAACCAGATATATGACCTGGACAAAATGCTTTTTTCTTCATATTTTTTTATCACGCTACTTTACTTAGAATAAATGTGGCTAATTCCTCTTTTTTTCCTTTTTTTGAAACTAATTTACCTGTTTTATCAACAATAGTTATTTCATTTTCATCACTTGAAAAACCAGAAATAGAGTTACCTACAACATAATCTAAATTATTTTTTTCTAAAAGTTTTTTTGATTTTTCAACTATTTTTTCTTTTTTTGCTTCTGCTTTAAAACCAACTATTTTTGATTTTTTTGCTTTTTTCCTAATTTTTCCAATGATTTTTTCAGCTGGTTTAAGTTCAATTTTCAAATTGTTTTTAAAAGAAGGAATTTTTCCTGATTGTTTTTTTGGAATATAATCTGATATAGCAGCACAGATAAAAACATAATCAAATTTGTCTAATTTTGATTTATCAATTAATTTTTTGAGATCCTTACTTGAACTAAATTCAGTTTTTTTGATATAATCAGGTACTATTTCGGTACCATTACCATACCATATCTCAACATCTGCACCAAAAATAAATGCTTTTTTTGCCAAATTAACTGCTGTTTTTCCTGAGCTTTTGTTTGTAATAACTCTTATGTCATCAACTTCTTCAGCTGTAGGACCGCCAACTATCAACACCTTCTTTTTTTGATAAAGATTTTTTGATAGAATCCTTAGAACATTTGCAACTATTTTTTCATTATTTGGAAGTTTTGCTTTATTTCCAATAATGTTTGGTTCAACAAATTTTATTTTATTTTTTTTAAGTTTAGAAATATTATTTTGAACAATTTTATGATCATACATAGATAGATGCATCGCTGGAACTATTAATACCGGTGTCTTTGAGCCAATTGCTGTTGTTGCAAAAGTTGTAACAGCTGTATCATCTATCCCATAAGCTATTTTTGAAATAGTATTTGCTGTTGCAGGGCATATTAAAAGCATATCAGCTGGTTTTTTTACTTTACCTAGATATGAAACATGCTCTGTAGCACCAGATAGTTCAATAATTGGTTTTTTACCAGTTGCAAACCAAAGTGAGTCTGGATGAATAATTCTAGTTGCTGCCTTTGTCATAACTGGTATTACTTTTGCACCATGCCTTATTAGTTCCCTAGAAATTTTTATTGTTTCAATTGCAGCAATACTTCCAGTTACTGCTAAAACAATTGTTTTATTTTTTAAAAAACTGCTTTTAATTTCTTTAATATCTTCAACTGGATGCATAACAAAAAAAGGATAAATAAAGTAATATATATCTTTATCTTACAACAAGTACCGATACACTAGCATGTCTTACTACTTTATCTGTGACACTACCTAAGAGAAATCTTCCTTCTTTACCATATCCTTTGTACCCTAGAACTATTATATCCGCCTGCATTTTTTTTGCTGTAATCAAAATTTCATCAGCAGGATCTCCGTCTTCAACTTCAATATCAACTTTTGAAACGTTGTTTTCAATATCATTAACTATTGTTGATAATGTTTCCTTTGCTTTATCCTTGAAACTTCCAGATTTTACAATTTTACTTAAGTCAATTGTTGGCAGTAGCATTTTTGTAAAAGAAGATTCAGATAGTTCAGCAGGAACAACTGTTAAAAGAGTTATTTCGTCATCTGAGTTTGAACATTTCATAACCATATCTATTGCTTTTTTTGAAGCATCAGATCCATCATACGCAACTAGCATCTTTTTCATCTTAATCAGCATAGCATGAATAATAAAGGGCTCTAAAAAGATTTCGTAAAATGTGAGTTAAAAAAATACCCAACCTGAGATAATATTAAATAAAAACTTGTTAAGATAAAGCCCATTGGTTTGTATTTCTTCACCTTTCTATCATATTTACTTTTATTACAAAAAAATACAATTTACTATTTTTCACCTCTACTAAAAATCAAAACATCAACACTATCACTACAAACCTCCACACCCTCATCATCAAAAGCAACAACTCTAAAAGTAGAACGACCAAACAAACCATCA
>CAZFFN010000038.1:0-8066 GCA_964518165.1 uncultured Thermoplasmatales archaeon
AATCTATCAGAAATCTGACAATTTTTACGTGCAAAAAATGTTAGGTAATATCAGCAAAAAACGTACTCACTCCAACAGAAGAAAAAACCATCCATCAAACAACCAAAAAAACACATAAAAACACCTATTGACTCAAAAAAGCTAAAAAAACTCCCACTTCATTAGCAAACCATGTAAAAGTTGTCAGTTTCCCATTCATTTTTTGCAAAACCTGTCAGGTAAATTACGTGCAAACTTTGTCAGCTTTGTCTTCATCTATCAGACATTTTTTCCGTGCAGAAGTTGTCAGATGACCCTCTCCACAATCATCCTTTTCAACAGCTACTTTTAGCGTGCAAATGGTATCAGTTTTACCCTCATCTATCAGCTGCTTTTTGCGTTCAAAAATTGTCAGTCTACCATTTCGCTCACCTTAAATCTAGATTTTATAAATCACCAAATTCAATCAAATAAAAACTTACCAGTAACAGCAGCCAGATTGTGAATCATCTGCAAAACTATTTAAATACCCATACACAATAATGAATAATGGTAATAAAACAATGAAAGACCTTGAAATTAAACTCCCAGATAATTTAAAAAGTGAAAAACCCCGTATTAAAAAACGTATAGGGGAACTCATTGTTTTTGAAGAAAAACGTAAAAAACTTTTGAATTTTATCGATGAAGTTATGAAGGATGCTAAAAAACTTAATGATGAAGAACTGGTAAAATTAGGAAGGAAACTAAAAAAAGATAGATTTAAAAAACTGAACATATGAATTATAACAGGTTTTTTCATGAGACTCGTAGTTGATACAAACATTCTCTTTTCCTTTTTTAACAGTAGATCAACAGCCCGTGATCTCTCAACTAGATACAATCTTATTTTATATTCACCAGAGTTTGCATTGGAAGAATTGGATAAATATAAAAATGTAATAATGAAACGTTTTTCTCTAACAGATGTACAATATGTTTTTATTATCAAGTTGTTGCAAACCGTGGTTAACTTTATAGAAAAAGAAGAGTATGAAAAGTTTTTTTTGAAAGCAAAAAAAGTTTCACCGGACCCTGATGATATTGATTTTTTTGCTCTTTGTTTAAAGTTGAACTGTCAATTATGGTCAAATGATGCTGTTCTAAAAAAACAGTCTTCAGTAGATGTTTTATCTACCGCAGATTTGGTTGAAAAATTTGATTTATAAATTTTTTCTTTATCTTCCTGTCATTCGACTATTAGATTTTGTTATATAAGTGTAAAAGTTACTCAAAAAAATACCGCTCAAATATATAAAAACTCAAAACCCATCAAATCAACCAACCTTTGCACGCAAAACCTGTCAGCAAACTGCCATCCTCTGCATGCTAAATGTGTCAGCTGATCCACCACAGATCGTATTTATCCCGACATTACTCCAACAGAAGAAAAAACAATCAACAACCTGCCTTAAAACCAACCATCGACTCGTCCAAGCTAAAAACAATTTCACCTCCAACGCAAACACTGCAAAAGTTGTCTGTTTACCCCTCATTTTTTGCAAAAGGTGTCAGCTAAATTACGTGCAAAACTTGTCTGGTGACCTTCTCCTATCCACTCCTTTCAACAGACATCTCTTCCCTGCAAATGTTGTCGGGCACGCCTTATGAAATAACCATTATTTTCGATATCGGAGCCACTACAGCCTACAAAGAATTGGATGAAATGATAGAAAAAGGTATCCTTGAACGGAGGGGAGAGGGAAGAGCGACTCACTATGTTCTCCGAACGAAAAGAACGAAAAGTGAATGAAAAGTGAACGATTCTAACACTGAATAAAACAAACATTTATATCATTACTATATTATTATTTATTTAATGAAAAAACTTGAAGAGATTAAGAAAAAACTAAGGGAGAATAAAGCTGAGTTGAAAGATGAATACAATCTAAAAGAGATAGCGATCTTTGGCTCCTATATCCATAATACCCAAACCAGTAGTAGTGACGTCGATATACTAGTAGAGTTTTCTCAACCTATTGGATTAATCAAACTTATCAAATTAGAAGAAAAACTTGAAAAGATTCTTGGATTGAAAGTAGATTTGGTTCCCAAAAAAGGAATCAAAGTTGATTTAAAAGATTCTATACTAAAAGAGGCAGTAGCAGTATGAATAGAGATTATAAGATTTTTTTGAAAGATATATTGGAATCGATGAAACTCATCGAAGAGTATGTAGAGGGATTAGATTTTGAGGAATTTAAAAAGGATCAAAAAACAGTTGATGCAGTGGTGAGAAATATCGAAATAATAGGTGAAGCCACTAAGCGGATTCCCCAGAATGTAAAGGACGACTTTTCACAGATTCCGTGGAAAGAAATGGCAAAGATGAGAGATAAGATGATCCATGGGTATTTCACTATAGTCCATGAGATCCTATGGGTAACGGCTAATCACGATATACCAGAAACGAAACCTCTGATCAAGGAGATGTTAGAAGAGATAGAATGAGAGGATTAATTATTTTTTGGATTTCTTAAAATATTTTTTAACATCAGATATAATTCATATAGCAACCTTCTCTGCATGCAAAAGATGGCAGGTGGGCCACCACAGATCATATATATCCAAACATTACTCCCATCAGAAGAAAAAATCCATCCATCAAACAACCAAAAAAACACATAAAAACACCTATTGACTCAAAAAAGCTAAAAAAATCCCCATCTCACAAGCAAACCCTGCAAAAGGTGTCAGCTAAATTACGTGCAAAAGGTGTCAGCTTTACCCGGATCTATGAGATATCAACGATTCACAGTTGTTTTAAAATAAAAACACTATTAATTGCTCAATAATCACCTGATGAAGATACGATGATATTTGATTAACAATAATTCAATATCATTATATTAAAAAGTTAAGAAACAGAACAAGATAAGCACATATTAACTTTCTACAAATAATAAACATTATTAACCGATTTTACAATCCAAAATTATGGTTAATTCATTTGAAAAACATACTGATGAGTTTGTTGCATTATATTATAAAATCTATCTTTTCATAATTAAAGACTATAAAAAAAGAACTGGGAAAAATCTTAGGGAATATAAGGACTATGAACCAGAATATTTAAAAAATTTATATTTGAATTACAAAGATAAAAATAATCTCATTGACCAAGTATCACATTTGGCAAGTAAACTAATTATTATACAAGCACTTCCAAATGCAAACCATCGAACTGCTTTTCTATTTATCAAATACTATCTAAAAAAACAGGGTGTAAATATGTATATTTATAGTGAAAAAAAGAAGGCATATGATTTGTTTTATGAACAATCAAAATTTTTGATAGAAAGAGAAATCAACCACCTTCAATTATTCAATGATTCATATATGGATGTTCAACATGATCAGGCTCTAAGAGAACATGAAAATAATATGAAAAGATTAATGAAAGAAATTGTAATCCTTCCTCAATCTGGCATACGAACTGTTGAATCCTTCCATTCTTTTGTGGCTTCTATAAACCAGTCAGGCTCTTTGCCTTTTTTAAACCATTGAGGAAGATTCATAATAAACTCACTAGTTAGTATTATGTAACAATTAGGTATAAATATTTTGTGGGAAATTCACCACTCAAAAACCACAAAAACAAATCAACCAACCATTACGTGCAAAAGGTGTCAGCTAACTGCCATCCTTCGCATGCAGAATGTGTCAGTTAACTCACCACAGATCATATTTATTCCAACATTACTCCAACAGAAGAAAAAACCATCCATCAAACAACCAAAAAAACACATAAAAACACCTATTGACTCAAAAAAGCTAAAAAAATCCCCATCTTTCTAGCAAACCCTGCAAAACTTGTCAGTTTCCCATTCATTTTTTGCAAAAGGCGTTAGGTGAATTATGTGCAAACTTTGTCAGTTTTCCATTCAGTTTTCCATTTAGTTTTGGCGGAGTTACCAGCTAAATTACGTGTAAAAGTTGTCAGTCTGTGTATAAAAAAAGACCAAAAGAAAAGTAAAAAAATCTAATTTTTTAGGCTAATTAAGTATTACTTTGTTTTCTTTTCTATTCTATCTTATTTATTAATCCCTCAGTTGAAATTACATCAATATGTCTCTGGTTTTTTAGTGCTTTATCATTACTCCATACAGAGCAATTCAGTTTCAAAGCCAAAGCAAAATAATCGACATCATTTTCATCTGGACAGATGGCTTTTGCTTTTGAAATAAATTTTTCAGTTTCCTCATTTGGAATGATTTTTATTTTTTCTCTTAAAATTCGCATTAATCTGTCAAAGTCCTTATCGTTTCTATTTGTCTTATCTTTTGATTAATTTCCTATATTTTTCGAACTCATCAAAAAAAAACTCAGGTGCAAAAAGATGAAGAGTATCTTTAAAGAGAAGTTCTTCAGTTTTTCCTTTTTTAATTAACACCGAGAAAAGTATATTTGCATCGATCACTAAATCCATATTTAACGTCTCTTAGCAAGTTTTTTGTTTAGTTCTCTACCAAGTTTTAAAGCTTCTTCTTCTGTTAAATTACTTTGTTTTTTGAATTGTTTCAAAAATTCTAGATCTGAAATTTTTTCTTTGAATGCTTCACGGGCTACTGCGCTCCAATTAATTTCAATAAAAGAATCCATTTTTTTCTTTAAATCCTTAGGAATTGATAACGTTATATTTACCACACATATCACCTTTGTATTAATTGTATATAAATATATTATGTGCTAATATATAATATTTTTGTTTTCAGAAATATAACACATTAAAATATTCTCTTGAGCTTGATTTTTGAAAAAATCTGTCAGCTAAATTACGTGCCAAAACTCTTCATGGTAAGTTCTAAAAAATTTTTTCTCTTTCATTTCTGATATAAAGTTCATTCTTATGCCAAAAAAGCATATTTAAACCAGATCAAGCAAAAAAATTGTTCAATATGATACATAACCTATTTTAACCAAAAAATTACATTTTTTAAAAGTCATAATCTCTTCAAAGGTTGATCTATTTTATGAAATGCCCACAATGTAAAAAAGATAAAAATTTAACCAAAGCAGGATTAAGAAATTCAAGACAAGGTCTCATACAAAAATACTATTGTAAAAAATGTAAAAAATATTTTTCTGATAAAGACCAAGCCTATACACAATATCCTTTGAAAGTAATACTATATACACTTCAAAATTACAATAAAGGCTATCCAGTTAAAAAAATAAAAACACTTACTGGAAAAAAATACAGATATTCCCCTCCAACTCGAACAATTTACTCATGGATTAATAAATACAAAAACACTCTAACCTTCATAAAACTTAGAAAAAAATATAATATAGAACCAACCACACTTACCACAACAAAAAGATTCTATCATAAGCAAATATATCCTTTTACTTATCATAACCTAAAACTTAACCTTAAAACAAAAGAATTACCACAATTCAAAAGATACATAAACTGGATTAAAAGATCACTTCCAAATAAAATATTCCTAAGTGGACCACGTGCTTCACAAACAGACATTAAAAAAGATGTAAAAATAATAAAAAGAAAAACAAATGATATAGAGCTGACTAGACTTGCTTTAAAAACAAAAGAAAAAAATGTATCAGCACATGAATTAGTTGAACAATTCTTTTTATATAATGATAAAAATACAGTATGTATTGAGTTACCCGTATTTATCAATCCCGAAGAAACACACCTTTTTAAAATTGATACACCACTAACTGGACATATTGATCTTATCCAGATTAGAAATAACGAACTCCATATCTTAGATTATAAACCAAACCTCAACCATCCAGAAAAATATAAAGGTCAACTTCTAGCCTATAAAGAAGCAGTGCATCATCGAACACAAATCCCAGAGAAAAACATTGTTACTGCTGTTTTCAACCAATATGATTATTATGAGTTTAAATAAAAAACAGAATATTTAGCTAATATTAAAGTTTCTATTGAAAAACCTCATGACTTTATTTTGAAAAGATCCTTTTCATCATAAACTGTATAAAAAAGTGGAAAATATATTGTTTTTCCCCAAAATTATATTTATATCAAAAAACACCTAATTTATATATTCACTAGCATCCCGGGTAATAACTAATTTTTAAAACAAATTAACATAATCAAAAAACCCATTCTTAATTATACAAACATAATAAATTTCACATGAAAAATAAACTTGTCTACCCTCTATTGCATCCAAAAACTGTACTATAACTATTAACTATCATATATTACGTAAAACAACGTTACGTCTAAATACATAATAAATCAGTAAGAAAATAATAGATAGGATTGAAATTATCTGTATAAAATTATATCAAATTATTAAAAATTTGACAGGATAATTAACAATATATTACAAATTATATATTTTTGTTCTAATTAATACTTTCAATGACCTCTTCTTGAAATATATAAGTGAAGAAAACTAATATTTTTTTGGTAATTATGACAAATTTGAGCAAAAATATTAAATAAACCAATTATATAAATATATATAATAGGTTTATCCAAATGAAAAAGAAGATCCATTACCCGCAACTAGATACAATTTTAATGGTAGAAAAAACCATTCAAAAAATGGATTATCCAAAGAAAACAGAACTATGGAAAGCTCTACCAAAAAAAGTGATGTATCAAACCTTTTGCATGATAATCGATTATCTAGAAGAATCAGGAAAAATCATGATTGATGATGATGGAAGAATAGTATGGACATGGAATCCTGAAATGGTAGAAAAAATTAGATCTTCTGGTGTGAAACTTCGATGAAAGATAAACCAATTTATGTTTATTTTGCAAGTCCTAAATTAGAAAAAGACTTCAAAAAACTTAAAAAAGGAAAGTTTGAAGACAAAGAATTATACAACTTCATAAATAGAGCAATATCAGATCTAAAGAAAGAACCTATGTGTGGAATAAAAATTCCAAGAAAACTATGGCCAAGAGGATATATTAAGAAATATCAAATCAAGAATCTTTAAAAATATAATCTTCCAGATGGATGGAGACTCATATATGCAATATTTGAAAACAAGGTAATGATTATAAATCTAGTATTAGAATGGTTCCCACACAAATTATACGAAAGAAAGTTTGGTTATTGAATAGTATTGAGAGTTATATGGAAAAGAGATACAAATAAAAAAATAGTTGGATTAAATTGAAAAAATCTGTATTAAATTATACCAAAATGTAAGAAAATAGATTAAAATAAAAACAATATATTACAAATTATATATTTTTGTTCTAATTAATACTTTCAATGACCCCTCATAAGAGTTAATTAAGGTTAAAAACCATTTTTTTCTCAACGTAAATGTGGAAAAATATAAATATTAGTTGATACCATATAGTTACTAAATAATAATAATTTGTGATGAAAATGTCAAAAAAGCAAGAATATAGACTTGATCATTCGCCGACATTAAATACAGTTCTAATGGTAGAGAATACAATGAAAAATATGGACAAAAGTATATTTACAGTTGCAGACCTAAAGAAAAAATTACCTAAACAAGTGAACCATAGAACACTAATGATCATATTAGATTATTTAGAAAAATCAAATAAGATCTATGTATCAATAAAAGGAATAACATGGATACATAACACAAGCCCACGTTTACGGAAAGAAATTTCCAAAGGGCTAGAAATATGAAGAAAACCCGAGTAATATTATCATCTGACGCAGTTGAAATCTATAAAAATTTGAAAGATAAAAAACATGCTTCAAAAACTGAAAAATCAATATTTTCAGCTATTTTAAAGAAAATTGATTTGATAAAATCTGATCCCCATTATGGAGATCCGATTGCAAAATCTCTTATTCCAAAACAATACATTAAAAAATATGATATTACAAACCTATTCAGAGTTGAATTACCTAACTTTTGGAGAATGTTATATACATTAAGACATGATGAAACAGAAATAGAGATTATCGCATTTGTATTAGATATTGTTGATCATCAAGATTATAATAAAAAATTTGGATACAAAAAGAGATAGTGACATTATGAACAAAAACCAAAAGAAAAATAAAGATTTCTTTAGAAAAGATAAGGGAGCAAAAGAT
>CAZFFN010000039.1:0-1942 GCA_964518165.1 uncultured Thermoplasmatales archaeon
ACGTGAGGATCGTAGGGAGATGGCTTGTTTTTCTATTGCTGTTTTACATAATATTTTTACTGTACGTGTCCGCCCTGGCTAATTTTGTCCCAATGCCCTTTTTTTATTAATCTTTTTGAGTATTAATTAATATATGGTTATTTTTATTTTATTATCAATATATTTATATAGGTGATATTATATTACAATATAAATAAAAATTGTTTCGATGTGATAATTATGAACAAAAAAATAATTGTAATATGTCTACTTAGTATGTTTTTTGTAAGTAGTATTAATGCTGTTGGTATGTCCATTAATAATAAAAATACTGAAAATACGTCTCTGTCATTAATGGATGAAACAACACTTGATGCAGGTAGTATAAAAATAGTTAACAGTTATGATGATTCAGGTGACGCTACGCCTGATGTATTTTGTGCATATA
This sequence comes from uncultured Thermoplasmatales archaeon, assembly GCA_964518165.1. Classification (GTDB taxonomy): domain Archaea; phylum Thermoplasmatota; class E2; order DHVEG-1; family DHVEG-1; genus CAYZTD01. Next base: position 428 of record CAZFFN010000039.1, read on the forward strand.
AAGATAATTTTAATATTGATATACCAAATGAGGGAATAATAATTAGTTTTGAAGTGGATATTGAAGTAGAATGTCCTGGTTTAGCAGATTGGTGTCGAGCTGAAATTAAATTTGGTGATAATTCTGATATCGATTTTATTGAATATGATAGAACTGAGAACAAAAATGGAATTCTTAAGATAAGTAAAAAAGTTATGCCTGGTGATTTAGTTAGTATTATTCTTAAAGCTAAATTGACTGATTTGTGGGGTGCAATTGATTTGGGCCAAAGCGAGACTCAAAGTTTTGCAAGCTCTTTTAAAAAATATACATGCCAACAGTCAACTGGAGGCTTAACATTAGATGAAAATGGAGATCTATATCATGCAACTTCGAATCCTTTTAAGAATCGCCCATGGGAAATAAATGATTGTCCTCCATCAGGTAGTATTTGTGTTTTTAAATTTAGATATTGGATCGGAGCTGATCCAATATATCCAATAACGTATACGGTAGAATTTTGTAATGTTGAAGGTGAATCTCAATCTATAAATTTTTATACAAAAACACCAACACCCGGCGGAGATCTTAGAGTTGCTACTGTACTTTATTCAAGTTTTGACTCTTCAAAAGAATTTCAATTAAAACAGAAAATCCATCATTATAGTTTAAATAAAGACAAATATGTTACAACGACTGATAAATCCTACTTTCGTCTTAGTAAATATAATAGATGTGAAATTAATTTTAAAAGTGTCAGTCCAGAACCTTCTAAAGAAGGAGAAGAAGTCACCTTTACTTGTGTGCCTGATTCTGTAGCTGGTAGATATCCCGTGTACTTTAAGATTGATTGGGGCGATGGGACAATAAGCGATTGGAAAAAAGGAAACATCCCTGTAGAATATGAATCATATCACACTTATGATGAGAAAGGAGAATATACTATTCGATATTGGTCTAAAGATAGAATGGGTGTTGAAGGTAAAGATAATGGTGAATATGTGCATACAGTAAAAAAGGAAAAATCAAAATTTTTTGATTTTTCTAATCTTTTTAAGGATGTACTTTTAAGCTATTCAGTTATGAAAAGAGTTATTAGTAAAATGTAATAAAGTATTAAAAAAAAATCGAAATTATGTTTTTTTTAGTAATTCCCAGTTGTAAATAGTGCTCCCGACGAGCATATCTGTTAAAAGTGTAATGCTCTTTAATTTCATATATTACTCTTATAATAACCTTTTAAATCAATATCTCATGACCCTACACACAAAAAAGAGTATATCATATTCATAAAATTTAAATATCTCTTAGATATATAGTATTAATAAGGGTTAATCTCTCACCGGAGGTTATCCCTAAATTGGGATTTATAACAAAAATCTTCTTATTTTTTTATTTTATCTTTTCATTTGGGTAAAGAAATGTTTTATTTGTATAAGAGCCTGTCCGAGAATTAACTCAAAAGTTTTAGCATTATTTCCTGAATAATATCGGTAGATATATCAGGAGAAAATGCATACATTTTCTCGGTGAAAA
>CAZFFN010000040.1:0-97882 GCA_964518165.1 uncultured Thermoplasmatales archaeon
TCTACCTAGCTGAGCTACAAGCCCAAAAAGAAAAATATTGCAAAAGAAAAAAGTTTTTTAATCTTTTTCCTCAATTTTTGAAATATATTTACCATCAATTGAATCAGTGAGATAAACATCAGTTCCTGCATGATATATTTTAATTCCATCTTTTTTAGCTTTTTTACCATCAATTTTAAGAATTAATGGATCTTCAGTTCTAACTTTTCCTGCTTCCATTGCTTTTTCATAAGTACCACTCAGATGAACCTTTTTTCTATCCGTTGCATGAAGGCCGCCTTCAACAATCATATCAGCTTCTTCTTCAGTTACAGGATAATAAAATTCATCAATTTCAGCTTCAGGTAGATCAGAAATATCAATATCGATAGTATGCCCATATGTCGCTCTAACCATTCCACCATCTATTTGATATCGCTCCCGGGGATCTGTTTCAACTAGAGCTTTTATATGTTTTTTTCTAAGCCATCTAAAACCAGATCTACTTGTACCTATCGCACCAATTAAATCCTGAATATCTACCCAACCATGGCCATCCATCATTACACCAATTTTTTCGGGAAAGTGTCTAAGAGCCCCAGCCATAATTCTAGATAAAGATGTAAGCTCTCTATCATTCATGATAAATTTGCCTTCTTCTTCACAAATTGGGCAGTGTTTTGCTCTAAAATATCCATGTTCTCTGCATTCTGATAACATACTTACCAAAAGACCCTAATAAAAATTACAACTATAAATCTTTTTAATATAGAAAGCAATTATATTTAACATACATATTTTTGTACTAATTCAACATTACAGGTTGCAAGGTGAACTCTTGAAAACAGAAGAATTAAAAAAACTAGCGGGAGTAAAAGCCGCTGAACAAGTTAAAGATGGAATGATAGTTGGTCTGGGTACTGGTTCTACGGTTGAATATACTTTAAGAAAACTAGGTGAAAGAGTAAGAAACGAAAATCTGAAGATTAAAGGAATTCCTACATCAATCCATACAAAAAGAATTGCTAAAGAAGAAAAAATTCCTTTAACTACACTTGATGAAAACCCTGAAATTGATTTAACAATTGATGGTGCTGATGAAGTTGACTCATTTTTAAATCTTATAAAAGGCGGTGGTGGAGCGTTAACTCGTGAAAAAATTATTGCATTTCATTCCAAAAGAGAAATCATTGTTGTTGATGATGCAAAAGTAGTTAAAGCGCTAGGAATAGATTTTGATTTACCTGTAGAAGTTGTAAAATTTGCCTGGCAGTCTACAAAGAAAGCTTTAGAAGAATTTAACTGCGAAGTTAAACTTAGAGAGATAATGGAAAATGAGCCGTATATAACAGATAATGGTAACTATATACTTGATTGTGAGTTTGAAAGAATCATGGAACCAGAAGAACTTGAAAAAGATATAAACAACATACCTGGTGTTGTTGAAAATGGTTTATTTATAGATCTTGTTGATGAAGTAATTGTTGGTGGAAAACAAGGTATTGTAACTCTTGACAAAGAATCAACTGTTGTTTAATTATGGTAAGTAAAGTCGTCCAAAGTATAAACAATACAAAAGAAAGAATAAAGTCTATTGACTTTAATGCACATTGGTATAGACGTGTCTTTCATACTTTTGGAGCATCCTTTATTTTTTACTACATGCTTCCAGATCTTGATTGGATCAATCTTTTAAAATTCTGGGTTCCGCCTGCTTTAGTAATTCTTGCAATATCTCTTGAGATACTAAGGTTAAAAGGTATTTTAAGTAGCGAGCATTTCTTTGGTTTAAGGCTTTATGAAAAAAACAGGGTTGGAAGCTATGTTTTTTTTGCAGTAGGAGCATTACTTCTTCTTAGATTCTTCCCACAGCAAATAGCAATTCCCTGTATTTTATGTGCATGTATAGGAGATCCTGTAATAGGTGAAATTAGAAGAAGGTACAATACAAAACTTGTATATATTCTCGGTTTTCTTGTTTGTTTATTTCTTTTTATGATAACCTGGTACAAAGCAAACATATGGTTGTTTTTAATTGTATCAGTTATAGGAGCAATCGGTGCAATTGTTGGTGAAACAAAAAAATTTAAATTATTAGACGATGATTTGATGATTCAGCTGGTACCTGCAATTCTTATTGGAATAATTTGGATTGCAATTCCTGAGGTGGGTTTAAGTTATCCTGATCAAATTATATATCCCGTTTTATGGACATAGTGATAATTTATGAATGAAAACAATATGAAATATATGAAAAACAACAACAATTCAAAGATTCTTAGAACTGAGATTCTTTTTGCTCCTTTACTTATTTTTTTACCATTTATTATTGGTTTTTTATTTATAAATGATTATTATGTAAGAGGGGTTATTGGAAATGATCCTAGTTTTTTTGGAGAATTAATTCTTGGGATTGTAATAATTGTTGGAAATATACTTTTTGATATTCCATTTATTAAATCTTTAATCAAGAAAAAAGAAAAAGAAAATTAGATCTTATTTTAATATTTTCAACTCATAAAATGCCGGCATCAATAAAGCCGCTGCAACACAAGATACTGCTACCATAAAAACAATAACTGTCACAAATTCTCTCAAGGCAGAAATATTAACAATATATATTGAACCCATCCCGGCAACCGTTGTAAGAGCTGCTTCAACTAAAGATAAGCCTGTTTTTTCTATTGCCTTTCTTGTTGCATCAATTTTTGATAAACCCTGCTCCATTTCTTCTCTAACTCTATGTGTTATATGCACTCCATAGTCTATACCTATTCCAACCATAATAGATGCAATTGTAATCGTAATTAATGAAAGTGGAATTTCTGTTGCAACTAAAAACCCGGGTTCCCACATTAATACAAAAAACACAGGAATCATTGTAAAAAGTCCATATAATGAAGAGTTAAAGATAAATATTAATGCAGCAAGAACGAGTATTAAAGCTATTATCATCGATCTCATCTGTTCATCAAAGAGTTTTTTGTTTACAGCTACATTTATTGCATCCTGGCCAGTTAGTTTTGATATTCTACCATTATGCGGTAAGACTTGTCTTTCAGCTATATCATTTAGTTTGTTTACAATTTCTTCGATTTCTTTTATACTAATTCCAACTGGAATTGAAACAAGAATTAGAGTTTGTGATCTGTCTTCATCAACTATTCCTTCTTCAGCGATCTTATCAAAAATTATATTATCTGCTTCAGTAAGATTAGCAAAGGTTTGAATTATCTTGTTTCTATCAAGTAAATCGTATATTTCCTTTAATGAATCAGCAATAGATCTAACAGTTACCCCTACTGCTTCCATTTCTTTTTCCATTTCATATATCTGATTTATAACTTCAGGATCCTCAAGTCCACCTGGATCAGTTCTTACTAAAAACGCATTAAAGTTTCCACCTGTCCCAAATTGATCTGAGTATTCATACATTGTATCAAGTTCTTTTACACCTGCTGGTGCCATATCAAAGTAGTTTACATTTGTTTCAACTTGTGGAAGTAATATTATCGACATAATTGAGAGAAATACTGCAATAATTATCATTCTTTTACTGTATTTTAATGCAAAATTGGCAAACTTCTTCCAGCTTTTAGCCTCTCTTGTTTTTTCAATATTAAGAATTAATACCAAACAGGGGACTAAAAGTACTGCTGAAATAAAACAAAACATTATACCAATTGCACAGCCAAAACCAAATGTAACCATGGGCGACATGCTGGATATCATTAATGAAGCAAAACCAATAACAGTTGTAATTGTTGATAGTAGAACAGCTATACCTGTTGATCTAAGTATTTTTTCTATCCTATCAATATTATTTTCTATCTTTTTTTCTTCAGCAAGTCTATTCATCAAATGTATTGAATAATCAACACCTAGACCCATTAAAAGTGCCACAATTGCAACAGATATCAAGGTAAGTTCAGGTGCAACCATGCCTAATACACCAAAAGTTAAAGCTAGTGCAAAAGCAGGTGGAATAAAAGCAACTAGTATACCCTTGAAATCACGATGAAAAATAAATAATATTATTGAAACAAGAATTATTGCTACAGGAAATACAATTACTAGATTTCTCATACTTTCTTTTTGAATTGCCTGTTGCATTGCAATAGTTCCTGTTACTTCCATATTTGTGTATTTTGTACCACGCTGCTCTATTGCATTTCTAACATTTTCAATAACTTTATCAAAATCAGCATCCTCTTCAAGCTGTATTACCATTGCTGCATATTGATAATCATCAGTGTATAATGTTCCTTTGAGCCCAGCTATAGTTTTTCTCTCCATATATGTATATATAGTATCTTTATCCATTGGAATTGCATCATCAGCGTTTCCGATACCAATCGCTTCACTGTTTTCTATTCGAATATATTTTGAAAGACAAGTTATAGATTTTATTCCTGTATCTTTGCCTCTTTTCTTAGGATTATCCAACAAAGTTCTATAAACCGAATCCATTTCGCTTAGAACCCTGTAATCTCTTATATTATCGGGCACTCTATTTGTTTGATTTATCAATATAATTATTGTTGAACCTAAACTAAATTCTTGATCTATTTCATTCCATAGTTCTAGGGTTGGATTATCCTTTGGTAAATAGTTTGAAAAATCTGATACCATATAAACGTTAGAAGCCTGGACACCTACAAGTGCAGTAATTATAGCAAAAATAAGTATGACCGATCGTGGTCTATTTGCAAGTATTTTTGCTATTGATCTAACATTCATAATTGATCAGCCTTCTCTATTATTTTTATTTTTACAGATTTCTTATTTTCTTCAGAAAAACCTAAATTAGCTATTTTTGTTAATTTATCTTCAATTTCTTTTGTATATCTTTTAAGAAGTTCGATTGGTGGAACTGGATAATACAAATACGGATTTTTTCCAATCTTTTCATTTACTTTTTTACGTCTGTAAATCTGGTTTTGTTCATACATCTTAGATAGTGTTTCTCTAACTGTGCTAGGATGAAGTTTTGTGCCTTTTATGATTTGATCTGTCTTTGCACCCTGTTTTCTCAAAAGATACAAATAAATGCGAGATCTAGCTCTAGATTTTAGTATATCTCGAACCGATCTTTCTATGTTTTTTGGTATCCTTTTTCTCGAGTGAGTCATTTTTTAGGCACCTTTTTTATTAAATTAAGTCAATAATATTGTTGATTTACAGGTTTAAATACTTTTCTATTTTGTCGTCTTTGACCCGACTAAACATTTTATCGGGTTAAAAGCAACAAAATTCATAAAAAAAATTATTTTGTCAAAACATTTTTTTGTTTTTCGGCATATATTTGTACAATAAACTTTTAATATCAATATAAAAAGCTATTTATATAATAAACAACATATTTAGTTATAGAATAAAATTTTGTCTGCGGAGGACTAAATTTATGAGTAGGAAAGCTAACACAAAAAAGATAATACTTTTTCTAACTGTTTTTACTTTGTTATCGTCTACAATTGGACTAGCAGAGGATTTAAGCGAAAATAATACAATTACTTCTCAAGAAATCGATGAAATAATAATCAATTCTGAAACAACAGGAAATAAAGCACTAAGAATAAAATTACAGGTTGCAAAACCAGAAGACCTAGAAATCAAAGGTTGGTCAAATAAAATAAAACTACTTACTGGTAAAACAGTTAGATTCAAAGCAACGATAGAAAATATTGAAAACTATGATCTTACAAACATGAAAGTAATAAACATTTTACCTTCAGAAAATACATTAAGTTTGAAAGAACAATCTATACTTACAAGCAAAACATCGAATTATGAAATTATTGATAATAAACTCGTAGTATTTTTTGATGAATTACTAACCGGGGAAATAATATCAATTGAATATGATATGCTAGCATTAAAGAAAACAACTGTTGATGGTGTAACAAATTCAATTGCAACAACAGCAGAAATTCATTCAAAATATTATGAAGAAATAGAAGTATTAAAACAGCAATATAACGAAAAAACAAATACATTAGAATCAGTTAATCTTCAAATATCTCAAAAACAAAGAATCTACTCAGATATAACTTCTGAAATAGAAAACATAAATTTAGAACTAACCGATTTAACCCAAAATATAAACGAACTACAAAAACAGATTACAACCCTAAGCGAACAAATAATAAATTTAGATTCAAATCTTCAAAGTATAACTACAGAAATAAATACTCTTAATGAAAATATTAACAACATTGATATCGAAATTGAAAACATAGACAGTCACATAGTTGACCAAGAATTATTAATACAAAATCTCGAAGAGCAACTAAATGATCAAAACCTGATATTAAATAACTTACAGCAGGATTTAACTAATATAGAACTCCAAATCCAGCAAACTCTAGATAATTCCGTAAATCAAGAGTATCTTCAGAGTTTAATAGACTCCAAATCCAACATAGAAATTGAAATTACACAAATAAATCAAGAAATAGAAAATTTGGAATTAGAAGTTACAAACGAGTTAGAATCACTTAACTCAATGTATATCACTCAAAATCAACTTACGACAGAAATTAATTCAATAAACCAAGAAATACAAACAAATACACAAACTCTGCAAAAGACTCAAACTCTATATGACAATACACTTTTAGAATTAGAGACAAAAAATGCAGAGCTAACAACAGAGATGCAAAACCTTGCTGATATTGAGACTAATATCCAACAAATAACTAAGCAAATAAACACAAATAATGAAGATATAGAACAGTTAATAGATGAACAATCTTTGATAGAACAAGATTTACAAACAATTGTTACCGCGATTTCATCAAATACAAATGAATTAAATCAGCTTGAAAATGAATTACAAACAACAAATGAAAATCTTTTAACAACTAATACAAATCTAGAAACAACCCTAACACATTTGCAAAACTTAGAAACAACAATTCAACAAACACAGCAGCAATTAGATAATTTAATTTTAGAACAAGATCAATTGGTAAGTCAAGCAGAAGATATAAGTCAAACATTAGCTGCAATTACAAATCAAATTAGTTTAGAAACATCAAATTTAAATCAACTTCAAGACGAATTACAAACCTTGGAAAGTAAAATAGGAGTTGTATCAAATGATTTATCAAATGCAAATACAGAACTTGAAAATATTCAATCAGATATAAACTTAAAAACAAATCAGTTAGACCAAATTCAACTTGAAATTGAACAATTAACTACCCAAAAAACAGCCGTAACTCAGAGTTTAGAAGACATAACATCTCAAATTGAAATAAAAAATACAAACCTTCAGCAGAATTATTTACAATTCGATCAAATAAAACAAGACATACAAGATCTTGACCTTTTAAAATCAAATAAAGAACAAACTCTTCAAACTGTTTTAAATGAACTTTCTTTAAAAGAACAATCTTTGTTAGAAAAACAAAACATCTTAACAAATTTAGAAACAAATTTAGTCGAAAAACAAGATGAACTTAACTCATTGAATGTTCAATTGCAAGATAAAATTTTAGAACAACAGATGAATAATGAAGAATTAAATAACTTACAAATTCAAATTCAAGATCAAAAGGATCTAATAAACGACATTCAAAATCAAATAAATTTAGCTAAAGAACAAAAAAACACATTACTAGATGAAATTGATCAGCTTACTACAACAAAAAACCAACTTCAGCAGAGTATAGAACTAAAAAACACTCAGATATCAACAAAAAACCAGCAAATTGAGCAGATAAATACACAGATAATAAATTATGAAAATACAATTCAATCATTAGATCAATCGCTCAATGAAAAACAATTATCATTGACATTAATAAACGACCAGATAGAGCAAAACCAAATTTTGTTGCAAGACAAAATTAACTTAATTGAAAGTTTAGACTTAGATCTATCAACTGAACAAACAAACAAAAATAATCTTAATATTTTACTTGAAGAAGAATTGCAAAATAAACAATTAGATAATCAAGAGTTAAATATTCTTGCATCTGAAATAGCAGAAAAAGAAAATTTGATATCCTCTCTAGAAACTGATTTAGTTGAAGCATTAGCACAAAAAGATACAATTAATAGTGAAATACAACAACTAACTTCTTCTAAAACTCAAATCAAAGAAGACATAGCCCTTATAAAAAATACAAAAATTCCAATGAAAAGCCAATCTATTGAAAACCTTGAACTTGAATTATCTAATGTTGAAAGTGATATTTACTTAAAAGAAGAAGAAAAAACCCAAAAACAGTCAAATTTAGATGTAATCAATACCGACATCTCGATTTTAAATGCAAAAATTGTAGATAAAGATAATGAAATCAATCAAATTGAAACCTCAATAAGTAAAAAAGAATTACAGATTCAATCAGAGGTTGATACTCTAACACTTTTAGAACAGAAAAAAGAAATAGAAGAAGACGATTTAGCACAACTTAAACAAGAACTCTATATCTTATCACTTCAACCTGTTTTAAATCATGAAAAAATAATTAGAAAACAAGCTGAAATTAATGAAAAAGAACAAACAATAGAAACCATTTCAACAGATATACAAGTTAAAGAAAATACAATTACAAAATACACTTTGGAAAAAGATGCTTTTATCAACACACAAACAGATCTACAAGAACAATATACTGACCTAAACCTAAGACTTGATGAAAAAACAGTTGTAAAAACAAATTATGAAACACAAATTCAAATTCTAAATCAAGATTTAAGTGATTTAACAACCCATACAACAGAAATAGAAAATAATATAGCACTTTTAGAAAATGAAATAATAAGTTTAAATGAAGATATAACAACATATGAAGAAAGCCTAGCACTAACAATATCAGAAATCGAACAAAAACAATTGGATTTAGCAAATATAGAAGATACATGTTTAAATCTTGAGCAAACAATTGCTTTAGAAAAAGAAACACTAGAACAAAAAAAGTTAGAATATAGAACTTTATCCCAAGACTTAAGCGAAAACGATGAAACAATAAATAGCATCATTTCTCAGATAGATGAATCAGATTTATTGATAAATAGTCTGAACATTCAAATAGAAGAAGCTACTTCTGAAAAGATATCTATTCAGGAAACTATAAGTCAGCTTGAATCTGATAAGATATATTTACAAAATCAAATAAGTTCAATTATTGAAGAAAAAAACCTTATTTTAGATCAAAAAGAACAAATTGAAACTCAAGTTCAAACACTTTTATCTGAAATTGAAAGTTTACAAGCACAAATTGGTGAAATTCAACTAAATATAGATGCAATCAACCAAGACATAATTCAAAAACAAGCTCTTTTAGCTGAAAAAATGGACCTAATTGAAGGGTTACAAACAAATGTATCAGATGAACAGTTGGTGCTATCCCAATTAAAAGAAGAATATAACACTTTATTATCAGCAAATAATGATGAAGAAATAAATACTTTAATGACTTTAATTTCAGAGAAAGAAACAGAGATTACAGATATATCTAACCAGATTTCAACATTTGAAACGGACATCGAAGATATAGAATATTCTATTTCTCAACTTAGTCTTGAAAAATCTAATCTTAATAATGAGCTTTCAGGAATTACTCAACAAATAACAATTTTAAGTTCACAAAAAGATCAAATAGAAACCAGCATACTAAATTTAGAAGCAGCAATTGACATTCTAAATAACGATAAACTAAACCTTGAAAATAATTTAGATGAAATAAACACACAATTATCAAATAACGAAGATACAATCAACCTACTTGAAAGTAAATTAGATCAACTATATTTATCTGAGCAGAATGCAATAATTCAAATATCAGATCTGCAAGACCAGTTAGATTCATATGGGACTCAAAGAGCACAAATTGAGCAAGAACTTGCTGATAAAAATAATTTAATCAGTTCTCTAACAAATGAAAAAAATTCATATGAACAAATGTATAGTGATATACAAAGTCAAATTTCTGAAAAACAATTAACTAAGGAAACTATGCAAACTAAACTAGATCAACTGCAAACTGATAAAGAACAAATAGAATTAGATATAACTACACTTCAAAACCAAAAGATATCTTTACAGGATTTGATTGATGGACTAAACACTCAGATTCAAAATTTAAATCAGGAAAAGAATAATCTTATAGATTCAAAGAGTCTGAAAGAAGAAGATTTAGGAAATATTAATGCATTGATAAACGAAAAAGAAAATACGATATTAGATCTTCAAAATAATCTAGATATACTTATTCAAGATAAAGAACAGGCCTTAAATGAAATATCAATTTTAGAATCAAATATAGATGAGATAAAAGTTCAAAAATCCCAAATTAAAACACAAATTGAAAACCTAGATCAAACAATACTTGAATTAACAGATTTAAAATCTTTAAAAGAAGAAGAATTAAGTACATTATCAGCAAACATAGATAGCAGCAAGCAACTTATTAATACAAAAAATAATTTAATTACTGATTTACAAGAAACTATTTCAAATAAACAAACAGAGTTAAATAACATATCTTCTGAAATTGACTCATTAACACAGAGTTTAAATGAAAATCAAGAGACTCTTGATCAGTTATTAAATCAAAAAACGAGTATTGAAACACAAATATCAGAAAAAAATGATGTAAAAATAAACACACAAAATGATTTAGAAAATAAAAATACTGTTTTATCTGAGTTAGTTGGATCAAAGGATTCAAAAATAGTTTTGAAACAAACATATTTTTCAGATTTAAATGAAAAGAAGACAGTCAAAACACAAATTGAAGAAGAGTTGTCTATAATTAACTCAAATCTTTTAACAACTAAGCAAACACATGATTCTTTAATAACTCAACAAAATGAGTTAGAAACTACTTTAGCTGATAAGAATCAACTCAGCGAACAAACTCTTTTAGAAATTCAAGATCTCGAGTCTCAACAGCCAGTGTTAGTTGAAGAAATCAACAATTTGGATGCATACATAACTAATTATGAACAAAGCATCCAGGGTATAAACTGTAATAATCAGGCTAGTGTACTCATAACTATTTTAACAAATCCTGATGATGTCAATGCTCAAGTTGATTTAGATAAAAAAGTATTCGATGAATCTACACAAAGTTGGAAAGAGTCAACTACTGTAAATGAAGGAGATATTGTAAAGTTTAGAATAAATGTCACAAACTCAGGTAATGTAAACTTTACAAAAATAACGGTTACAGATTTATTACCAAACATTCTTTCGTATCATGGAAACGCAGTTCCAAATGTGTTAAGCATCAATCAAAATAATATCTCATGGATGTTTGAAGACTTCTGTGTTAATGAAACAATCAACATAGAGTTTGATTGTAAAGCAAACAGTGGTGGAAAAGAAGATAATTTTGTTGAAATAGAAGCGGGATTTGTTATTAGTCAAATTACTGACAAGTTTATTATAAGCGAAGAAGACACTGCAAATGTTGAGATTATAGATAATAATCTAACTGTTGCAAATAATGATGAGTATTCTCTATTAAAAGACTCAGTTGATAACACTTTAGATGTTCTTTCAAATGATATATATGAAGATGAAATAAGAATTGCTGAGGTATCAAGTCCTTCTCATGGTTCAGTTTCATTTAACTCCAATACGGTTTTTTATACTCCATACCAAGGTTACACCGGTGAAGACTCCTTTGAATATATAATAATAGATCCCTCAGAGGATACAGATCAAGCAACTGTATATATCAATATTATTGATGCTAACAATCCACCAGTTGCATATGATGATTACTATGAACTTTTAGAGGACTCTACAGAAAATGTTTTAGATGTTCTTTCAAACGATACAGATGAAGACGAAGGCGACTCTTTAACTATAATTTCAGTTACAAATCCATCTAATGGACAAGCACATATTGAAGAAAACGCTATTATATATACTCCGGACAGTAACTATTATGGGCCCGATAGTTTTTCATATCAAATAGCCGATCAAAATAATGAAGTTTCTGAAGCAGGTGTTGAAATTGAAGTTATAAATGTTAATGATAAACCAGTAGCTGAAGATGACTCCAGGATCATTCCTAGAAACACCGACATAACAATTGATGTCTTACAAAATGATTATGATATCGATAACCCTCAATTGATAATTACAGAAATTTTTGATGGCCCAAATAGTGGTTCAGCCGAAGTTATCAATAATAAAATTCATTATACTCCAAATCTAGATTTCATTGGTAAAGATACCCTATCATATAATATATCAGATAACTGTGGAGGTTTTGATACAGCCCTTTTAACAATAAATGTATTTACAACTGCCGAAAACAATAATCCTGTTGCAAATGATGACGAATTTACAGTAGTAAAAAACAGTTTAGATAATGAAATAGATGTTTTATTTAATGACTTTGATCCAGATGAAGATACAATTAGTATCGATTCTATCACAAATTCCCCGCAATATGGTGAAGCTGAGATTTTAGATGGAAAAATAATTTATTCACCAAATAGTGAATTTAATGGGACAGATACTCTTGTTTATAGAATCTCTGATAATAACGGCAGTTTTGATAGCGCAATTGTAACCATAAATGTTGAAGATAATAGTGCAGACTTAATTAACAAACCATACAAAGGATATTTATACATACTTGATACTGAGATCCTTGAGATTTCTTACTTGTTAGATATCTTTGATTGCGATGCATTTACTATTGGACCATTCACCATTGAAGGCAATATAAATAAATCAGAGCATTTTGAACCTGATTTAGTACAAATATACTTTGACGACCAACCCATATATAATACAACAAATCAATCGTTTAATTACACACTAAATCAAATAGGATTTGGCCGTCATAAACTAAGACTAGAAGCATATAAAGGTAATGAATATATTTCAGATGAAGTAGAATTATTCATGATAAATCTAGGTTTCAATAATCTAAATGATAACTTATTGTAAAAAATTGTAATAATCTGCAACTTCTTATTATATAAATCTATTTTTTTTTTATATTTAGATAGATTAAAGTACGGTTAATTAATTCTTTTCTTAATAATATATATTTATATAGATAGGAATATTTATATACTAGTAATAGTATAAATATAAAGAAAATTTCCTACCGTAAGGTTTATTGAGATTTGGGGGAAAGAAAAAATATGAAAAGCAAAGTAATTATAAGCATAGTTTTGACGCTTTTGATGATCGTTTCTACATTCGCTGTAGGAACTGGAAATATAACTACCACCGGTTGTCCTGGAGAAGAACAAGATCCAGTAGAACCCGGAAGAGGACTAACTGTAGTAAAAACTATTTGGGATGGAGAAGAATGGACTGATCCAGTAACAGCAGATATAGGTGAAGATGTACGATTTAATATATCAATTACCTACAATCCCGTAGATACCACTCCAGAAAACGAAGATGGAGATGGAATTGGTTATAAAGCAATGGAGTTAGTTGTAAACGATACTTTTCCAGATTGCTTAGAATACAATAACAGTCTTGTAATAACACATGGAACACATGTTTACACAACTGATTCTCACGATGTTATTGGAAACTCATACATTTGGTATCTTTCAGATGATTATGGAATAGAATTGTGGGATACTGATCCAAGTAAACCAAGAACTCTTTTCATGGAATTTAATGCAACAGTAATATCTGATTGTATAAATGTAAATCATGTAAATGTCACTGGTTTTGAAACTTGTGGCCAGGAAGATCTTTGGGATGAAGATACAGCTGAAGTAAACATTCCAGAGGAAGAAAACCCTGAGATTTCTATAAATAAAAAAGTTAAAGACCCAGAAAGTGGGGAATGGATAGAGGGACCATTAACTGTTTATTATGATGAACTTGGTTCCCCCGCACAGCTTGAATTTATGATAAATGTCTCAAACACTGGAAATGTTGATCTAAATAACCCAGTTGTAACAGACATACTACCAGATTTCTTGGAATTTGATGATCAATCAACAATTCCGCCAGGATTAAGCTTCAGTCAAGACGGTCAAGAACTTACCTGGACTTGGGTTGATCAGAGAGTCGAAGAAGATGATATATTCCTATATATCTGGGTAGATGTAGTCGGAGACTTTGATGAATTAAAAGAAGGTACAAACTTTGCAAATGTAACTGTTGATGAAGATGTCTATGACGAAGATTTTGTTGATATAACTCTTAAACCACATTTTACTTTTGAAAAGAAAGTTTGGAACGGAACTGATTGGGCAGATAGTCTTGATCATGTAAACAAAGGTGAAAATGTAAGATTTAAACTTACAGGTACATACTACGGCGACGATTTAATGAAGTGTTATGTTGCAGCTGATAAACTTCCATTCTGCCTTGAATATGCAGATAATGAAGAAATATGGATAGGAGGAGAAAAAGTAACTGAAGGAGACCAAATGTGGCCTGAAATATATGTCGGCGAAGACGAAATTGTTGAAGTATGCGATCATGAATTTGAATTAACTGAAGGTATGATTGTATGGGACTGGAGAAACACATTATTTGGCCTATCCGATGGTGAAAGTGTCGTAATAGAGTTTGATACAGCGGTCACAGAATATTGTGATGATTGCTGCGATGCATGCCCAAGAGAATGCTGGGATGAAAATTGTGCACTAGGTGCATTATGGGGATGTATGGAATGCAGTCCTTGTGAGTGGTACATTGGTTCAGATTGTGTTGATATCAGATGCTGTCCACCACCAACAACATTTACTAAAGAAGTATATGATGAAGGTGAATGGGAAGACTCAATAGATACAGTTGTCGGAAGCTCACTTAGATTCAAACTAGAATTAGAATACTTCGGAGAAGAAAATTTAACATATGTCAATTTTGTGGATGAATTACCATGTGTTCTTCTTTATGATAACAACGTAGATATTGAAGTTATTGGAGGAAACTCAGTTGGAGATATAGAACCAGAGATTTCTAATGATGGAAAAACACTTTGGTGGAATCTTTCTGATGTAAACCTTACAGATGGTGGAAAAATCATAATTAAATTCGATGCATATGTTAACGGAACAACTGGTTCCAGCTGCGGCTGCGGTGAAGTAGTTGAAATAGTTAACTGGGCAGAAGTCAGAGGATATCATGGATGTTTACCCATTCCTGAACTTTTAGTTTGTAACTTCCCACTAGATGATGAAGTATCAATCACAGCACATGGAAACTGTCCACCAAGTAGACCATCCATTCGCGGACCTCAGACTGGAGAAGAAGGAGAAACACTTACATACTACTTTGTTTCAAGTGATTCAGATGGCGATCAGATAAGATACAATATAAAATGGGGAGATGGAACCGTTAGTCTAGGAACCACACTGTATAACTCAGGTGAAGAAATAGACTTAGATCATACATACGATGAAGCAGGAACATATAAGATAAAAGCAGAAGCAGTAGATGAACACGGTGCAACACATGGATACACTCCAAATAGTTACGAATACACAGTAGTAATTGAAGAAAGCGGGCAAGAAGGACTAAAAATAAGCATTCCAAAAATGTTTTACATGAAAAACATTGGTGCAGTAGTTGAGAATGTCGGAGAAGACACAGTTGAAGACATTGTCTGGACTTTCAATGTAACTGGCGGACTGCTTGGTTTCGATATCGGATCAAACGGAACAATCGAAGAATTAGAAGGAGAATCCACAGAAACAGTCTTATCTGGACCAATAACATTAAAGATTGGAAAAGCAGAGATAAATGTTACAGCAAAAACCGGTGACTACGATGAAGAAATTACCAAATCAGCTTTTGTATTTGGTAGATTGATCTTTGTAATGTAGGAAAAAATCCTACATAAAATCTTTTTTTTATATTTTTTTTAATAAGTTTTTTAGACTAATTTTTGATTGTATTTTATTATGGATGAAAAAACTAGAATCAAAAAAGATATTGTAATGTTTGAAGAAAATATCAAAGAAACAGAAAAACTTAATTTAAATAATTCTCAAAAAAAAACAATTGAACTAGCTAGCCAATATTTTGAGGACAGTAAATATTATCTTGAAAAAAAAGATTTTTTCACTAGTTTCGGCTGCATAAATTATGCACATGGATTACTTGACGCAATCATAAAATTTTAAAACAACGTATACAATTCATAAATAAATTGTAGGGGAGAAAAAATATTTATGAAAAAAACAGGCGACTTAAGAAAATTTTATTATTATTCTTTTCCAACAAACGCAGCTCTTGTAACAGTTAAAGACAGTAAAAAAACTAATATTATTACTATAGCATGGCACTGCACAATTTCAAAAAATCCTCCTTTATATGGTATATCTGTAGCACCTTCAAGACACTCTCATAGTTTATTAGAAGAATCAAAGGAATTTGTAGTAAACTTTATGCCGTATAGTCTAGTTGAAAAAGTTCAGTTTTGCGGAACACATTCAGGGAAAAACACAGATAAGGCAGATAAAACAGATCTTAGTTTAATTATTTCAGAAAAGATTTCTACAAGTTCAATTAAAGAAAGCTATGCATGTCTTGAGTGTAAGCTTTTTGATAAGTTAAAACTAGGCGATCACAGTTTTTTTGTAGGAGAAGTAGTAAACACAACAGTAGAAGAGGAATATTTCAAAGGAAAAATTTTAGATATAGATAAAATAAAACCTTGTTATTACCTTGGTGATAAGGTTTACACAAATTTTAATTTAGAAAAAAAGAAATTTTAACTGAAGAGGATCTTTATTGATTCTCCAGTTTTTATTTTATATTTTTCAGAGGCATTTTCCTGGTTTATTGATATTTCAAGTAGATTGCTGCTACCAATTGTAGCTAGAGTTTCTCCTTTTTTTCCTTCACCATATGTTTTTACAAAAGGAATCTCAATTCTTTTTTTACCAATAAAAACCATGATTTTTTTCCCAAAATCAAAATAATTTCTTATTTTCAACCCATTTATATTTGTAATTATGTTTCCAAATCCATCAATAAACAGTACTTTTCCTTCTACAGTTTTTTCCTTTATTGTAAATGAGCCTAAATCTAGTGTTTTATAATCATCTATTTTTGGACCTATTTCATTGAAGTATTTTCCATTAAGAATATGAGCTGCAACCGGTGTAAATATATCCCGCCCATGAAAAGTATTTGAAATATTATTCATCATTAGATTTTTGTTTTTTATTTCATAAACTTGAAAATTCCCTAATCTTTTTGCCGCAGGGATTAATAACCCGTTATCTGGACCTATTAATATTTGAGAAGGTGTTGCAATAACTATTCCTCTTCTTTTTGTTCCAACACCCGGGTCAACTACTCCAACATGGACTGTTCCTCTTGGAAAATATGGAACAGTTGTCTTTAAAAGAAATGCTCCTTCTAGTATATTTTGAGGTGTTACTTCATGGGTGATATCAACTAGTCGTGCATCTGTTAGGTTTAATGCTACCGCTTTCATTTGTGCTACATAGCTACTTTTTGAGCCAAAATCTGTAAGAAAGGTCATTGTTTTCATACTAAATTCCACTTGAAAATTAATATAAAATTGATATATAAGCTTTTAATAGGTCAAATAAACCCTATTTATAGGAAAAATATTTATGCTATGAGTTTACATATATAATAGGTTGGATCTTTGTGAAAAAGGATTATAATAAAAAAAATGTGGAGATAGTCTCAAAAATTTGGGATAAAAAAAACAACTCCATGATTTGTCCTAAGTGTGGGGGAAACATGATTATGGTTCAAGTTGAACCTATTCACGAAGCAGAAAATGCATATATTCCTTATGATACTATTATCGAATGCAATAAGTGTGACTATAATATTAGGACCGAATCATTTACCATTCTTGGTAGTGTCAAAAACTTTGATTTGAAAAATATTGAAATAGCTAGTTGGGGGCCTAGCGGGTCAAGGGTTATATCAAATTATGAGCATCTACTTGATTATGAATTATTAAAAAACTTTAAAAAATCAGGTGAACTTACTGAGTTTTTAGTTGTAAACAACCAGGTTGTTCAGATAATTGGATAAAATATTATAATTTTCATTTTGATAATTTTAATTATATGTAAATAACATAAATTGTTAATTTTTCCAGTTATATTTATATACTAGAAAAAAGAAATCTATAACTAGGGATGTATATGTTGAAAAAAACTAAGAAAAAAGCAAAAAAAACCGCTCCTAAAGACATACCAATCATATGGGTTAATGTCGTTGAACCTTATTATTAGGAATACATTATTCCATCGTATTCGTCTGGTTCTTTTCTCTTGTTTCTTGAATGTTTAATGAATTTACGTTGACGTTTTTTTGCAACAAAGCCAATATCTCTTCTTAAAAGACGTACATAGGTTTTATTTGGAAGTGGTTCTAGTTTTACTATTCCTTTTACTTGAAATTTTTGTAAAACTCTTTTAATAATTTTTTTAGAAAGTTTAAGTTTTATTGAAATTTGTTCTATTGTAATAGGATAAATATTTTGTAAAAGTTTTATAATTCTTTCCTCATGTGTACCTGAAGTAATTTCTATCATTATACCAATATAAAAAGAAACAATTGTTATATAATCTTTTTTATCCCATCACTGAATAAGCTCTTTTACCTTGTTTGTCCTGTCTGAAAAGTTTTTTTACATCTTTTATCATATCTTTAGGGTACCCATTTGGAAAATCAATGCATCCTCTACAGGTTTCAAATCCTATTGCTTTTTTAAGACTTTCTATACTAGTATAAGCAAGACTATCTGCTCCTATATCTTTGTTTATTTCATCAACTGTTCTTATTTCGCCATTCTTTTTTCTAGCGATAAACTCTTTTTTACTTCTCATATCGATTCCTAGATAACATGGTGCAACTAGTGGCGGACAGCCAATTCTTACATGGACTTCTTTAGCCCCTGCATCTCTGATGCCATTTACTAATTTTCTCATATTTGTACCGCGAACTATGGAATCATCGATTATTACTACTCTTTTTCCTCTGAGAACCGATCTAAGATAGGAAAGACCTTCTTCTACTACTTTGTCTCTACTTTCCTGAGTTTGCTGAATAAAGCTTCTTTCGTCTTTATCCTTCATTATTCCTTCATCAAGAGGAATTTTCGATTCAGAGGCATAACCTGTTGCATAGTGTCTTCCCGACTCGGGCACTGGTACTACTAAATCTGCATCAACTGGATATTCTTTGGCTAGAAGCCTACCTAATTCTGCTCTGACATTATGTACTGATCTACCATTGATTCTTGAATCTGGCTTTGCAAAATAAACATATTCAAACATACATGGTCTTTCTTCTTTTTTTACGAACTGTTTTTCAAAAATCTCTCCGTTTTTGTTAATAATTATTATTGATCCACCTGGTATATCTTTAATATATTCAAAATTGACTTTCTTGAAAACACGGGTTTCACTAGTCAGACAATACGTTCCATTTTGTTTTCCTAAGACTAATGGTCTTACCTTATATGGGTCGGTCATTGCAAATAGATATGGATCATTTCCAGAGTCAGCTAAAAAAAGAGCTGAGTAACTCCCTTTTACTACCTGCATTATTTCTTCACATGCTTTGGAAATTGTTTCAACATTTAGTTCCTTTTTGTAAAGTTTATCGGCCATAGGTAGAAGTAGACATTGTATATCACATTCGGTTCTTGGTTTTCTATCTGTTTTTTTTGAAAGTTCAGTGCAGTTAAAAATATTTCCATTATGAACAGATGCAAGAAATGGATTAACTAGATATTCAGGTTGAGCATTTCTTTTTAATGATTCTAAATCATCCATACCTGCTGTCGAATATCTTGTATGACCTATTCCAATTTTACCTGGAACATTTATCTTTTTTTCTTCATCAAATATCTCTCTAACTAGACCTGCATCTTTTGTTACATTTATATTTCCATCATATATGAGCATACCAGCAGATGATTGCCCACGATGTTGAATAGAGAAAAGACTGTGATATATTAGTCGTGATACCGGCTTATTTCCAATAATTCCAACAATACCGCACATAGTAGTATTTTAGGGAATAAAAAACAGTTATTTAATGCTTTTTTATTAATTAAATTATATAGATTAAATATCTTCCCATTCTTTTAATACTGATTCCCAATTGTAACTATCAACTGCGTCTATTTCGCCAAGTTTTCTAATAATTTTTTCATAGCCTTTCACTAGAGTCCTTGTTCTTATTTTAAGTACCACATCATACTTTCCAGCTACAACACAAACTCTTGATACGCCACGTATCTTCCACATTTTCTGCATTGTTTCAGGGATATCATACCCTGGCTTGAGTTTTACAAATATATATGCTTTTACTAATGTTAATGCAAATGATGCAATACCTAGAACCATTATCACTATACCAATAATTTTTATTATTAGCAAAGTAGGATCTAGTGGGAATTGTTCTATAACACCTAAATGTGCTATAAGTAGTGAAACAGGTATTGCAAAAATTATTGTTGTTGAGCGGACAGCCTGAGCAATACTTGCTTTTCCAATACCTAGAGCTCGTATGTAGAATATAAATGCAAAAAATGCACCTATCGCTATTAATGTAACCCACCCTATGTTACTAAAGGTTGCAATTATTCCTTCTGTTAAATGATTTGAACCAGTAAATAGATCATAAAATAGGATAATTATTGAAGTAAGAATTGTAGCCATCACTACATTCCAGAAACGTATGTTTATAGAGTCATTATGTTGTCCATCAATTCTAAGCCATTTGAGTTTACGTTGATAGACTGTTAAAAGTACCCAACTGGGGTTTATAACTAAAAATACTATTAAGATAGATTCAAGATTTAAATTACCTGTTAAACTAAGTGAGCCAAGTATTGCACCAAAAGTAACAATCATTACTGATTGTAATTCTGTTAAAGTAGGCATATCTTTTTCATTAACTGATTCAATTAAAACAAGATACAATATTACTACTTGTGCAAAAGGTAATACTACGCTTGGATCCTCAATTATTGTAAACAAGGCAAAATATCCAACTGTGTAAAGAGCGTTACCAAGACCTGCTAAAAATTGATATTTGACTTCTTCTTTTCTAATAAGCCTAAATTTTCTAAAAGAAGGATCAACATATTTTTGGCCAACTGTTTTTTTTCCAATTTTAATAGAAAAAATTGACGCAAAAATTAAAGTTACGGGAATTCCCATTAAAAAAATCGCAAGGCCCAAAGACCAAGGATCAGTTACAAAGAACTTACTTACAGTTGCATCTACACCAGAATTAATTGCTGCAATGATTGCAGATGCAAAAGCAAGTGCATAAAATAGATATTTCTTACGTATTTTTATTCTCATAATGCTATTTCTTTCTCAATTACTTGAGTGGTTGTTTTTTTGACACCAGATATCATTTGGATTTTGTTTGTAACTTTTAAAAGGGTATCAAGAGTTTTAACTTGAGCACGTACAACTATATCATACTCTCCTGCAACAACTGATATTTTTGCAACATTTTTTACTTTCCTCATCTCAGCTATTGCTTTTGCTGAATCGCCTGGTTCCATGTGAATTAATATGTATGCGCTTATCATGGCTTTTATTTCACCTTATTTTGCACCCGGAACATAGGGCACTATATAAATATTATGTTCGATAGATCATATAGGATATTATTTTTACTTATAAAAAACCTATTTTTATAGGAGAGAATAAGGAAAGATTTAAATCATAAGATATGTATTCCTGTTGTGGAGGTAAAAAATTATGGCCTATGAACATGAAGGATGGACATTATATTGTAGAGATGTAAAGCTTAAAGGCGGAAAAAACCAAAGAATATTTTTCTTTAGTAAAAGATCACCAAAAAGTGGAACACCATGCGACAAGCCTGATAACTACACTGTTGGTGTCAACAAAAGAACTGGTCTTCCATACTTAAAAAAGAAGTAAGATTTTAAAAAATTGATTTTTAATAGTTCTTTACTTCTTTTATTTTTTTTATATTTTTTGTTTTAGCTGTATCCACCGATTTTTAGGCTTGGATCGCCAAATAGTTCCCACTGCTGTACCATTTTTACGTCCATTTTTGCATCATCACCAAGGAATTTATGTAAGTATTCTGCCATAGTTTGGCCGTGGTTTAAACCTAGATTATCCTCATTTTCCATACCATATAGTTCTAAGAATCTTAATTCAAGCCAACCATCTAGTATTTCAAGATAGTCTATCACACCATTTAGATCTTGATCTCCATCACCGTGTGTACCTAGACCGGTGTTTGCAATGGTTGCAATTGCACCACCATTTGGTTTACTTGTAAGCCACCATGCCCAACAGTTTGGAGTCCAACCATCAAAGAAAAACCTGAAGAAAAAGTATTTTAGACCATTGTTTTTAATTCCCTCTCTTATTATATTTGGAACTGTTTTATCAAATTCTCCGTTATGACAGCCTCCTACAACTGTGACAGGCAGTCTATCTCTATTTCTAAGAGGAATCATATCTTTAACATGATAACCAGTGGTCCAGTTACTTGATTCATTTACTGGATCTGGAAAATGTGTGCTCCATGATACCCTACTACCATGTCCACATATATATGCAAAACCTGAACCTTTGTTGAATTCTTCATTTACCGTTTTTCTATTTATATCTTCATTTGAGGCATATACCTTTAATGGATTAAAACCAGGTAATATTTCAAGAGCTTTATCACAAGCAATTTCACCTTCTTTTACAATTTCACCTTCTGGCCATTGACCATGGTTTACATAAGAATCTCCACCTACTAAAAGCAGATTATTAAACCAATCTTCTTCTTTAACATTTGATCTTTCATATCTTAGGATTTTTCTAACCATTGTCCTTACTTCATGTTTATTTCTACAGGCAAGTCTTCCTAGATATACATCAGGGTACAGATCCATTTCATCTTTGAAAGTTGCATTCCAAACAGAGAATTTGTCGTCATTATTTGAGTCCCAGCTTGAAAATCTTCCTTCTGAATCATATATATCTGCAAAATATAGATCGCTTACAAAACGCTTTTCCGGATATTCTTGTTCTTCTGTTGGAACTACATAGCTGTATCTAATTGGTACGGTCCAGCTATCTCTCTGTCCGTCTCTTCCTCCAACAAGTAAAACATGAGTAATATCCCATCTTTCGATTGCTCCTTTAATAAAATATTTTATTTTTTCAGAATCATCTCTTCCTCTTAGTAGATTTTCATTATATATTTCTTCAGTGGAAAACATCTTTGTTTTAACATCTTGATTGTTTTTAAAAGAAACCAAAGGCTTTAGAATATCAGTGAACTTGTTTGGTGCAATTATCAGTAGATCTGTTTTACTCTCTTCATCGATTATTGGTTCTTGGGGTTCTGAATAAGTAATATTAACTATTATATCTGAGATATATGATATTTCGTTATCATCTGGATGGTATTTTACAGGATAAACACGTAAAACAAGATAGCTAACTCGATTATTATAATCAAGCCCTCCACCTGTATGATACTCAACCCAATCATTTGGATAGACCCCAAGATTTTTGTATAATTCATCATATTTTACTTCATCCAATTTAATACTATTTATACTGTCAAATTGTGCTTTTCCAAACGATAGTTTACTACCAAGTTCAATTATTTCAGAAGAAGAATTTTCGTAGGAGATGTCTGATATTTTTGTTCCAAATGGTAGTTTGAATACTGATATATTTACTGGCAAGACCGGATAACTTGTTTCATAATCAAACATTTTTATTCTATTATGATTCGTTTCCTCAACTTTTACAACTGAGTAATTATATTGTTCTTTCACTGTTGGATATGAAAAAGAAAAATCTATCTCAAATGATTTTTCATTGAAAGATATCATTTCTTTAGATTTATCCGTCAAATTTTGCCCAAAAACAGATATACTTGAAAAAACAAATATTAATACAGCTATTATACTAACTAGTTTTTTATTCATTTTTTACCCCCTAAAATATTAGATATATCTTTTTTAATAACAGCTATATATAAAAAACTTTCCAAGAGACAAATATAAAAGATGCAATCGGCGACTCACAAGATGGAGATACTATTTTTATTTATAACGGAACCTGTTATGAAAATTTAGTCATAATAAAAAAAATAACATTTTTTTGAAAAAATAGTATCTATTACAACATAAGCATTTTATGCTAAAAAACTAGTAAAAACATTTTATGACTAATAATAGTAACCTTGAAAAACCATTACTTTATACTAAGTCTTCCCAACATGGGCGGGTAACAAAGCGGCTATGTGGGGGACTGCAGATCCTCATACGGGGGTTCAAATCCCTCCCCGCCCTCTTATTTTTACTCTTTTTATTTCTTATCATACTTCTATCAGCAACATCAGAAGGGAGGTTATTGATCAATGAAGTTATGTATGATCCATCAGCAAATGAATACTATCATGAATGGGTGGAATTATATAATCCAACAAATGAGTCAATAAACATATCTGGTTGGACGCTGACAGATAATAGATATAAAGATTTTTTAGAAGTAAACAGAGATTTTGGAAATAAAACTGATATCATCCCACCATATAGATATGCTATTGTAACAGATCATGGTTCAAAAATATTTGATTATTATAATCTTTCAAATCAAACAATCTGCCTATATGTAGATGATAAAAGCATAGGAAACGGCCTTGGAAATTCTGGTGATTATCTTATTCTTAAAAACAGTACAAACAATACAGTCGATTATGTCGAATGGATAAATGAGTATCCACATATTAATGGAACAGCAATAGAAAAAATTGAAGAAAACTACACCATTTCAAAAATAAAACCTAATAAGACAAATGATTCGAAAACTGATTATTTTGAAGGAATACCTACACCTGGAGAAAAAAACATATTATTACAAAGAGGAGAAACTAGGATAGATTCTAATAAAAAAGAATTTTTAATTTCAAAAAACAAAAAACAAAAAATCACTTTCGAAGTGAAAAATTTAGGAGAATTTGAGGATAACATTACTATTAAAGCTAAAGAAATTCCTAGTGGTTTTTGTGTAGAAATACTTAGAAAAAATTTGTTTTTAAAACCGAATAAAACAGGTCTGGTAAATATAACAGTAAAACCGTGTAATTCTTGTTATGAAGGAAAATTAAAGATTTTTGCAGAATCAGAGAAGAAGATAAACAAGTCAGATGATATCGAGCTATATTTTAAAATAAATAACCCTGATCTATGGGTAAAAAAAATCAAAATATATAACGAAGAAAAAAATGAAACAAACCTAATAAAACAAGGGGAAAACATTAGAGTAAAAGCTTTTTTAAAAAATCTAGGCCCAAAAAATGCATCTAACGTAATTGTAACTTTTTATAAAGATCAAATTAAGCCTGAAAAATTAGTAGGTAATAAATTCTACGAATCAGTTTCAAAGTACCAAAAATATCCATCTCTTTATATTGATACAATCTCCTTTTCACCCGGCACACATAAAATAATTGTTTATGCTGATGAAAAAGATAGAATTGATGAAATACTTGAGACAAATAATATCTTATCTTTTGAAATAAAAATTATTGATACAAGACCAAATATTTTTGAAAAGAAATTGATTTTCACTGAATTTTATTATCATGCTCATCCAGGTTTAAAAAATGAATTCATGAAGATATACAATCCAAATAACAAAAGTATTGATATATCTGATTGGTATGTTTCAAATAATCCAAATAAAAATCGTTTGGATCAAAGAAAGATTATTTTTCCAAATAATACAATAATTAGACCATTTTCTATTATATGTATTGCTCAAAAGGCAAATGACTATAGATTTCAAACAAATGAATTACCAGATTTTGAGTACTATTATGATTCAGATAAAAATGTAACTGATATGAAAAATTTAGAGAAAATGTATT
The DNA here is from genome assembly GCA_964518165.1 of uncultured Thermoplasmatales archaeon. Taxonomy (GTDB): domain Archaea; phylum Thermoplasmatota; class E2; order DHVEG-1; family DHVEG-1; genus CAYZTD01. The sequence goes on from CAZFFN010000040.1 coordinate 25,823, forward strand.
TTTCAAATAATAAGGGAATAGTTACATTGAAAAATCCATTTAATCATACTATAGACAGTATTGTGTATGGTAATAATTCAAAAAAATATGGTGGATGGAACGGTGAACCTTTAAAAGCTTCAGACAAAGGAATTATTTTAAAAAGAAATATTCAAAATAACATATTTATAGATACAAATACAAGTTCTGATTGGATAAATAGAAGAATCTACAGGATAGGTCAGACTGATTTAAAAACAAAATTTTTTAATTTCACTGGATCAATACAGCCTTTTGTATCCCCTGATTCTAGCTTTATTACAATTAAAAAATATCTAAATCTTGCAAATGAATCGATCCATCTAAATATGTATGAGCTTACAAATCCCTATCTTTGTGATGAAATTATTAATTGCCTTCTTAGAAATGTATCTGTTAACATACTAATCGAAGGTGGCCCTGTTGGAGGGGTCTGTGACACTGAAAAATATCTATTAAATAGAATACACACTTATGGCGGAATTATTAGAGTTAAAACTTCAGATATTAAAAACAAAGTTTTTTCCCGGTATAGGTTTAACCATGCTAAATATCTTGTAATAGATAACAATACTACAATTATAGAGAGTTGTAACTGGGCTGAAACTGGTGTACCAATTGATCCAAGTTTCGGCAATCGTGAATGGGGTGTTGTTGTAAAAAATAGTTCTTTTGCAGATTACTATCTAGATGTTTTTCTTTATGACTGGGATCTATCTTTTAGCACAATAGTTCCTTTTATAGAATTGGAATGGTATATACCTAATAATTATTATTTTGATAACTATTATTACAAAGGAAACTATGAAAAACAGTTTTGTTCAGAAGTTTTTTATGGCAATTTCTCTGTTAAACCAGTTTTTAGCCCTGATACTAGTTTTATTGAAATATATAATCTATTAAATTCAGCTGAAAAAACAATTTATATTGAGCAACTTTATATCTATAAATATTGGGATAAAGAATTAAATCCTTTTTTAGAAGTTTTAAGTAAAAAAGCAAAGAACGGTGTTGATGTAAGAGTTATAATGAACTATAATCCAGTCTATGATAGTACAAATCAAAAGACGAATCAAACAAAAAATTATTTAGAAAAAAACAATGTAAAAGTTAAATTTATTTATACGAACTGGTCTGTTTTTACAAACATTCACAATAAAGGAGCAATTATTGATAATAAATCTGTTTTAGTTTCTAGTATTAACTGGAATAAAAACTCTTTTATGAACAATAGAGAAGCAGGAATCATTATCGAAAACAAAAACGTTAGTAGTTACTATTCTTCGGTTTTCTTTTATGATTGGAATCTAGAGAAATCTAATGAAAAAATCTTTGAGGAAGAGGTATTTGAAGAAGAAAATGAAAATACTATTTATATAGTTGCTATATACACAATGACCTTGGTACTTATCATTCAAGATTGGAGAAAAAGAAAATGGCAGTAGAAATCTTTTCGTTGAATCCTGTTTCAATAGTAGCTATGGCTATAATGATTACTGGAATTGTTATCGCTATTTTTAAAAAATGGATGATAACCTATGCTTTGATTGTTACAAATTTTGTTATTTTTGTACTATCTCTTTTTTTTAGAGCAGAAATTATATTTGAACTAGGTTTTAGGCCAATTTATTTAACTCCGCAATATTTTCCTCAGATTTATACCTTATTTAGCTCCATGTTTGTTCATAGTGGTTTTATGCATATCTTTGGAAATATGCTAGTGTTTTTCTTTATCGGCCTTCCTTTTGAACAAAGAGTTGGATGGAAGAAATTTTTACTTATCTATTTACTTACAGGTGTATGTGCCGCTCTTACCCACTCATTTTTAAACCTTGAATCTACAATACCTTTAGTTGGTGCTTCAGGTGCAATTTTTGGTATTATGGGAGCGTTTGCATTTGCATATCCTAATGATAAAGTGGTTATGCCTATACCCCTTGGTATTGTAATGATTCTTAGGCGAATCAAAGTATTGTATGCTGTTTTACTTTTTGCCGCACTTGAAACAATCATTGTTTTTTTTGGTGCACAGAGTCAAACAGCTCATTACGCTCACTTAGGTGGACTTATAAGTGGAGTTGTTGTCGCTGCAGTAGTTTTAAGAGGTAGAAAAACACATACCAAAGAAGACAAAACTGTATATTATGATTCATATATGGCTGAAAGACCTAGAAACTATGATTTCAAAAGCCTTGAACAATTTGCCGGTACACCTGAATTAGAACAAATGCTTGAGAAAATTAAAAATGAAACAGTCCCCCAGGTTCAAGATATATGGCTTGAGCATTTTATAGAAAAAGCAATATGTCCAAAGTGCGGCAGTAAAATAAAAAGTTTTAACAGAAAGATTTGGTGTGACAAATGCGGTTTTAAAACTAAATATTAACTTCTGTTTAACATATTTTCAAAAAGAATATCTAAATACAAAACTATTTTTTTGAAATCAAATAAAGATAAGAATCTGCTAACCAAAAATCTAAAATTCTTTGCTTGTTTTTTAATATCTTCACCATTATCTATAAAATCATTGTTAGTTATTAACTTATTTTTATCATAGTAACAATCAGATAAGACAATACCTATATCGTTTTTTGATATTGTATTATAGGTCAATGTATTTCCAGGTGAAGACTCAAGTTTTAAGCCGATATTGTTCTCTGAAATATTATTATTTTTTATACCATTTTTTTCCGATCTTAAAAGATAAATTCCATGATTCATGTTAAAATTTATTGTGTTATCCTCAATTTTAACATCTTCTTTAATATTTATTAAAATAATACCTGATGAAAAAGAATAATTTTTTTGACCATTATTTATTATCCTATTGTTTGTTATTTTCACATCTTCTCCTAAATTAAAACCGTATATTCCATAGAGAGAGTTATCTCTTATCTTGTTATTAGCAATATCAATGTTTTGAACACAATGTAAAAGAATTCCTTGATCGGTATTATCAAAGATCTCATTATAATATATTTTTATGTTGCTTAATTCAGAATTATCTTCTCCAACTATCTGTATTCCTGATCCAATGTTACTATATATTTCGCAATTTTTAATGAAAATATTACTTAACTTAATATTACCTGTACAATCTAAAAATATATTTCCACTACAATACCATCCCTCATCTCGCATCTCACCGTTTTTAAATAGATGACAATTATTAATTGTTACAGAGTCAGCATCATTAGTAAAAAAGATGCTGTGACCTTTAACATTAATTACCTTGCATTTTTCAATTAAGCAATTTTTAACATTTGAAACCTCAATACCAGAAGCACTATCTATTACAGTACAATCAGAAATTTCTATTCCTTCATAGAAAGATCCTTCAGAATAATCTAAGGATTCGCCTAGACAAATAGACCTAAAAAGACCTTTTTTGGGCATTTTTAACTAATAAGTTTTTTATATAAACATCTGAAGCTTTTACACTTATTCCTGGTTCTGCTTCTTTTTGTGCATCTATAATTATTTTATCTTTTTCTTCTCCAATTAGTTCAATCTTTTTATTTATAAAAATATTTTCATAGTATGTTCCAGCTCTAACAATTATTTTATCACCGTTTTCAGTTGAATTTATTGCATCCTGAATTTTTGTATAATCTCCGGTTCCACTATCATCAACAATTAAGGTATTATTATTTACATCTATTTCACTGATTGTTATATTCTCCGCAGATATTGAAGTTATACCAGCAAATAAAAACATAAAAAAAAGTAATATACACCTAGTTTTTTTATACTTAGGATTAGCTTTAATAATATTAATTAGCATACGATAATATATTTATTATCACTATTTATTAAATCTTCTGTATAATAGTATATTAAATTTTTAAATTACTAAGTTAAAAATAAATCCCTAGAAAGATAAAGAAATAACCAACCCTTTTAACTCTCCAAATAAAATAAGACTTGATATTATATAGCCTATTATTGCGCCTCCACATAGAAGCGGAAGACCAGCTTGGGGCTTTCCACGCATTACAAATATCATTAGAATTGAAAAACCAATAAGAGTCCCAATGATTATTCCAATTGATAGTAGTAGACCATTTGGTATTGTATTATAGACCGCTGCTACTAATATGCCCGGCATTACAATATCCCCTAGACCCATAAAAAAAGCATCCCTTTCTTCTTTTTCTTCAATTTGCTTTTTTAGTCTCTTTGTTTCTTTTATAAGTGAATATTTCCTAATTTTTGGAACAACGAGTAGCACTGGAAGTTTTAAATCCATCACCGTATCAGCAAGATCTATCATGTGTTTTGTTTTATAAACAGATATTGCATCATAAATTGCAAGAGCAGCTAAGAAAATTATTACTAGAAATATACTTAGCGACATTCCAAATATTGCTATTGCACCAGCACCAATTAATATCCCAGTTAGATCAATTACATACCATTCTGGATATTTATAAAGGATATATACAAGCATTATTGCTAAAAATATTGCTAGAATAACAGGTATCGATAATGGAATATATCTGTTGCCTGTCACATATATTTTTATCACATAAGAAATTGGTTTTATTAAACTTAATAGTGGATAAATTACATATGCTGCAGTATAACCTATTGCCCCAAGTATCAATATTTGAATAATCTGTTTTTTCCAGAATTTTGAAATAAGCAGTATTACAATAGTAAAAACAATCAAAATTGCAAATATATATGCAATATTTAGTGGATTATTTATATCTTCAAAAGCAGGTTGGACCCCGGCTTCTTTAAACGGTTGAGTGACTAATAAAGCTAGGCCGTGAATTACTATAAAAAAAAGACCCATTATTCCTACTGCAGTTAGTTCATTTTTATCCTTTTTTTTATCGTTCATTATTTTTCCAAAAATATATTCTTCCTATTTAACTAGTTATGTTTTTTATATAAAATGGATTCCTGAAAATATATACCAAATAAATAATCCATATATTACAAGCATAAATGCACCTTCAAGTCGCGATATGATATTTTTGGTGTAAATTATTGGGACCATAGCAATTGTGACAATTAGAAGTATTAGGATTGAATCCATTGATTTAAACGCATATAGCGGTATAAATAACGCTGCAAAACCAAGAATCAATAGAATGTTAAAAACATTTGATCCAAGTACATTTCCAACTGCTACATCTGATTGACCCTTGTATGCCGCCATCACAGATACCACTAGTTCAGGAAGAGATGTTCCAATCGCAACTATTGATGCTGCAATCACAAATTGCGGTATTCCAAGCATATCAGCAATAGTTACTGATGATTCAATCAATAAATATGCTCCAGCAACTACACCAATGATTCCAAGAATAATATATGCAATATCCTTTTTTGTGTCATCATCTTTGTATTTATCCACTTTAATTCTTTCTTTTTTTGCACATGTTATAAAAAACCATATGAATACTATAAATAAAACAAGAAAAAGGATTCCTCCGAAGATTCTATAATCATCTAACAAGCTAAAATATGAAGCAAAAAGAAGTACGCCTGTTGCAGCAACCAGTATCGGCATTTCTCTTCTTATAATGCCCTTATTTATTTTAATTGGTTTGATTATTGCACTTATTCCAAGAACAAGAAACAAATTAGCAATACATGATCCAACGATGTTTCCAAGAGATATATCTGATTCTCCTTGTGCTGCAGCTCCAACTGATAATGCAAACTCAGGTGATGATGTACCAAATCCTACGAGTACAACAGATATAATCAATGCAGATATCCCTAGTTTCGCTGCTGTTTTTACAGTTCCATCTACAAGCATATCTGATCCTTTATACAAAAATAATACACCAACGATAAATGCTGGAACAGCTAGTAATTCGTACCCTGCAGGTATCATATCGAGGCGTAATTAGGGTACTTATTTAAATAGTCTGGTAAAAACAAAAGTATTTTAATTATTATTAATTCAGTTCTCTTGATTTATAATGCAAAAAGGAAGCTTAACTTTTATAGGTCTTGGCCTCTTTGATGAAAAAGATATCTCAGTAAAAGGTCTTGAAGAAATCAAGAAATCAGATAAAATCTTTGCAGAATTCTACACAGCAAAACTTGTAGGAACAAATATCAAAGAACTCGAAAAAAAGTATGGTAAAAAAATAACTGTTCTGAATAGAGAAGAAACAGAGAAAGGAGATATAATCATTGATTCAGCAAAAAAAGAAAAAACTTCTTTTATTGTAGCTGGGGACTCAATGACAGCAACAACTCATGTTGATCTAAGAATACGGGCAATTAAAAAAGGAATAAAAACAAAAGTGATACATGGAAGTAGTATAGTAACTGCTGTGTCAGGCCTATTGGGCCTACAGAACTATAAATTTGGAAGGACTACAACACTATGTTACCCAGAAAAAAACTTTTTTCCAACTAGTCCTTATGATGTTATTTTTAAAAACAAAGAAATTGGGCTTCATACACTTGTACTTTTAGATATAAAGCAAGATCAAAACAGATATATGACAGCTAATGAAGGACTTAATTTACTTCTTAAAATGGAAGAAAAACATAAAAAGAATTTAATAACAAACAAAACAGTTGCATGTGTTGTTGCTAGAGCGGGTTCAGATAATGTAACTGTTAAAGCAGATGCAATAAAAAATCTAATTGATCTTGATTTCAATGAACCACTCCATACAATAGTAATTCCAGGGAATCTACATTTTATGGAAATAGATTCTCTTAAAACACTTGCACAACTACCTGCACAACAGGTCAGAAAATTACAAAAAGTATAAAGCCTATTTGCTTTATTATTAAATAAATAGGGGATTTGTGTTGATGCAACAAAATGAAGGAATAGTCGGATATATTTACGGAGATGTTGGTTCAACTGAGTTTAACTTTGCAGTGAACGGACAAAATATTAGAAAATTTGATTACATTTATGCACCTCATAAAGAAGGAGCAATGCTTGCCCAAGTAATGGATATTAAGCAGCATTCAGATCTAAAATTTGAGGATGCAACATCTATTATGAAAGGTGAAGAGATACCTAATTTTAAAACAAAAGTATCTGCTTTTGCTGATGTTATTGGTTTTCGTGATAAAAAAGGACTTATTCAGTCTCCACGTACACCTTTTGATTCAGGTTCAGCAATTAAACTAGCTGATGAAAAACTGATAAGAAAAGTTCTAGGTCTAAATGCATCAGAACAAAACGGTGCATATATCGGCCTGCTTAAAGGTCATGATCTCCCTGTTTACCTAAATATTGATGCTTTGGTTCAAAAACATATCTGTATCTTAGCTAAAACAGGCGGCGGTAAAAGCTATGCATGTGGAGTTTTAATGGAAGAACTTTTAAAAAAGAAGGTCCCAATGGTTATAATTGATACCCATGGCGAATATCACTCACTTTCTGAAGGAAATAGAAGTCGTAAAGATAAAAAAAATATGGAACGGTTTGGTGTTAAAAAATCGGATTATAAGAGTCAAATAAATGAATTTTCACCAATTGGATCAAAAGGAAATATCAACCATTTAAGCTTAAATGGAGTAAATCTTGAGGCAAGAGAAATTATGGATCTGCTTGGTTCAAAACTATCTGGACCTCAATCTGGAGTTTTATATCAAGCAATAAAAGAAGTAAAAGAATACAAATCATACTATACCTTAAGAGATATAATTGATGCAGTCCAAAGATCAAAAAGTAATGCTCGTTGGAATGTAATTGCTGCCCTTGAGTCATTAGACTCAATAGGTGTTTTTTCAGAGAATGGAACACCCACCGATGAAATTGTAAAAAAAGGAAAATGTACGCTGCTTAATATGAAAGGTGTTGCACCTGATATCCAGGATGTAGTTGTGGCAAGGCTTACTAAAGAACTATTTGATGCAAGAAAAGCAGGTAAGGTACCACCGTTTTTACTTGTAGTTGAAGAAGCCCATAATTATTGTCCAGAAAGAGGCGTAGGTAAATCCATTTCGTCAGGAATTCTTAGAACAATTGCATCAGAGGGACGTAAATTTGGTATGGGTCTATGTGTTGTATCTCAAAGACCTGCTAAAGTAGATAAAAATATTATCAGCCAGTGTAACACAAATTTTATTTTAAAGGTTACAAATCCAAATGACTTGAAAGCAATTATTCAATCAGTAGAGGGTCTAACGAGTCAGACATATAGAGAGATACAAAGACTACCTATTGGTATAGCACTTATCTCTGGTGCTGGCTTGCAGCAGCCTGTAATGACTGAAGTAAGAACACGTGAAACAAACCACGGCGGTAGAAGTGTTACTATTTCCAAAGGCGTTAAATCAAGTCCGCCTAGAATTCCAAAGGAACCGCAAAAACCTAAACCTTCCGTAAAACCACCTGAACCATCGATTCAACCACCATCACCATCTCATATGAACTCAGAACCAGATGAAAAACAATCAAAACCAAAAGAAGATAAGGCCACAGAGAAAGCAAAGAATGTGTCTAGAGTTGCTAATAGACTCGGATGGGTTGATGAAGACGATCCAGATAAAGCGATAAAGACCCTTACCAAAGAGGCAGAAAAAATGAATGAAAATGTATTCAAATACTTAGAGTCACTTGCAAAACTAGGTAGAAACTTTTGCTCTGTTGAAAACCCTAAGTGTATGAACTGTCCGATGAACAAGGGATGTCAGTACAGAGCAAAACTCGCGGGAAATAAAAAGAAAGGATTATTTAGAAGATAAATAATGTTTTTAAGATGAATTACAAAAAAATAATCCCAATTATATTTATTCTTTTATGTTTGATATTAAGTGGATGCCTTGAATTTTTTGAAAATAATGATACTACAGGATACCCAGAGCAAGCAACTAAGATTACTTATCAGATTTCATATGGTTATGAAATTAACTGCACTGGAGATGGAGCATATAAGATAAAATATGATTGTGATAAACCAGAGCTAATTAATGGAGAAGTTTTATCACTTAAAGTATTAGGAAATAACTACTCAAATAAAACAGGTGTTGCAACCTTTAATAACATGGCAAGCTGGAATATAAGTGAAAACAAAAATTGTTCATATTACAAGCTTGGAATATCTGCATCTGTTACTTCAGAATCACTTATTGTAAATGACTTGAATGGTAAAAATGCATTAGATCTATCTGAAATAAAAAACAATTATTCTGAATTAGTTGAAACTTATTGTAGACCTCAAGGAAATAACGATACCATCTTTATTGATCCAAATAATCAAATCATTAAGGCTAAATCACTTGAAATATATAACAATTCTAATACAGATAATTCCTTTATTATTGCTAAAAATCTTTTCATCTGGCTTAAAGAAAATACAAATTATCTTCCACACGAAACAAATACAGCAGCTCAACCAGCAAGTATTACAATGGATAAAAAAACAGGCGACTGTGATGATCTGACTTTTCTTTATCTATCAATGTGTAAATCACTTGACATTCCATCTAGGTTTATAAGAGGTTTTCTAGTATATGAAAATCAGGCAGTACCTCATGCCTGGGCTGAAGTATATGTTGGTGGAAATATTGGTAAAGATGGATGGATTCCAGTGGAATGTGCAGGTGATACATCAAATAACAAAAAAAGTGATGTACAAGTCCACCAACATTTTGGATTGGAATCAGCGGATCACTTAAGACTTTTTACTGATGATGGAACAAACACCTCCCTTGAAACATCTTTAGCTGGAATTTCTCTTATGTCAGATCAAAATATTGAGTTTGACAGCACAGATTTTTTTACAGATATTAATAAGTATAAAACTCTTGAAGAAAATAAGCTTGTAATTGACAAAAGTAATTATCGATCTTTTGAATAAAGGTATTTTTTAAAATAGCAGATCCTCACTATGGGAAATCAGATAAAAAAACTCTGTCAAATACATAAAAGATTTTGAGTTTAAAAATAAAAATTTAGATACGAGCATCTAGAAAAAAATTAACGATTAAAAATGAGCTTAATAAAAGAATCAAAAAATAATTAAATAAATATATTATACAACCTTACGAGGTTGAAAAAGGGATGGTAAAAAAAATAATGATAGTAGATGATGATCCTGGTGTGATTTATACTGTAAAACATGGTATCGAAAACATGGATTCAGATTATAAGATTACAACAGTAAACTCTGGGAAAAAATGTTTAGAACTCCTTAAAAATAAAGAACTACCTGATTTACTCTTACTTGACATCATGATGCCAGGGATGAGCGGATGGGAAACTTATCAACAAATAAGAGAGAAAATCCCTAGTAATAAACTTCCAATTGTGTTTCTAACAGCCCGAACCGATAGAATCGCAAAGAACGCTGGTGACTTTTTAGGTGATGATTATATTGAAAAACCGTTTAAAGTTCCAGAGTTGAAACACAGGATTGATAAAATTCTAAATAAATAAAAAAAAGTTTTTCTTTTTCTCCATCAATTTAGACGAAACTAGCTTTTGATCGAAACAGAAATAAAAAATGTCATAAATTCTAGAATCTTTCTTTTTCATAAAAGATTGCATTAATAGCATTTATCAAAATCTTGATAGTAAATGAGATCTTAAGCTATATGACATTGTGAAAAAGTAATGCTGTACAAAAATTTCAAAAGTAAAAGGCAAATAATCAAAAATTTACAACTAACTATTGAACATAAGGATTTAAATATTAAAAGTACATACTGCCTTACTCCTATATCATAACAGGTGAATAAAATTGGGCAAAGGAATTAATGCAGCTAGAAAACTAAAAAATGCAAGAAAAAAACAACTATGGAACGATAGACACTACAAAAAACGTGTACTACATTTAAAAGAAAAAGCAGATCCATTAGAAGGTACAGCGCAAGCTAGAGGCATAGTTATTGAAAAAGTAGGAATTGAAGCAAAGCAGCCTAATTCAGCTATTAGAAAATGTGTAAAAGTTCAGTTAATAAAAAATGGAAGACAGATAACAGCTTTTGCCCCAGGTAATAACGCTATTAGTTTTATCGATGAGCATGACGAAGTCATGGTCGAAGGAATAGGCGGACGTATGGGTAGATCATATGGAGATATTCCAGGTGTTCGTTTTAAAGTAATTAAAGTAAATGATATATCATTAGAACAAATGATCAAAGGTAAAGTAGAAAAAGCAATGAGAAGATAATATGGCAGAAAAAAAAATCTCTAATGCAAATAATTTTTTTCCTGTGCTGGAAAAATACGAAGGAAGCGAACTAAAAGTAGAAGACAGAGGTCTAGAAAAATACATGAATCTAGATACAGAAAACATATACCTTGGCGGAAAATTTGCAAATAAAATGTTTGCAAAATCAAAAGTCCCAATCGTTGAGCGTTTAATCAACAACATCATGAGAACACAAAAATACAATGGTAAAAAAATCAAATCCTACAAAGTTGTAAGGGATGCATTTGAAATAATTGATAAAAAAACAAAGACTAATCCTATGCAGGTTTTAATTAACGCATTACAGAATGCTGCTCCAAAAGAAGAAACAACAAGACTTCGTTTTGGCGGAATTTCAGTTCCTAAAGCAGTAGATGTAGCACCACAAAGACGCCTTGATATTGCAATTAGAAATATTGCAACAGGCGCTGTTAATGCTACAAAGAAAAACAAGAAACGTATGGAACAATGCCTTGCTGATGAATTAATCAAAGCAAGTAAAAATGATGTAGAATCTTACTCTGTTGGTAAGAAAAACGACATTGAACGTGTCGCTAAATCAGCACGTTAAATTCTTAAAAAAATTTATAAAAAAATTATATGTAAAACAATTTCAAAGGAGTGTATAAATGGGCCGAAAAGAAGACAATATTGCAAAGGCAAAAAATTTAATGAACAAGTTAACTAGAATTAGAAATATTGGAGTTGCCGCTCATATAGATCATGGTAAATGTGTCTCAGGCGAATCACTTATATCTTTATCAAATGGTGAAAACATAAAGGCAGAAGATTTATTTGAAAGATACAAAAACCAAGGGCAGATTATTAAGGATAAAAAAGATGAAAAAGTAATAAAAGTAAAAGATATTCCAGTTACTAGTTTTTGCAAAAAAAACAAAAAAATTACAAACGGCAAAATCACCCACATATGGAAACTTAGAAAAACAGATCCATTAGTAAAAATAGAAGTTGAAAATGGAAGATACATTAAAACTACTCCAGAGCATAAATTTCTAGTATTAAATCTAAAAAATGGAGAGATAATAGAAAAAAGAGCCGAAGAGATAAAAAATAAAGATACAATAATCTCTGCAAGAAAACTTAACCATAAAGGTTTTACAGCAGATCAATTAAAAGAAGAAATAATCAAAAAATTAGCTGAAGATGAAAACTTTTACACTCTTCTATCAAAAGAATTAAAAGAAAAGCTTCATCAAAAAATCCGAAGTATAGGAATAAAAGAGATTTATAATGATCTTAACACCTCTGTTAAAGAAAAATCTTTTTACCATATGGTTTGGAGAGGAGAATATCGGATAAATATCCTAAATTATTTATGTATGAAATTTAGCCTTGATTTTTCAGAGGTCTATAATAATTTAGAATGGGTAAACTACAGAGGAATAAAATCTAAGGGAAGTAAATCCTCCTTAAAACTAAAACCCCCAAAAGATTTCAATGAATTTTACTATTTAACAGGTCTTTTCTTTGGAGATGGAGACATATATGGAAATATCACCAACAATCACTCTTATATCCAAAATAAAATAAAAAAAATTGGAAAAAAACTTGGACTTAAATGTACAGTTAGATCCTTTGATACAAGGGCAACAAGAATTGAAATTGGAGGGATTACACTTAAAAAGTTTTTACAAAAAGTATTTGATTATCCTATAAAGCAAAAATCAAGTAATATAAGAATCAATAGTTTCTTGGAAAGATCACCAAAAGAATATATTGCATCATTTATTAGAGGATACCTAGATGCAGATGGATGCGTTGAAAAAAATAGATCCGCTGTTTCTGCATGTTCAGTTAGTACTCATTTTATGAGTAAACTACAGTTATTATTGTACAAATTTGATATAGGATCTATTTACAACAGGAAAAAAAATACTTTATATATCTCAGGCAAAAGTTCTCTTGAATATTTTAAGGAAATTGGTTTTGGGATACCTGAAAAACAAAAAAAGTATTTGGAATTAATGAAAAAAAGTTCTATTTCTAAAATAGACTATATCCCATTAGAGGGAAAAATACTAAAAAATATTAGAGAGAAGTCAAAACTTTCTGCAAATGAGATTTTTAAATCTTATAGAAACTATGAAGAAGGAATAATTGGTCTTTCGAAAAAATCCTTAGGGAAAATACTTGATAGATTCTCTGAATTAAATGTGGAAAAACATCATTTATTAAACCTTCAAGCACTTGTACACAATGATTCATCATTTTTTAAAGTATCATCAGTTAAAACTTCTAACAGAGAGGAATTTGTATATGATTTTACAGTTCAAAAATATCATAACTTTGTGGCAAATGGCCTAATTATTCATAACACCACTTTTTCAGATAACCTTCTAGCTGGCTGTGGGATGATGAGTGAGGATCTAGCCGGTAAGCAGCTAGTTCTTGACTATGAAGGTCAAGAACAAGATAGAGGTATAACAATAAACACAGCATCTGCATCAATGGTTCATGAATTTGAAAATAATGAGTATTTGATTAATTTACTTGATACACCGGGTCACGTTGATTTTGGTGGGGACGTTACCCGTGCTATGCGTGCTGTTGATGGTTGTGTTGTTGTAGTATGCGCTGTTGAAGGCGCTATGCCTCAGACTGAAACAGTTATAAGACAAGCTATGCGTGAAAAGGTTAAACCAGTTCTTTTTATAAATAAGGTTGACAGGTTGATCAATGAACTAAAGGTTACACCTGAAGAAATGCAGCAAAAATTTGCAAAGATAATTACAAAATATAATCAACTTTTAAATAAGGTCCTTCCTGAAGAATTCAAAGGCGAATGGAACGCTAAACCAGAAGAGGGAACTGTAGCATTTGGTTCAGCTTATTATAACTGGGCAATATCAGTTCCATACATGAAAGAAACTGGAATTTCTTTCAAAGAAATTTATGAACACTGCCAGGAAAACAAACAAAAGGAACTAGCAAAAAAAGCTCCTATTCACCAAGTAGTTCTAGATATGGTTATTGATCACTTGCCAAGTCCAGATGTAGCACAGAAATACAGAATCCCTCATATTTGGAGAGGTGACAACCAAACTGAACTTGGTAAAAGCATGATCGAGTGTAAAGAAAAGGGTCCTTTAGCATTAATGGTTACAAAAATTATTCTTGATCCACACGCCGGCGAGTTAGCAATAGGCAGAATGTACTCCGGTAAAATTGAGCGCGGTCAAGAAGTATATGTCGTTGGCATGCCTAATAAAAACCGTGTTCAACAAGTAAATGTCATGGTTGCAATTGATAAGATACCTGTTGATTTTGTTTCAGCAGGAAACATTGTTGCTGTAACAGGTATTAAAGATGCAATAGCCGGAAGCACTGTTACTGATGACCCTGACGCTGAACCCTTCGAAAGAATCGTTCATGTATCTGAACCTGTTGTAACAGTTGCAGTTGAAGCAAAAAACACAAAAGACTTACCAAAACTTATTGAAGTTTTAAGAAGTGTTTCTAAAGCTGATCCTTCTATTCAAGTAAACATAAACCAGGAAACAGGGGAAAACCTGATGAGTGGTATGGGTGAACTTCACTTGGAAATTACTGAATATAGAATTAAAAATGACTATGGTCTTGATATTATTACATCTGAGCCAATTGTTGTATATCGTGAGTCAATTGGTAAAGAAAGCGGACAAAAATTCGAAGGTAAATCACCAAATAAACACAATCGTTTCTATATAGAAGTCGAACCCCTTCCAGAAAAAATAATAACCGCTATCAAAAATAATGACATACCTGAAAATGTTAAAAAACATAAAAACGAAGTTGCAAAACAACTTCAGGAACTAGGGTTTAGTAAAGAAGAAGCAAAAGGTGTTTTTGCAGTACAAGGCCAAAACATGATTGCTGATGTAACAAAAGGTATACAGTACTTGCATGAAACTAGAGAACTAATTAAAGAAGCATTCGAAGAAGTCATGAAAAGTGGTCCAATTGCTGATGAACCATGTCAAGGTATTTTTGTTAAATTAGTTGATGCAAAACTTCACGAAGATGCAATTCACAGAGGCCCTGCACAAGTAATTCCAGCTGCCCGAAACGCTATATATGGCGCAATTATGATTTCTGAACCAATTCTACTTGAACCAATGCAGAAAGTATTCATTAGTACCCCACAGGAACTAATGGGCGATGCAAGTAGAGAGCTTAACCAGAGAAGAGCTGAAGTAAAGGATATGGTTACAGAAAAAGATAGTATAAACATTGATTCAAAAGCACCAGTTTCTGAGATGTTTGGTTTTGCATCATCAATTCGCAGTGCTACTGGCGGAAGAGTTCTTTGGAACACTGAAAACTTAGGGTTTGAGCCAATGCCTAAAAACCTACAAAAAGATGTTATCGCCCAAATAAGAGAAAGAAAAGGCTTAAAACCTGAACCAAACCCACCAAGTTACTATTTGGAATAAAAAAAACTATTCCAAAAATCTTTTTTTTATTTTATTCCAAAAATTAAAAAATATTATATCCGAGATTATTTATTACAAAAAATGAGGGTGCACAATGGATAAAGGAACAATTCCAATAAATAAAAACTATCTTCTAGAATACAGATACTATGATAGAGACTCAAATTTTAAATATTTCAACAGAAAATTTGAGATTTTTGTCCTAGAAAAAAAGACTCTTAAGAAAAACTATGTAATGCATATGGATAATGCAGATACTAGACAGATGATGCCGAGAATATACAAACCAGATAGGCAGAACAAGAGAAACAATTTTGGTGTGACAACTCTTAACTGGAACGATATAAGAACAAAGTTTACAGATCATATAATTGATGAAATAGGAAAAAAATCAGAAAATAATATTAAAAAAGCAGTAGGTAAACTAAATTCACCTAAACTATAATTTCTTAATACTCAGTAATCTTATATTTTCCATGAACTGGTTCATAAATTTGACCATTACGTTTGAGTCTATCAAGAGCTTCTTCCACTTTACCAGATTCAAGACCAACAATTTCACCTTCACGAACTATATCAGTTCTAGCCGCATTACCATCTTTTGATTCAGAACTTAAACGCGAAACGATATCCATGATATTACGCATACGATCATGCTGAGAATGACTTATACCAGTAGCTATTATATCAATATCAATTTTACCTGTTTCTTTATCCATACCAACCCTTCGTAAGTATTGTTCAATTACATAAATTGATCTTTTAGCATCTTCAACACCAACTACTTCGCTAAGTCTAATCTTTGCACTAGCTTCAGCAAGTCTAACAAATGCTTCAAGCTGACGAGGAGTAAAAGTTACAGCATCCTCAGATGAGTTTCTAAAATTAACATAATAACCTTTTATTAGTTCCAGTGCTTCATCAGTCATAACTGGAAAAATATTTCTTTTAGCATATGCTACATATTTACGTAAAAAATCAGGTATAAAAACGGGTTCAATAATTTTAATTAGTTCTTCTTTTTCTTTATTTGAAAATTTAGTATTTTTAGATCTCTTAATATTCTCAGTTACCTGACCTGCTTTATGAGTATTAAGGATATGAGAAGCAAGATCAGTATCCCTACCACGGTTAGGCCTGTCAAGAATTGAAAAAATTAAATCAAAACGAGAAATAAGAGCAGGCGGCATGTTAATCTGTTCATGCATAGGAATAAATTCATCAAATCTTCCAAGCTTTGGATTTGCAGCAGCAAGAATTGCACAACGAGATTTAAGTGTAGCATTTATTCCAGCTTTAGCTACAGAAATCTCCTGCTGCTCCATAGCTTGATGAAGACTACTTCTATCCTGATCACTCATCTTATCAATTTCATCAATACAAGCTATCCCCATATCAGCTAAAACAAGAGCTCCTGCTTCAAGAGTCCACTGACCTTCCCCAAATTCATCACGTACTGCTGCAGCAGTAAGACCAGCAGCAGACGATGCTTTTCCAGAAGCATAAACACTACGAGGGGAAAGTTTTGACATATATGTAAGCAGCTGAGACTTAGCAGTACCAGGATCCCCTACAAAAAGAGCATGGATATCTCCTCTGATACGTGTTCCATCAGGCATCTCCTTTGGTGTTCCACCAAAAAGCTGCAAGATTAATGCATCTTTTTCAATATCCATCCCATAAATTGTAGGTGCAATACTAGCACGTATCTTATCATATATTTTAGGATCCTTACTAACTTTAATAATTTCTTCTTCATCTTCATTATTGATCTCTACTTCTTCAAAAGCATAATCCTGAGTCTCCATACTAATCGCATCCATGGTTTTTGCAAAAGCAGTAAGCTTATATGTTCCACGTCTACGAAGCATAGAATGAAGAATTCCATTAGCAATAACCCTATCACCAGGCGCAATCTCACCTACTAAGTCATCTTCTAAATAAACACTAATACGTTCTGGTTGAGCACCACCGCGAAGGCCTTCTGGGTTTTCCTGAATCTCAATTTTCTGCGAATCAATAAATTTTGAAAGATTAGCAAGAAGTTTAAAAGATGAAACCCGCCCACAGCCGCCTTGTTCTTCAAAACACTCGGATGGTTCTTTTAAAATATCTTCATCCTGCTCAATTCTAACAATAGCACCGCATTTCTGACATTGAAATGCTGCAACCTGAAGCTTGGGTCTTACTTCAGTTCTTTTTTTAACTAGACCCTCGACACTCATCATTCGGCCCAAATGATTAGCACGAATATTTCTAATAATAATTTTATTTGTATCAGGTATATTATTAACTCTAAAATTAAGTCTAAGTTTATTTTCTGAAGCTACATCAATATTTTTAAGTGCTTCTTCAGCGTTAAAAAATGCTTTATAAGGCTGGTTTAAAAGTAGTTCAGCTAGTTCAGGATCTGCTTTGTCAATTGTCCAATAATCAACAAAAAGACTGCGTTTTTCAGGATAATCAAGAGCTACTGTTTCAATATCGGGTTTACAGTAATCTTCAAAGAATTTCTGAAACTTTGCAACTAAATTTTTATCCTTAAGCAGTTTAACCATAACAGACTCCCCAAATAATTTGTAAAAAAATGATAACAAACTTCTACTTATAAAGATTTTCAGGAGGTAATTTAAAGTTTTTTAGCGGGTATAAAAGACCCTCAAGTGGGTGCATGCCTCATCAATTGACTGCCCATCTGTATCCATCAACCTCGTTAACCCTTCGAGCATCGGCAGTCTATGGTAAGGCTGCTCACTTCCGTGCCTAACCCGATTTCCATAGCCAAGCAGGCTACATAACCCTCCAGTTATATAGGTCCTGCACCTCCGATCCCAAAGGACAAGGTATCATCGTCAACAAACGGATCAAAAGACGGACATAACACCGCCTATCGGTTTCGACCTCTGCATAAAGACGATTTCAGATTAACAGGGAACGTCTACCTCCCCGGTCTATTCTATACCTTTCGCCAAACGTATGTTTTATAGAGACCTACGAATGATAGTAGATATATTTCTAATTAACTGTACAAAAATGATTGCTAGAGCAACGCCAAGTATTGCTACATCACGAGCAAAAGCAAACATCCAAGAGGAAAAACTTATACCTTGTGAAGAACCAGTAATATCTGCAATACCTGCATTATACGAATCATACACAACAAAATATAAGAAAATCGCCACTACAAAAACTAATACAACATTCAAATAAAAAGACCATTTATACCAAGTCTTTTTACTAGTCTTACGAAACATATCTTCAACCATATTTATATTCCCCTCAAATATTCCAAATCAATTATAATATAAAATTAAGATATATGAAGGTTATGATTAAAAAAACTCATCAAGCTTAGTTGATCTGATCTTATCACTCATAAAAAGAGAATCAATAGATTTTTCAACAAGAGTAATTCTTTGTCTGGCATAATTAGGAATGTTATATCTCTGTGCAATCTCTTTAGATATTTCTAGATATTTTTTAACAGATTTTTCATGAACAGTAAGAGTAAGTTTACCGCCGCATTTCGTACAAACCCCTTTCAAAGGTGGACGACGATAGGTTATATTACAAGATGGACAGCGTACCGATTGTTTACTAAAGGCCCGCAAGTTACCTAGGATATCAGGTAAGAAATGCCTCTCAATTACTTTATATGCAACATCAGCAACATCAACAGCACGAATTTTTGCTCCAAGATCAAGCTGAGAGTTCATCTTATCCATCATAGTTTTCAATGTTTTATAGTTAGACATCTTAGGCCCAGCTGAGATATCAACAGTATCATGGGTGAAACAAAAATCTTCATACTGAAATTTAGAACCAATTCGAGAAGAAACAGTATCCATAATCGACTCTAATTCTTTAGAATGAACATGCTTGAGCGTAGATTTATAAAAATCAAGAGGATAACGAGCAAGAGTATCAACATTATGAGCTTCTTTATCTACTTCAGATGGATCTAATCTAGTAGTAAGAATTAAAGGTAAATCCATTTGACCCCCACGTTTATCAGGGATATATGCATGGGAAAAATTGAGAAGAGCATCCATTAATAGCATGAGACCATCTTCATCAGCATCACAATTATTTGAAATAATAAAGTTATTTATTGGAAAATTATGTAAATCTTCTACTTCGATGTCATAAACATATTTTGATTTAGAAATAATTGGTTTAATTTCTTTTATACCATCTACAATGAACTCACCGTATTTTTCTAAACGGGGCTTTCTTTCTTTTGGAATAGATGATTCTAATCTTTTTTGTTTTCTTTTTAAAGAAAATCCAATCTTTTTAGCGAATTTTCTTGCATAACTTGAACGAATTGAGATATAAAATTGTGTAAAAATTGGATTTTTATCGTTTTTATCATAAAATTTCTTTGCTAATCCACCAGGTCTTCTTGTTTCTTCTTTTAGCCTGTAAAATATTCCAAATCTAAGTAACTGCATTCCAATATCTGTTAGTAAATTTTTATTAACAGAGGAGCAAGTAACATGCAATCTATTTTTTTCTACTGATCCATCACCAGCAAAATACGCTTTTAGTAACTCCTTCATTTTTTGTTTTGGAACTGTTGAAATTAACTTTGGAATTCGTTTATTTTTAGCATTTTCACCTGTTTTTAATATTTTTGTGAAAAAAATATGTATAACATGATTACAAATAAATACGCCCGATTTAGATTCATAGGGAGTGATTTTAAAAATATCTCTAATACAATTTATTATATCATCTCTGATCTCTTTTTCAGAACATGCAAAACCAACTTGATAACAACTATTTCTTGAAAATCTTGAGTGCCCCTCCGAAATATAGTAACCGATTAATCTCATAAATTTTTCATTGACTTTTATTGTTCTTGGAATTAACGTATGATCTCTTTTTACCCCTAGAAAACAATATTTTGGTATTTCATTAAAATTTTTCTTAGAAATGTTTAAAAGTCTATTCAAAACATCAACAGGTATGCTATCTCTATAGATATAATTTGACAAAGTTTTTTTATTTATTTTAAGCTTTCTAGATGCTTTTTTTAATCCACCTAATTCAAGAATACATTCATTTGAAAAGTCTTTTATTCCACGTATAACAACATTTTTTGAGTCATATTTTATGAATTCTTTAAGTAAATCAATTTCTTTGATATCATTTTCAGGAAAATCTAGTTTATTAGATAAGAGAAATTTATCATCTTTTTCTAATTCTATCAATTTTTTCCTTTCAAATTTTCCTTTTGACAAAACTAATGTTCTGTGATAAGGGGAACCTACAAATTCTCTACCAGTGGATAGTCTTATTTTTAGGAGATGATTTGGAGATTTTGCCTTTATTATAGACTTTATTTTCTTAGTTTCAGTTAATCCATTTTTGGGATTAAACGAATATGTTTTTAATCCTGATATTTTTTTCATCTTTGTTTGAAAATCATCAACAATTGTTTCTTCTGATTTTGCATTATCATAAATTCCTTGGATAGATGAAATAACAGGTTTATCAAAGTTTGAAATTAGTAGATTTGTATCAAAAGCCAGGCAGTTTCTCCTTTTCGCTGCATGATAATAAGGATGAGCATAACAAACCTGAGCATTTGTAAAACCTATAATCCTTGATAATGACCCCCCTGACGTGTGTGGTGCAAGACCAATTGTCAAATGTCCAGTAAGATTTTCAAGTTTTTTTATATTATAAAACCTTTCAAGTCCGTAGAATTTAACTAAAAGATCATCTATAAATTTTGCAACTTTTAAGAAATACTCTGCACAGGATTTTGAAATAACTACATCCTGAACTTTTAGTTCACAGATTTGATCAGATTTTTCCAGTTTATTTCCTAAATAATCTTTTGTGTAACCTAATTCTTTTAATCTTTCAACTGAAACTCCAATCTCTTCTGGCTTGAAATGGGTGATGGGTGCATCTGTCATATCAAATCTTACTGTTCCATCTTTAAAGACGTATACACCATGTTTTGCTCTAAGTATTCCTTTTTCCAAGGGTTCTGGAGTTTTATTTTTTGATATTGTTCCCATTACACCTTTTATTGTTTCAGGGAGTCTTCTTTCTTTTATGTTGTTTTTTGCAATTTTTAGGTCATTATCTAAATTTATGTCATGTATCTCTATTCTATCATTATCAATTTCAGTATGAGTTCCACATTCACATGATAGTTTGTATGTCTTTTTTTTACATTTTGGACAAACTCTTGTTCCTGCCTCTATTTCTATCTTTGATTTTTGAGCTGCTTTTCCTAGAAGTCTTTGGTTGCTTCCATAGTTACCAACAGGATAAAGTACATGCGGAGGCGGGCGCATTTTTCTTTCTGCTGCTTTTTCAGGCCTTCCCATACGTGTGCCTATTCTTATTGGACCATGTGCTCTTATCTTTATCTTTGATAGTTTTGATACAAGTTTTAATGGATCTTTTTCATCTTTTGGTAGTTTATTTTTTTCAACTATTTTTCCTTCTTTATTTTTTAATCCTAAAGTGTATATTAGTGAGTCTTTGTATTCTTTAAAAATAAGTTTTTGTTCTTTTTGTTTATGTATTGCCCCTAATTCTATTAGTATATTTTTTATTTCTGAATTGTTTTTAAGAAAGAGTTTTTTGTCTTTTATTTCACCATCTGTAATTATATATTCTCTAAGTTTTTTTATATCTTCAACCTTTAAATCATGCCAGAAAAGATTATATTTTGGATGAAGTGGTATCTTATATTCTTTTGATAGGTTTATTGCATCTTTAAACTCTGGTTCTTCTAAGTTTATTTCTTTTTTATATTCTTTTTTTATTATTTCTTTTGTTTTTTTATCTGCTTTTTTTATGTTTTCTGTTGTGTTTTTTTCTGGCAGGGTTTTTAGTTTTTCTTGTAGTTCTTGTATCCACCATTCATATGAGTAGCTTGCATCTGGAAGAAGTGAATTATTTTCTAAAAATTCACCATATGGAACTAATATTTCTCCTAGATCGATTATCTTTTTTATTTTTGCTTTATCTATTTCTTTTGCATGTTTTATTTTTATAAAATCCCCGTTTTGTAGTAGTACTGTTGGGCCTTCTATTGTTGTACAAGGCGTCCCAATCGTTGCTTTACCTGGTCTTTCTGTTTTTAATTGTGTTCCTATTGCTATAAATTCATCAACAATATACATTGTTAGTGGATTTATCGCGGTTGATGCAAGGCCCGCCGTTCTTGCTCTGCCATATCTTAGTCTTAGCCCGCCTTTTCTACTTGGATGAGAAAAAACTGGTCTACCTGCTATTACTTCTCCGATGTACTTTGTCTTTGGTTTTATCTCTGGGATTTTGTTTTTATTTTGTTCATCTTCTTCGTCTTTTTTTCCTTTGTTTACAAATATATCTAAAAACTCCCATCCTTTGAGTTTGAGTTTTTTTACGTGTTTTAGTATCTTTGGTGCTTTAAGACACATTCCTTCAGCTATAACTAGGCATGCTCCGCCACGAAGGCGATTTGTTTCAATTCTTGGTAAGTCACGGTATCCTGTTACTTCTTCTTTTTCAGTTCCTTCGCCGTTTACACACACGGGGCAGTTTGATACAATTTTGTCTATTTCATCAACAGTTGGTGTGTACTGTAAGTGTTGTGCTCTTTTATATAGCGGTATTTCTTCTTTGTATCGTTCAATTTCACCTTTTGTTGGTTTGTATTCATTTATGTTCATCTGCCTTCTTACTACATCAGCTATAAGGACGCTCATAGCTTGGCCTGTGCCACCTGCTGAACGTATTGGCCCTGAGAAATATAAGTCGACATAACTTGAGCCATCATTGTTTTTTCCAATTTTTACATCAGCTATTCCTTCTAGTGGTGCAACTAGCACACCTTCTGTTAAAATTGCTAGACCTGTTCTTACAGCTTGGTCAAGAGCTTCTTCATTTGATTTAAAATTATATTTTTCTTTGTCTTTTGCAATAGTCTTTGCTATTTCAAGACTTACTAGTTCTCTGTTTTGTATTTTTTTTGTTACAGTTCTTATTTTTGGTGCGATATCTTTTGGTCCAACTAGTTCTTCTACTCTTTGTGCAAGATCCTTTGCTTGTGGAATTTCAACTTTTTTTTCTGGGTCAAGTCCTTTTTTCCTTGCTTTTTTTGCAATGTTATATGCAGTATCTATTTCTTTTTGCAGATCGGAAAAATATTTCTGCATTTCTTTACTCATCGCAATATCTTTTGCTTGATCCCCGCCCATACTCTACAGATCCTTTAAAACTAGTAAAATTCTATAATGCAAATATTGTGTTTAAAAGTTTTGTATTTTTTTATATTTATTTATTAAAATCCATCATTGTAACATTATTTGTCTTCAGATCAACTATCGGTAGTTTTGCCGGGTCTGGAATAAAGTTTAGCATCTTTTGATAGTTAGTTTGTGCTTGCCAGCTTGATGCATTTAATAGTGTTACGCCGCGGTAGTCACTAATTTGAGCAAGATGTACATGTCCTGTAACAAAGATGTCTGGTATTCTATCTATTAGCATGTAATCTTCATGTTCAGGTGCAAGAGGTGTATATCCGCCATATGTCGGAGCTAAGTGATGTTTTTTTAGCATTACTTTCATAGTTTCAGCTGGATCATTATATTTTAAATGCTGAATATTAGTTGCAAAATCAAGTAGGCTTTGACCGTGATATGATAAAATTTCAACACCATGCAGTGAAAAATAAGAGGGATTTCCCAAAAAAGTTATGTCCATTCCAGAAAATAAATCCTGTATTTCTTTTTCAAAAGTTGGTTGAGGCTCAGCAGGCCTTACTGCATCATGGTTTCCAGGCTGCATTATTATTGATATATGATCTGGTATGTTTCTAAGCTCTTTTGCTAACTCTTCGTATTGTCTATATACATCAACTATCGATAATTCAGTTTCCTGGTTTGGATAGATACCTATTCCATCTACAACATCACCTGGTATTACTAAGTATTTGATTTTACTAGCAACATCCCTTTGTCTGCTATTTCCCATCTGACCATTGATCCATCTTAAAAATGAGTTCCATTGATCCCCCATAAACTGTTTGCTTCCTATATGTATATCTGAGCAAAACGCTGCAAAAACTGGTACTTCTGATGTATGGCGCTGGTTTTGTATGCTTATATCCGGATATACTATGTTTTCTACAACTAAAAGATCACCATTTTTACTAATATTTGCAGTAATCCCGATTATTTCATCAAGTATTACTTCTTGGGCGATTGAATGAATTTCTCTATTTTGTTTTAAAGCAATACATACTGCTTCATCTGTATCATCCTCTAAAATTATTAATCTATGGCCATTTTTTGTGTTTCTTACTTCTTTTACAATACCTATTATTTGTATTTCTTTCAGACCTGATTTTTTAACCCGTGATAGAGGTATTGCATTTGCTAGTTCTCTTCTCTGTTTTCTAAGTATTTTTTTTACTGATTCAAATCTATTTGTAAAAAGTTTATTAAAATCAGTAGTTGTCCCCTCACAGCAACTATTTCCTGTAACATCTTTGATCATTTTTATCTCTGAATCATATTCTCTTGCTTTTGGTTTCCAGGATTTTACTTTTTTGATTTCAACTCTTTTTGTTTTTTCTTCTTTTGTTTTAGAAGTATCTTCTTTTTCTGCATATACTTCTGTTTCAAAATCATCAGGTTCTTCTATTTCTCCTTTAGGTTTCAAGTCTTGGTTATATATTTGAGAGAGCATCTTTGTTTGGATTTCTTCTTCTTTTGTTTTAACCTCAATTTTTTCTTTTGTTGTTATTTGTTCTATTTCTTTTATGTGATCTATTGTTAAAACCAATGGATATTCTTTTAAATTTTTTTCAATAAAAGATGAAAAATCATGAGGATTTTTCTGGGATAGAATATAATTTAATGTATCTGGTTGAACAAATGTACCATGTTCTGAAAATGATTTGATTATCTTCTCCATCCTATTATCCCATGAAAAACTAATTTTAGTATAAAGTGTATGAATTAATGTGTTTTTATTATTGCGGTCGAACAAAAAAATGTTTTATAAAATTTTTCAAGGATACTTATATAAATATTTTTCTATAAAATCTGTTATTTTTGCTTAATAGCGTACTCTCTTTAGATACATTATGATATTTTATAAAAAAAAGCCTAAAAAAATCATTTGTAGGAAAAGAATATAAAATATTAGAAACTAATACTTAATTATAGTAGAGAAAAAGTGAGTAAATGACCTCATGATTAGTGTTAAAAAATACAAACAAGGAAGCGATCTATTAATAGGCGCATGCGATGAAGAACTTATAGGTAAAAAATTTGAAGAGGGAAAACTTCAAATTGATGTAAGTAAATCGTTTTATGATGGTGAAAGAGTTTCATCAGATGTTTTAAAGAAATTTTTAGAAGAAGCAACTATTGCAAATTTAGTTGGAGAAAAAACGGTGAAATGTGCAATAGATCTCGGGTTAGTTGATCCAAATTGTGTTTTAAAAATTAAAGATATTCCCCATGCACAAATGGTTAGAATGCTATAAAAACAAATTTTTGTTCTTTATTTAGGAATTTAATTTTTCAATTTTATCAATCATTTTTTCATAATGGGTTCCTTTCCAGTATATCTTATCACAATCATTACAATATAAAAATTCATCATGGTTTTCAAATACTTTTTCTGGGACTTTTTTACTAACTTCTTTTTTAGGTATTTTTTCTAAAACACTGTTACAGATTGTACATCTTGTTAAAACTTTATCTTTTTTAAGTTTAACATTTTTTAAAACAATTTCAATTTGTTCATCCAAATCTTTAGTTTGAATTTTAATTGTTTTTACTTGTTCTCTTTTTGCGTTATATACTAGTTCTTTGTCACGAGTTACTAAAACACGGTTTTCTTTTTTTGCTATATCAATTAACTCTTTGTCTTCCATATGTCTTTTAGCATAATATGTATCAAAACCATATATTCTAAGCCACTTGGCAAGTGTTCCAAGCATTTGATCGCATAAAAATTTCATTTTTATCAAATCTTATAGTGTAATAAAATTCCGGATCCAATCTTTTTACTATCAATTAGTCCTAAATCGATAGTTGAATCTAAATCTAAAATAAGTGAAGGTGTATTTTTTCCACCTATTAGAATAGATCCAACATAAACATAGATATTATCAACTAGTTTTTCTTTGATAAAACTAGTAATAACATGACTTCCACCTTCAACCATAATTTTTCTAATTCCTTTTTCATACATTTTTTCTAAAAAGTATTCTAAATCAATATGATTGTTCTTTGTTTTACACTTAACTATTTCAACATTATCTAGATAACTCTTTTTACATTTTTCACCTGTTATAACAAAGGTCTTTGCTTTATTATTTGCAATCAAAGCATCAATTGGTGTTTTACAATAAGTGTCAAGTACTATTCTTATTGGTTGTTTTGGGTTTTTAACATATTTTTCTTTAACTGTAAGTTTTGGATCATCAGATAAAACTGTGTTTATACCAACCAAAACTGCATCAGACTCGTTTCTAAGTTCATACATTCTTTTTATATCCTCATCACAAGAAATGCGGATCTGTTTACCGGTTTGTGATGCAATTTTTCCATCTATGCTTATTGCACAGTTAATAAAAACATATGGTCTTTTCATAAATTATCACTTTGGATAAAGTGGACAGTCTTTTTTGTTTTCCGGGCAATACCCTTTTGTTTTACATGTAGGCCCTGCATCTTTAAAAATAACTGGTGCTACTTTTTTTACTTCTTTTAGCATCTTATTTGCTAGTTTTCTTATCTCCCATTGTGCATGCATGCAAGTTCGAAGTTCAAAAAAATTCATTAGACTTCGTGCATTCATTGTGACTATTATATTAGTGCATGCTGCATTAGGAATTACAAATCTGCTATCTTCAGCGGGAACTCCTAAATCAAGGAGTTTGTTATATTCTCTCCATATATTTTCCATTATTTTTTCATATGCTTTTTTCATTTCTTTGTCTTTGGAAATTTTAGGTGGAGTTACATAGTTTGGCTCTTTAAGATCTACATATCTCTGGCTTTGCTGTGCATAACTTGCTATTCTATGTCTTACTAGTTGATGTGTTAAAACTCTACTAACATCACTTATTGCAAAAGTAAAACTAGTGTGTTCTATTACACTAGTGTGACCTGCATTTAAAACATATTTGAGTATTTCATTTAGTTCTTTATCTGATGATTTATCTAGATTTTCTGGTTTTGTTTTACTATGCGTTAGTTTTGCGGCCATTGCAGGTATTTTTTCTGGATCCGGTGAATGGCCGATTAACTTTACATTCATTTGCAACTCCCAATTTCAAACTTTGAAATACAATTTTCTCTTATTACGTTTGAGGTATTTTTCTATTAATCAAATAATTAACTAAATAAACCATAAAATATTAAAAAGCATTAGAATTACAGTTGGACCAAAGATTATTGAAATTAGGGAGGAAAATGCATATGCTGGCATTTATATTAACAACTATCGTGTGTTTCATTACATACCTATTATTGACCCTAGGTTCAGCTAATGATGGATCTATGATGAATGTTTTTCTATGGAGTATTGAAGAACTAATCTTCGGAATTATTTTATCGGTTATTGTAGGTATTGTTGGAAGAAAAATTTTTGTTAAAAAAGACTTTAGAATGGCAAATCCTGTTCGTTGGTTTACATTTCTTGGATACTTAATTGGACCGTTCTTTATTGCTCTAGCTAAAGCCAACATTGATGTTGCAGTAAGAGTGATTACTGGTAAAATCAAACCAGGTATAGTTAAAATTGATCCTAAGTTAAAAACAGATTTAGGAATAGCTATGCTTGCTAATTCTATAACACTAACTCCAGGTACATTAACTGTTGATATTGATGAAAAGGACAATAACTTGTACATTCACTGGATTAATGTTAAAGATGAGGCTTTAAAAAAGACACCTGTTGATTGTAAATATATTTGTGCTAGTTTTCCAGAATGGATTAGGAGGGTTTCAGAATGATTGAAGTAACAGATCAAATGGTTCTTACTTATCTTGGCATTTTAGCATTTTTATTTATACCTGTAATCTTAGCAATTATAAGAGTTGTAAAAGGGCCTACCGCTCCAGATAGAATAGTTGGACTTGATACAATTAACACTCTTGTGATTGTTTCAATGGTAATTTTTGGGGTTATATCTAGATCAGTGATTTATATTGATGTAGCAATTGTTTATGCTCTTCTTTCGTTTATTTCAACTCTGTTTATTGCAAAATATCTAGAGGGAGGTGACTTTTAGATGATTTTTGAAATAATTATTTACATATTACTTGCTATTGGAGTATTTTTTAATATAATTGCAGGTATCGGCCTACTTCGCTTTCCTGATGTATATACCAGGCTTCATGCCGGCACAAAATGTACAACTTTTGGTTCGATTTTTATACTTGGGTCAGTGATACTTCTTGGCCTTAAAATGTGGTTCTTTGATTCAGTTGCTGACGGTGGATCACTTGCTTTTCACACAGGTATTGCTCTAGTTGCAATACTTCTTACAAATCCTACTGGTGCACACGCCTTAGCTCGTGCGGCACATAGAAGTGGAGTTAAACCTGCTCATGCAGTAGTTGATCAACTAGAAAAAACACCTAAGAAAGAGAAAACAACTAAAAAACCTAAAACAAAAAAGGAGGAAAAATAAAATGGTAGTTGAAACTCTTACAACAATTATTCATATAGCCCTACCTGTATTGATTTTGATCTCATCAGTTTTTGCAGTCTGGCTTAAAGACCTTATTGCTGCTGCAATTGCAGTTGCTGCTATGAGCCTGCTTTTATCACTTGAGTTTTATATCTTGCAAGCACCTGATGTCGCTATTGCTGAAGCAGGTGTTGGAGCGTGTCTTACGACAATAATATTAGTTCTTGGAATTAAAAACACAAAAAGAATAGAGGAGGAAAACTGATATGGATAAAAGAAACTTGGTTGCTGTAATATTTTTTGCAGTAATAGGCGTTTTTCTAGTATTTGCTGCAATGAGTAATCATCCATTTGGTGAACCTGAAAATCCAGAGATGGATCAGCATATTATTGATAACACTCAAGAAGAAACCGGTGCAAATAATGGTGTAACAGCTGTTGTATTTGACTACAGAGGTTTTGATACACTAGGTGAAGCAACAGTTCTATTTACTGCTGTTGCAGGTATAGTTCTTGCTTTTAGGAGGTTTCATAAATGAGCGGAGGAATGAGTAAAATTGTTAAAACTGTTGCAGGTATTGCCTTTCCTTTTGTAACAATATACGGTCTTTATGTAATAGCACATGGTCACTTAACACCCGGCGGTGGTTTTCAGGGTGGTGCAATAGTTGCATCTGGTGCAGCTATGATACTAGTTGCATATGGTTCAGTTTGGACTATGAAAAAGGTTAAAGAAAAACATCTGTCAGGGCTAGAGAGCACTGGAGCTATTGTATTTATCGGAACAGCGATTATCGGTCTGCTTGCAGCGGGTGTTTTTTTCAATAATTTCCTATTTGATAGTAACCTATTTTTTAATGTAGTTCCCGATAAAGGTTCAACTGTTGGCATTTTAAACTCAGCTGGAACCCTACCTGTTATGAACCTTGCAGTTGGATTGAAGGTTATTGCAGGTCTATTTGCAATAGTTCTAGTTATGGCTTATGCAACTACTAAAATGGGGGAAGATAAAAAATGATTGGAAATGCTTTCTATATTCCATACATTGCAGTAGTTGGACTTATTTTAGTAGGATTATATGCAGTTGTCTTTAAACGTAACTTAATAAAAATTGTAATTGGTATTACTCTTATTCAAAGTGGTGTAAACCTATTTTTGATAACACTTAGTTACAGGCAGGACAGTGTAGCACCAATCTATACTAGTGCTCCAACTAGAATAATGAGTCTTCCAGTCCCGCAAGCATTAACTCTTACTAGTATTGTCATTGGTGTAGCAGTTTTAGCTCTAATGG
Source organism: uncultured Thermoplasmatales archaeon (assembly GCA_964518165.1). GTDB lineage: Archaea > Thermoplasmatota > E2 > DHVEG-1 > DHVEG-1 > CAYZTD01. Next base: position 56,375 of record CAZFFN010000040.1, read on the forward strand.
TTTCTTTTGTAATTCACATCTATAAACAGTTTGGAACACTTGACGCTAGAAAAATAAGAGGTGATGAAGAATGAATGAAGTTTTTGATTACCTTTTAAATCATTCCCCCGCCTTAATTATAGCGGTTCCACTTTTAGGTGCTTTTTTAACACCGTTAGTTAGTATGATTAACTCTAAAATTAGAGATGGTTTTGTTGTATTTATTACCCTTCTTACAGGATTTTTTGGATTTATACTTGCAAATGATGTTTTAGTAAATGAAAAAATTAGAACATATTGTTTTGGTGCAACAAATCCTAATACAAGTCCAGTTGTGAGAATCTTTTTTGAAGTTGACGGGTTTAGTGCTTTTATGGCACTAATTGCAGTAATCCTTCCGATTGTTGCAGTAGTTTATTCACTAAAGTTTATGAAAGAAGAAACTGGTCTAGATAAGTATTACACTTTGATTCTTCTTATGACAGTTGGAATGCTTGGTATGGTTCTAACTGGAGACTTGTTTAACTTCTTTGTCTTTTTAGAAATAACATCTATTGCATCAGCAGCTTTAATTGCATTTTGGAATCATAAGAAAAACTCGATACAAGCTGCATTCAAATATATTGTAATAAGTAGTATCGGAGCGCTTATGGTTTTATTTGCTGTAGCTCTATTTTATGGGCAATATAATGCATTAAACATGGCGGTTATTGCTAATAACATAAGTCTTGGTCTTCTTGATAAAATAGCTTTTGCTCTGCTTATATCAGCACTAGCTCTAAAAGCTGCTATTGCTCCTATGCATATGTGGCTTTCTGATGCATATAGTGGTGCTCCATCATCAGCAACCGTTGTAATTGTTGGAACAACTCTTGCTAGTTTATATGCTATTTTCAGAGTTACCTTTACTATCTATGGAAAACAGATGTTGAATGTTTTAAAAACGGTTGGTGCTGTAGAAATTACTCCAAGTCTATTGATCGGAGTGTTTATGATAATACTTGCAATTGTTACAATTCTCATTGGCGTTTTTATGGCTCTTAGATCAAATGATTTCAAACGCATGATTGCTTATGCAGCAGTTGCTGAAATAGGCTACATGCTTATTGCTGTTGGAACTGCTATTACTACATTTTTTAGTAACGATGGTGGAGCAACTATGGCACTATCTGAGTCTGGAAGATGGGCTCTTACTGGTGGAGTATTTCACATTTTTAATGATGCACTTGACATTGGCTTGTTATTTTTAGTTGCTGGAGCAGTGTACTATGCAACAAAAGAAACATCAATCAATAAATTAGGTGGTCTTTCACGTAAAATGAAGTATACTACAGTCTTTTTCTTAATAGGTCTATTTGCTGCATCTGGATTGCCGCCACTTAATGGTTTTGCATCAAAACTAATTATATATCAATCAACTTATCAGATAAACCCAATTATTGCAATTGTTGCAATTTTAGCAAGTATTATGCTTCTTGCAGTGTTTGTAAAAGTATTCTATGCAGTATTTTTAGGTCCAAAACTTCCAATGCTAGAAAAAGTAAACGAGGTTCCAAAAACGATGCTAGTTTCAATGGGGATAGTTGCATTTTTGATAATACTCTTTGGTTTGTTTCCGGATCTTGTTATAAATAATATCGTGGAACCCGCGGTTAATGCTCTGACTAATCCTGATGGATATATTAGTGCAATACTTGGAGGTGCCTAAAATGCTAGGATTTATAAATGATTTTGTAAAAACTCTTGATACAGGTAATGGTTTCTGGAATCCACTTATACTATTAACGATACTTGTAATTGCATTTTTAATAATCTATATTATTAGAGGTTTTGGAAATAAAAACTATAAAAAAGGTACAGATCAAACCCAGGCCTTTTTATCAGGTAACAAAGAATATCCAATAGAACAAATGCATGTTAAGGGAAACAATGTATACTGGGGTTTTACTGAGTCGCTTAAATGGTTCTATAATGTTTTAGAAAAAATGCATAACGGATGTGTTAATGATTACATACTTTGGTTTGTAATAATCATGGGCGTTTTATTCTTAATCTTCGGGGTGATCTAAAATGAATTTTCAAGATATATTATTACCATTGATTTCAATTATTTTTGGAACAATAGTTCTAGCAGGTTTTGGAATATTCTTCGGACTTTTGTATAAAGGTATAGATAGAAAGATCTCAGCTCATATGCAAGGACGAATCGGTCCACCAATAGTTCAGCCTTTTAGAGATATTAGAAAGCTATTTACTAAAGAAAACATAGTTCCTGAAAACGCAATTGCTTGGATTTTTAACCTTGCACCAGTTGTAGGATTAATTGCATCTATTGCACTTCTATTATATTTACCAGTAGGAGGATTTGATCCACTTGCTGGTGGTTTAGTTGGAAATAGCCCATATGGAGATTTGATTCTAGTCCTATACTTACTTATCATTCCATCTTTAGCAATGGTAATAGGTGGTTTTGCAAGTGGTAGTCCATATTCAACAGTTGGTGCACAAAGAGAGATGGCTACAATGATTGCTTATGAGTTTCCATTAGCAATAATTATTATTACATTTGCATGGCTTTTAGGAAGCCCTACTGTTGGAGAAAGTCTACCACATGTCTTTAGTATTTCAACTATAACAGCAAATCCTATCTGGCTTTCTGTTGGAGTTTTAGGTTTTGCTGGAGCGGCGATACTTCTATTTGTATTAATGCTAGTAACTCCAGCTGAACTATCAAAGATTCCATTTGATTCACCTGAAGCTGAAACTGAAATCGCAGGTGGTCTATTTACTGAATACAGTGGTAGAAACCTAGGTATGTTCTATATGGCAGATGGTGTAAAAACTATTGTTATGGCAACACTAGTAATAGCATTGTTTTTCCCATGGAATTTATCACCTATACTTGGTATAGATGGATTTCTAGCAATGGGTATTGACATAGTATTTTACTTGTTGAAAGTATTTCTAGTAATACTATTCTCTGTAACACTTATTAGAGTTGCAATCGCTAGATTAAAAATCGACCAGATAGTATATACTTACTGGGTATGGTTTACTCTAATGGCATTAGTAGGACTAATTCTTATTATGTGGGACAGACAATTCGGACTTCAAACAATAGGAACTATGATAGGATTATCATAATCCTATTAAACATTTTTTTATATGGAAAAAACAGCAGATATGAAAAAAAACACTGAGGTTAATTTAGATATTTCATTTCTATTTCTTGTTCTACCAGTTTTATTTTTAGTAATTGGTTATTTTGTTTATCCTTATCCCTCTGAGAATCTTCAAACAATCATCCAAATACCATTGTTTATTGGTTTAATTCTTTTATTTGCTGGTTTTATTCTAAAAAATAAAATTTATTCACAGTTGTTAAAGATATCTGGTTGGACAGTTTTTGCTTTTTATTGGGCCGCCCAACCCGCTCATCTTTATTTTAGTGAAGGTGGAGATGTTGTAAATGCTGTGATATGTATTCTTGGTATATTTGTTCTAATGTATATTGCATATCATGAGTGGTTATCTCTTAAAAGAGATGAAACTGTAAGTTGTCTGAACTGGATTGCTGGTGCTTCAGCAATAGCAGGCATTATCTATTTTGGAATTGAAAAAAGTCCCCTTGCAGTATCTCTTATTTATGAAGTAGCAAAACAGAGTGCTTTTGTTTTAGATCTATTAATTGGTAATGTTACAGTGGGCGATCCTGGTATTTATGGTACACCCATTTATTACAATGGAGAATATGCAGTTACAATTATATTTGCTTGTACTGCAATTCAATCTTTTGTAATATTTGTTGGAATGATTGGTGCTCTACCAAAAATTGATATGAAGAGAAGGATCCTCGGTTTATTAATCACGATTTTACCTGTTTATTTTTTAAACCTTTTAAGAAATGCTATGGTTGCATTTCTAACTGTTAAAAATATTACTGATTTTAATATTGCACATAACTATATAGCCAAAGGCGGGTCTCTTGTTGCATTAATTGTATTACTTTTAATAGTTGTAAAAATAATTCCTGAAATTTTAGATGAAATATATTGTTTAGTTGATCTGCATAAAAGAGATGGACCATTGGAAAAGTTTTTTAAGAAAATAATTGGTAAAAAATAAATAGAATTAACTTTAAAGAGGCGGACTAATTTGGAAAAATCAATGCTTAAAAATCTATCATTAGCTGATTTTTTAAGTATAACAAATGCTCTCTTTGGTTTTTTTTCAATAATTATTCTTTTCACAAGTTTGATAGATAGCATTGATTTGAAAATACATCTCTCTTTTAGTTTTATTTTACTAGGGCTTCTCGCTGACGGACTAGATGGTGTTGTTGCAAGGAGATTTGGTAAAAGTAATATTGGTGAATATCTAGAAGCTATGGCCGATGTAACAACACTTGTTGTTGCACCTTCTATTTTTGTTTACTTTTCTTATCTAGATCTAGTGACATTTAATATTTCAAGGCATATCTATCTATTATTTGCAATTCTACTCTTTGTCTTCTTTGGTTTTGTAAGACTTGCCTCGTTTAGCTTAATGAAAGAAAAAAAACTGTTTGTTGGTCTTCCTGCATCTGTGAGTACAATTATTATCTTAGTTCTTTCTTATGTTAAAATCGAGTTTGTTTTAATTTTACCAGTTGTAATTATTATTGGTGCAGCTATGGCTTCAAACATTACTTTTCCAAAACCAAAAAAGTATATAAACGCCATTGCAGCAGTTTTAATATTTATTAGTATCTTTTTTGGATATTTTTTTAGCTTTTTAACTATTTTTCTTCTTATAGGTGTCTGTATTTATTCATTTATTGGCCCTTTTTTAAAAGAAATTTTTACAAAAGAACAACGAAAAGGTTTCTAAACAACAAATGCATTACATGTCGCTGTTATGGATGATATCCCCAAGATTGGTATAACCGGAATGCCCGGTGTTGGAAAAACTACTACTCTTAGAAAGATCATTAAATCTCTTGAAGATCATGGTTATATAGTAGCAGGTATAATCACTGAACCAGTACTTAAGAAAAAACAGAGAGTAGGTTTTTATGTAAAAGACTGGACAACTGGTGAAAAAGAAGTTTTTGCACATAAAGATTTTGAATTCAGAGAAAGCGTTGGAGACTATGGTGTTGATATTGAAGCACTTGAAAAAATAGCTCTTCCATCTATTGAAAAAGCAATTACAGATGATAATGTAAACATAATTATAATAGATGAAATCGGTAAAATGGAGATGCTATCTGAAAACTTCTGCGACATGGTAATTGAAGCACTTGATTCAGACAAACCGATTATGGTTACACTTCATAAAAAATCACGTACACCGCTCTTACAAGACGTTAGAAGAAGAGATGATATGAGAATACTTGAAGTAACACCTGTGAATAGAAATCTTTTACCATATAAAATCGAAAAAATAATGGAAGAAAAATTACCTCCTCTGTTCTAAATATGGAAGAATCTAATTTTTTAAAAGAAATTACTGAAGGCTCTACCGATATTTTTGTTCATATTAATAAAGAAAAGAAAAAAGGACCTGGCATAAAAAAAGGCGGCATTCCTTTTTATAATCCTACTATGGAGTTGAACAGAGATTTTTCTATTGCTTTTTTAGAGTGGTTAACTAAAGAAATTAACCATCCCTTAAAAATTCTAGATGGTCTTTCATCTTCTGGTATCCGTGGAGTTCGTTTTTGTAATGAAATCGATGGTGATTTCAAGGTTTTTTTAAATGACTGGGATAAAAATGCTTTTAACTTAATCAAAAAAAATATTGAAAATAATAATCTAAAAAATGCTTATCCCGTTAATTCTGAGTTAAATGCTCTTCTTTCCTCTGATAAATTCGATTATATCGATATTGATCCTTTCGGCTCCCCCGTATATTTTTTTGATTCAGCACTTCGTAGCATAAGACATAATGGTGTTATTTCTTTTAGTGCGACTGATACTGCAACTCTTTGTGGCGTATATAAGAAGGTTTGTAGGAGACGTTATGATGCTGAATCTTTTCATGGTGTTTCTATGAAGGAAGTTGGTATGAGAATACTGATTGGTGCTATCGCAAGAGCCGCAGCTAGACATGAGAAAGGAATTATGCCGATTATATCATATGTTACAGATCATTATTTTAGGTGTTATGTAAAAGTTTTTGATAATGTAAATAAAGCAAACGACACTATTTCTAAAGTTAAAACAATTAAAGCTGGTGAAAAGATCGGATTTAAAGAAATAAAAAAAGATGTTGGACCAGTTTGGACTGGTAAAATTCAATTTAAAAAGATGTTTAAGGATATTAGATCAATTAGCTTAAGTAAAAAATTTGGAAGTAAAAAAAAGTTACTTAAATTAATTAATTTTTTAGAAGAAGAAGCGGATATGCCTATGTTTTATTATACAACTGATAGTATTTCGTCTAGTCTTAAAAAATCTCCACCTAAAAAAGTTAATTTAATTAATAATCTAGAAAAAAAAGGTTACAAGGCATCAGGTACTCATTTTGATGATATGGGTTTTAAAACAGACGCAGAAATGGAAGATATAATAAGTTTTTATTAAGAAAAATTTGGTATCGCCCTAAATTTTAAAAATCTATAGATTACAAAAACTGATATTATTATCTGAATAAAAATACAAATTATTTCTTGAAAAATATTTGCCCAATAGGGTCTATTTTCGAACGAACCGGGATATTCTTCTTCTATAACAACACATCCTAAGGCAGATGGAAGAATATTTTCTTTATTTTGAAACGAAAATTCATCAAAAACATGGAATTCAATTGGTTTAACATATGGATCAATTTCAGACATAATCCAGTGTCCTGCTTCATGTAGGGGAGTTGTTGCAATAATAGTTACTGATGAAAGCATAAAACACAGCAAAATTATTTTTAATACATTTCTAGTTTTTTGTATATTTAAAATATTAATCCCCCAGACTCAATAAATAATATAGATATTATTATAAATAAATTACTATGATAATATTTCTAGGAAAACAATTAAGTTAAGAATATATATTAAACTTTGAAAGTGGATTGTTTGGTATTATGGCAAAAAAAACCAGAGTAGGAGTTCTTGCTAGTGGAGGAGGAACTGACTTACAAAGTATAATTGATGCATCAGAAAAAGGTATGATCAATGCTGAAGTTGTAGTATTAGTTTGTGATAACTGCGAGGCATACTGCCTGAATAGAGCAGAAAAACATAACATAACTGGTTTCTTTGTTGATACTAAAAATAAAGATAAAAAAGAAATTGATAATGAAGTTGACGGTGTTTTTGAAGAACACAATGTTGATCTAGTGGTTGGTGCTGGTTACATGAGAATTCTTACAAAAGAATTTGTCAAAAAATGGTATGGGAAACTAATCAATATTCATCCGGCATTGCTGCCCTCTTTTAAAGGAGCAAATGGCCAGGGTGATGCCTTTAATTATGGTGTTAAAATATCTGGTTGCACGACCCACTTTATGGATGAACATATGGATCATGGGCCAATAATTTTACAAGCTGCTGTAAAGGTAATGCCTGATGATACTAAAGATAGTCTAGCAAAAAGAATTCTTGATGTTGAGCATCAAATACTTCCGCGTACTGTTGATTTATTTTCAAAAAAAGCTCTTAAGATAGTTGGTAGAAAAGTAGAAATCAAAAGTAAAGACAGTTGGATTGGTAAATACGATACTTTTCCTAATGTTTTATATTCTGAAGGTTATTAGCATCTGTAAATATGAATGATAAGGATTTTTTTGATTGGCTAAACAGTTTTCACAAGTTCGGCGTTAAACTAGATCTAAATAGAATTAAACATATCTGTAAAAAACTAAATAACCCACATGAAAGCTATAAAATCATACATGTCAGTGGGACAAACGGTAAAGGATCAGTTTGTAGATTCCTAGGATCAATTCTGAGCAAAAGCAGTTACAAGACAGGTATTTACACTTCTCCACATTTAGAGCATTTTTCAGAGCGGATTACAGTAGATAATAAAGAAATTTCAACTGAAGAACTAACTATTATCTATAAAAAAATCAAACCAATTGTAGATGACATGATAAAAAAAGATATATATCCTACATATTTTGAAATAGTAACAGCAATTGCATTTCTTTTTTTTAAAATTAAAAAAGTTGATATCGCAGTAATTGAAGTAGGTCTAGGAGGACGTTTTGATGCAACTAATATTGTTAAACCAGTTTTATCGGTAATATCTAATGTATCAATGGAGCATCAAGATAGATTAGGTGACACTATTGAAAAAATTGCTTTTGAAAAAGCAGGTATAATAAAAGAAAATATTCCTATTGTAACATCTGCTAAAAACAATGCATTAAAAGTAATTAAGAAAATTTCAAAAGAAAAAAACTCAAAAATTTTTGAAATAAATGAAGCAAACTGGGTTAGAACTAATTTTAATAATAAATCTCAAATATTCAAAATAGACTTTTTAGAAGAAACGTATAATTTAAAAACAAAAATACTAGGAAGTTTTCAAGGAGAAAATATTGCACTTTCAACTGCTTCTGCAGTTATTTTACAAAAAAAGGGTTTAAAAATAGATGAAAAATCAATTGAGAAAGGAATTCTTAATACAATAAACCCAGGTAGAATGGAAGTTATTAAAACAAAACCTATTATTCTTTTAGATGGAGCACATAATGTTGAAGCAATTAAAAAATTAGGAGAATCCATTGAAAAAGATTTTAAGTTTGATAGATTAATTCTTGTAATTGGTATTTTAGAAGATAAAAACTATATTGAAATGCTAGAAGAAATTGTTCCAATATGTGATTTAATTGTTACTACTAAATCAACAAATAAAAGATCATGTAACCCATATACTTTGAAAAAAGAAGTTGAGTATGTTGATTACAAAAAATCAGTTGTTCCTTTTGAAACAATTGAAAAGGCTGTTTTATTTGCTAAAAGTGAAGCAGGTTTTAGAGATATGATTTGTATCTGTGGATCTTTATTTACAGTTGGTGAAGCAAGAAGCTTTTTAAAAGAACTAATTTTATTTTAAAGAGTAATTTATATAAAGTGTAAAATTAATATTCCCGTAGATTAGATGAGTGCATACAGAAATATCAAAGACATCTTTGATTCGATGATAAAAGACGGGAAAATCATTTTTCTTATAATTGCATCTATTCTCATTGCTTTTTCTGCTGTTGTACCATATTTAGCAGATTTTGAATATAACGATATATTAATTCAAGGTCTTATTTCAGCAATACCCTCTGCTTTTGCATGGTTAGTGATTGGTTGGACTATTACAGATAAATCTATTCTTAGAAAACCATATCCTTATCTTGCAATTTTTTCTGCATGGTTTATTTATGAGATATATTGGTATCTATTCAACTTTTTATTTCCAAGCAACTATGGTAACTCTCAAGTTTCAAGTCAAGAATGGTTGAATTTACAGGAAACTGCTTTTACTTTTTATATCATCTTATTTTTTGTAATAGCAGTTTTTATTTTTGTGTTATTTTGGTATCTAACTAATCCTAAAAATTTGCCTAAAAATAAACTTGATATTTTCAAAAAAAGAAACTTTATATATGCAATTCTTGGCGGACTATTTATTACCATGCCACTTTGGAGTATTAGATTGTTATATTATGTCTTTGGAATAAGACTCCCTGAATTTATTGTAACAAACAATCTTTTCCTTGACTTGTACTATTTTATTATAAACGCAATTCCAGTAAGTATCGCTTTTTTGATCTTTGGAGTTATAATTACTAATATAAAAATACAAAAAAGATATGTTTTGTATTTTTTAATTATTGTTTTTACAGCTGTTTCTTTTATCCCTATATATACAATAACTGGCCTTGATATCAATAGAGATCTATTCATATTTTATAGATTTTTAAAATATTCAATTTCTTATTTCTTTGTATTTTTAGGTTTTATTTTGCTATCTAAAGAAAAATACCTTGAATAAGAAAAATCTTATTTTTTTACAAAAACGTAAATATGAAGGTTTTTATTGTAATTTGAAGCCTATGTTTAATAATTGGAGTATTAAAAAGTTATATGGAGTTTTTGGTTTAATACTATTAATTATTGCATCTGTTCAAGTTTATATGCTATATACAGTACAAAATGAACTAATTCATTTTGGACTACTTTTTGCAGCATTATTTATAGCATTATTGTTATTCCATTCAGTAAATATTAAAATTAAAGAAAAAAAGAAAAAGTAGGTTGATTGATATGTTTGAAAATAGAAGTCATAAACAGCTAATTATTATTTATGCAGTAATTGCTTTAATTGTAACTTTAGTCTTATCTGTTTTTCATTATTTTACATACACTGGTCCATTTGCTAATATTTATGTAATTATTTTATTTGCAAATATTGAGTTTTTTGTAATTTTTTATATTTTATACATGCCTTTGAAAGTTAAAATAGCTAGAGAAAAAGAAGAAAATAAAGAAGAGTAATCTAAATTTTACTCCATATAATCTATTTTATTTGGGCTTTTGTGATAGAAGCTTTATATAGTCCTAAGAATAATCTTATATAATAAAGTTAATAAAAAATAGGTGATTAGAATGAAAAGAAAAATAATTTGTCTTTTAATAACTAGCATGATTCTACTAACTGGTTTTTCAATTGTTTCTTCAGCTACAACAATGAGTACCAAAGATACAAAGAAAAAAATTGTTTTAACAAATGAAGAGGGGGCCTCTTTCACTAAAACTAGATGTGGAAAAATTAGGTGCTAGAAAATTTGATATAAAAGTATATGTTATAAATACTTTAGATGAAGAAGTTTCAGTAGAATTTAATACACATTTGACGACTCAATTTTTGGTTTTACCTGGTGAACATTCAAACTTAGCACGATCATCATGTGCAGAATATTCTAAAGAAGATAAACAACTTTTTAAAAATAACGCAAGTTTAAACTTTGAGCCAGAAGAAGAAAAGTTGTTGATAGAGGATACATTTAAAGGAAAAGGAAATTATATATCTCAGGAGTATAACAAGAAACGTCTCCCCAACGGGAATTATACTTTTGCAGCATTTTTAATGAATTATAAAACACCAAATTGCACTGAGTATAAATATGGAGGAGAATTCAAGGCAGAATTATTTGAATTGTCAAAATCATTAAATATTTCCCCATTGACTAAAATTTCAAAATATATATTAGTTAAATTTATCCTGCAATTCCCAATGATTAAAGTAATCTTATGTAAACTAGGAAAATAAAAACTCAATTTTTCTCTTTTTTAATTTTTACAAAATATATCATAAACTAAGTCAAATAAATATTTTCAAATATTACTTAACTTATAACAAATCTTAATGACAGATCATAACCCTAAATTTTTAAAAATTAATTCTTTAAAAGATGCAAAAAAAGAAATAGAAAAAATTGGAAGTGACAAATATAGTATCAATATAATGGCACCTAAAGCAGTTACAAAAGTGATAAAACTAAAAAATGTAACCCTGCAGGATGCAATCATAATAAAACAGGACATGCTATCAATCGGTGGGGAAGTAGCCGTTCCAAGAAACACATTTGAATTAAAAGAAGAAAAAGCTGATATCCTAGTTATTGGTAATTTATCCCAACATTTACTTTTAGTTAAAAAACTCAACAGGCATTATCCTAGAATAAAAAAAATTGCAACAGATCTTGAATTACTTTTTAAGGAATATCTATGAAAATTTTTGATTATGATCTAGAACAAAAAACTCTAATTATGGGCATTCTAAATGTTACACCAGATAGTTTTTCTGATGGTGGAAAATTTAATTCAATAGAGCTTGCAGTGAAACACGCTAAAAAAATGGTAGAAGAAGGAGCAGATATCATTGATATCGGCGGTGAGTCAACTAGACCAGGTGCTAAAAAAATATCCTCTGAAGAAGAATTAAAACGAATTTTACCGATTGTAAAAAAACTTTCAAAAGAAATAAATGTCCCTATCTCAGTTGATACATATAAAGCAGAAGTTGCAGAAAAATGTATTAATGTTGGAGCTTCGATGATAAATGATATTACCGCGTTGAGAGGAGATGAAAAACTAGCTAGTATAGTAAGCAAGCATAAAGTTCCAATATGCATCATGCATATGTTGGGAACACCAAAAAATATGCAAAAAAATCCAAATTACTCTAATATAATAGAAGAAATCAAAGATTTTTTAGAAAAAAGGTCTGAATATGCAATAAGTAAAGGCATTTCTAAAAATAAAATAATTATTGATCCAGGTATTGGTTTTGGTAAAAGAACAGGAAATGGAGTTGAAGATAACTGCAAAATTATTGAAAATATCTCTGAATTTAAAAAATTGCAATATCCAGTTTTAATAGGTGCATCAAGAAAAACTTTTATCGGAAATATTTCAGGTAAAAATAAACTTAATCCAAATGATAGACTAGAGGGAAGTATTGCTGCATCATGTATCTCAGCATATAATGGTGCTGATATATTAAGAGTTCATGATGTAAAAGAAACAAGAAGAGCTCTAGATGTTGTTGAATGCATCAAAAATAGTAAATAATCAAATGTTGTGATCTCTTGTATAGAAATACTTATATACTTATAAATTAATAAATATATAAAAATTGGAGGATTATATCATATGAAAAAAAATACTCAAAAAATATTTGCTGTTGCAATTATAGCTTTTTTTATGCTTCTTTCATTAACTCCTGCAACATCTGCAACTAAAGAAAAAAAACTTAGTTTAATAGGAGTTGAAGTAACAGATTATTTAGCTGATGGAACAACTAGGGAAAGAAAAGTATTTTTAGAAAGATCAGATATAAAAGACTTAAAAAATGAAATTCTTTCTGCAAAAACTCTTTCTGAAAGAATCAAAGTACTTAAAAAATTCAATCTAGTCGATGAAGAAACAAGTGCTTTAGATTGGTTAAAAGGAATGCTTAATAAAGCAGATAAACTTGGTATTAGAGATAAAAACTTTCTAACAAGAACTAAAATAAAACTTCCATTTATGATAAGTGCATTAAATAAGGTAAGTTCAATTTCTGTAGTAGGTGGTTCAACTCGCATTGGAGTAACTCCCCTTTTTAGAATAATTAAAAAATTGTTTAAATTAGATCAAGTAAAAAGAGCTGATCTACTTGTAACTCAAACAGGTGTTTTAAGTGTTCTAGATACAAACAGCGTTCTTAGTAAAAACACAATGATAAGCCTACTTGGATTCACAGGCCACATTGGATTTGTAGGAACCGGTATTAAAGTTCCATTCTTACTTCATATACACACAGGATACTCAGCTTTATCTTTTGGCCTAGGTCTTGGTTTTAGAATTAAAAGATCAAATCTAAAAGATGTAGATATACCAGATGTAATGCCATAAAAAAATATAAATAAAAAGATTTAAAGAAATTTTATTTTCTTTACTTAATTTTTACTTTCTTTGATTCTTTCTTTGGTTTTGGTTCTAGTTTTGGAAGTGATATATTTAATACTCCATCTTCAAGTTCTGCATCAATACTATCTGTTTTTAATTCTTCAGGTAGTTCTAGAGATCTATGAAAGGATGTAGTGCTTCTTTCACGTCTGAGGAAGTTTTTTTCTTTGCTTTCGTCTGACTCCTCATGCTCTGCTGAAATCTCTATTGTGTTTGGTGTAACTTCAATATTTATGTCTTCTTTTGGTATACCCGGCATTTCAACATTCATTTCGTATTTATCACCGTGGTCTTTTATATCCATTAGTGGTGTTCTTTCTCTCATTGCTGTCGTTGGATTCCACAATAGGTCATCGAAGTTTGACCTGAACTGATCAAAAAGCCTGTCGAAATCGGTCCATAGATCAGTTGGTCTTCTTCCTGTAGTTAGTCCTTCACTTCCTTTGTCTCTTACAGCCAGCTTATTTTTCTTATTTTTTCCAAATGCCATATTTATTTACCTCCTTTTCACCTTTTTTAGTCACTATAATTATGTATAAAGTCTTCTATAAAAAGTTTTCGGTATAAACAGCAGTTCCGAATGTACATGAAAAACTCTACATGAAAACAAGAGAAATAATGGATATAAATAAGGTATAAAAATCTTTTCAACAGGAGAGATTAGCTTAAAACAGTAGATCTAACCCTTATAATTGGTAAATATTACTAAAAAATCAATATTTTAACATAGTTTACACTAAGAAAATCATATAGAATAATAATTAAAAGTTAAGAAGTATTGTTAACCTCCAGGATCAATGGTATATAGAATGGTTCCAAATAATTTTGGAGTCAATAAATGGTCTTTTTCAACTATTCCATGCAATGATAACCACAGGAGAACGTCGGCAAGAATCCAAAGAGTATAAAGCAATACTGAAAACATAAAATAGAATAGTCGGATGAGATAGTTTTTAGATGTAGTTTTTGGTAGGAATGAATGTTTTTTCATTCGGTAACTGGTTTCAACACCCCATCGTTTACCATACAGATAAAAAAGTCTCTCGGCAAGGTTTACATCGTTTTCATCAAAACTCATATTGGTTGCAAACGCTCTTTTAACAATTTCCCCATTATCTGTTTCTTCTTCGACTATTACAAGGTTAAATTTTGTGTCTTTCATTGGAAAATCATTAACAACTGTGGGTGAAGATGCTATCTCTAAAACATTTCTAACCGTGGTTATTTTTGTTGCAGGCATCAAATATTTCAGATTAAGTTTTTGAAAAACTTTAAGTGATTTAGTATCAAAAAATCCTCGATCAATATAAACTCTATTGATTCGTATTCGTTTAAATGCAAATCTTAGAAGTTTATTGAGGATCTGTTCTTTTCTATCAAATGGTCCAACAGATAACGCGAGTAGAGTGAATCTTTTTCCAGCTTCAACAATATTTATTGTTGCAAATTTGTAACATTTACTGGTTCCACGGTCTGGTTCTTTTCCTACTATCATCGGTGTATTTCAATCTCCGTAATAGTACCATTCTGTGTAGTCAATTGCGACATCGTAGGGTTTTCTTTGATCAAAAGAATTAGTTTGCAGGTTCATATTCCAGATTATTTCAAACAATGAGAGAAATAAACGGTCGAGTTTATCACGGTTTTCATATTTCTTCAAATGATAAAGAAGAGTATCCAAAGGTATACCCTAAATGTAAAAGCCCTTATTGGGACACCCCTCGAAAAAAAGACTGAAAAAAATATTTTCAATGAAGTTTTACAAAAAAATATATAATAAAATCTAATAATGATTATTTGTTTTCAATAGCTATAAAAATTAATATATAATAAGATAAATGTCTTTAAAGGTGAAGGAGAACTAAAAAGATGGGCGGATTGAAACTAATTTCAAGAGATCTTGGTTCGGTATTCATTATAGTTAGTATAATTAATGCAGCGGCTATTTTAATACCCCTCTTCTTTAAAGAATATTTTGCAATTCTTCCAATTTTACTTTCATCAGGCATTCTTGCTACTGTTGGTTTATTTTTTAAGTTTGTAGTTGGCCGTACGAATGAAGACCCTAAGCTTCGCCATGCAGTTGCTGTTGCAGGTTTAAGCTGGATTTTTATTCCTTTGTTTACAGTAATTCCTTTTATGACGATCAGCAAACTAGATTTCCTTAGCAGCTATTTTGAATCTATGTCTGGATGGACAACTACCGGTTTATCCATGTTGGGGGGGGGGAGAACAATATTTATCACATACTATACAGTTTTATAGATCTTTCACGCAATGGCTTGGCGGCATCGGTGTTGTAGTTTTAACATTAACAGTATTACCTAGAGCTGGAATGGGTTCTTTTACCTTATTCCGATCTGAAGCAAGAGAGGATAAAATACATCCAAGTGTAATTTCAACTATTCGATCGATGTGGTGGATTTATGCATCATTTACAATTATTGGTATCGTATTATTATCGTTGTTTGGTATGCCTACATGGGAGGCAATTAATCATGCAATGTGTGCAATTTCGACAGGTGGTTTTGCGGTTCAGAGTGCAAGTATTGGAACGTATAACAGTTTTTATCTTGAAATTATAATAACCTTGCTTACAATTTTTGGTGCAACTGCTTTTATCGCTAATTATAACTTGTTTAAAGGTCGTTTTCGAAAGTTCTTTTCTGATGTGCAACTTCGGACTCTTATTATCTTAATTATTATTGGAGTAGTTGCTTTAACTTTTTTTAATCTATCATTTTATAATGGAAATATATGGGATTCACTTAGATATTCATTTTTTCAGTTTGCTTCCAGTCAAACAACAACAGGTTTTTCAACCGTAGGTTTGACATCATGGCCTATTCCTTCTAAATTTGTTATGAGTATAGCTATGATTATTGGAGGTGCAGCTGGTGCTACATGTGGAGGGATAAAACTTATAAGATTTTTAATTTTAACAAAAGAAGTAAAATGGAATACAATAAAAGTAACATCCACCCCAAGAAGAACAATTCCATATAGTATTGGGAAAAAACCTATCTCACCCGATGAAAAAAGAGATATTGTTAATGAAGCAGCCATGATATCATTTCTCTGGATAATTTTTCTTTCTATTACAATATTTATATTATCCATTATAACCTCATATAGTCTCCAAGATATTATATTTGAAACATGTAGTGCTCAAGGAAATGTAGGATTATCTGTTGGTATCACAAGTGTTTCTATGAACCCTATTGTCAAATTTATGTTTATAATCAATATGTATATAGGGCGATTAGAGATAATTCCTGTTGTAATGATGATAGCTGCTATTTTTAAAAGATAAATTTCGTAATAAAACTTAATATCTTATTTATTTTAATAAATTGTGACAATGGATTAATTTACGGTTTGTTTTTTATAAATCAATTTTTTCCCCAGTATGATTCGGGACAACTGTTGTTCTCCCGTCAGAATGTCTCAAGAAAACATGACTTCCTTTTTGACGTATTTTATTAAAACCCATTTTAAGTAAAATTTTAATTAATTTTCTACCGGTTAAAAGAGGTAACTTTGCCATATTAAACAGCTATCTTTTGCAAACCAATGAATCTTTCAGTAACTTTAACAGGTTCTTCCTGGCATTCTAGATATAAGAGTATTGCTTCTTTAGTTCGCTTAATAAGTTCATCCATTGATTTTGCCTGAGTATGACAACCCGGAAGTTCAATAACTTCAGAAATCAGATAACCATCCTCTCCCTCCTCTATAATAATGTTATATTCCTGCATATATAATAATTAAACTTCATAAGTATATAAATGTTATTCTCTGAAATTCTCTAGTAAAAAAACCTAATAATAAACAATTAGCAATATCCTAAAAGATAAAGAAAAACAAGTCCCATATTGTTATCGATAGTAACCGCTTATTTTTAAAGAATATGTTAATGTCAATGACAATACTTTCATTTTAAAACACCGATAAAAAATTATTATTAGTAGAAAAAATCATTAAGTACAACTAGATTCAAACTTTATGATTCATATGAATGATCCAGTTTGTCCACTAGATTACAGATATGGAAGAAAAGAGCTGATTGAAATATTTAGTGAAAAAAATAAACTACAATATTTACTAGATGTAGAAGCAGCACTAGCTAGAGCCCATGCAAAAGTAGGAAACATAGATAAAAAAGATGCCGATGAAATCACAAAAAAAGCAAATACAAAATATGTAAAAGTTGAACGTGTCAAAGAAATTGAAAAAGACACAAAACACGATATAATGTCAGTAACTAAAGCTCTAGCCGAGCAATGCAAGGACGACTCAGGAAAATACATTCACCTAGGAGCAACCAGCTATGATATAGTAGACACTGCAAATGCACTCCAGTTTAATGATTCAACCGAGTATATTAAAAAAGGACTAAAAGACCTAAGAAAAACACTTGTAAAACTAGCTAAAAAACATAAAAAAACTGTAATGACAGGTAGAACTCATGGTCAACATACAATACCTATGACATTTGGCTTGAAAATGGCGGGCTACGCAATGGAGATAGACAGGCATCTTGAGCGCATGCATCAATGTAAAAGTAGACTTCTTGTAGGTAAACTCTCAGGAGCCGTTGGAACTGGTGCAGCACTTGGGCCAAAGGCACTAAAAATTCAAGAAGAAATGCTCAAAGAACTAAAACTAGGAATAGAAGATGTATCCACTCAAATTGTTTGTAGAGATAGATACAATGAACTAATTGCGCTTTTATCAAATATTGCAACTAGTCTTGAAAAATTTGCAACTGAAATTAGAAACTTACAAAGAGATGAAATAAAAGAAGCAGCTGAAGCTTTTGAATCAAAAAAACAAGTTGGAAGTTCTACTATGCCGCATAAGAAAAATCCAATTACCTGTGAACAAATCTCTGGGCTTGCAAGAATAGTTAGAGGTTTTTTAACACCAACCTATGAAAACGCAATACAATGGCATGAAAGAGATCTATGTAACTCTTCAAGTGAAAGATTTATTATTCCACATAGTTTAATTCTAACAGATTGGATAATCTATAAAACTAATGATGTTTTCAAAAACTTGAAAGTAATCCCAGAGAACATGAAAAAGAATCTAAAGATTTCAAAGGGTCTACCAATGGCTGAGTCTCTTATGACCACTCTTATCTCTAAAGGAATGGGGAGAGGAGATGCACATGAACTCATGAGAAAAACAGCTCTTAAAGCAGCAAAACAAGGAAAAACTCTAAAAGAGGTTTTTACAAAAGAAAACAAAAAAATTAAACTTTTAAGCACAAAAGAAATTGATGATGCATTAAACCCTGAAAATTATCTAGGTGAAACTTACAAAATTATTGATAGAGTAGTAAAGAAACTTAAGATGTGAATAAAATGGATTCATTTGAAAAAATAACTAAGAATACTGAAGAAATAGTTAAAATAGATGAATTAAAAAAAGTACTTAAAAAAGAAAAGCCAAAGGCATATATCGGTTTTGAACCAAGTGGAACAGTTCATCTTGGTTGGAAGATCTGTACAAATAAGATAAAAGATTTTTTAGACGCTGGTTTTGATTTTACAGTACTATTGGCTGATTGGCATGCATACATTAACGATAAACTAGGCGGAGACATTGAAAAAATAAAACTCTGCGGAAGATACATGGAAGACTGTTTTGCTGCTATGGGTGTAGATGTAGGTGCATTATCCTTTGTTTATGCAAGTGAATATGTAGGTGACCCAGATTACTGGGAATTAGTTCTTAGAACTTCAAAAGCAACTTCAGTAAAACGTGTGAAACGTGCAATGGACATAATGGGCCGAAGTGAAGATGAAGCAGAAAGAGATCTTTCAAAATTGTTTTATCCAGCTATGCAAGTTTCAGACATTTTTTATCTAAATCTAGATGTTGCATATGGCGGTATGGATCAAAGACACGCGCATATGTTAGCTAGGGATGTTGCAAAAAAACTTGATAGAAAACCCCCTGTTGCAGTACATACTCCACTCCTTACTGGTCTTCAAGCAGGAGGGAGAATGGATCCAACTGAAGTAAAAATGAGTAAAAGTAAACCTGACTCAATGATATCTATTCATGATTCAACCAAAGCAATTAAAAGAAAGGTAAAAAAAGCATATTGCCCAGAGAAAGTTGTCGAGGGAAATCCCATTCTTGAAATGTGTAAATATGTAATATTTCCAGAACTAAATGAAGAAGTTTTCTTAATTAAAAGACCTGAGAAATGGGGTGGAAACCTAGAATTTAAAACATATGATGAACTATCACAAGCATTCAAAAAAGATTTACATCCTCTTGATCTAAAAAATTCAACAGCTGAGTATCTTGATAGAATAGTTGAACCTATTAGAAAATACTTTGAAAAAAATCCTGATAACTTTGAAAAGATGAAAAAACTAGGAATTATATCTATTGAGGATTAGGATATTTTAACTCAATAATTTTTTCTGATATTTTAAGCGATAAATATAATACAATTAGTGATGCAAAGATAAACATGCTTAAAAAAATTCCGGGATAAGTTACATTCTGCCAAATATACCCGCCTATTATTGCAAAAGGAGATAGTAATACAAATAGTATTATTGTAACACTATAAAGTAACATTATATCTGATTTTTTCCCAACATACTTTGCTCCAAGTGGAATAGAAAGAGCGGCGCTTATTATAAATGAAAATATCAAAAGCCAGGTTACAAACAAAAGATTTTCCATTCCCATAAAAATATTTACAAAGAAAATAAAGGGAATCGCTGTTACAAAACATAAAAGTAAGGAACTAGTTTTACCAAAAACTAACGTTTTACTATCTATCGGGTTATATCTAATCACCCACATTGTTTTTTCTTCATTTAAAAATAGACTAAGTGAAGGAAAAACTGAGGTATAGATAACTACAATTATTACACCCATTAAAACAAAAAGCGCTGGAAGAAATTCCTCATATAACCCTTTTAGATTTTCAGGTATCAATAGTTCAGGTCCATAAATATACAAATATCCAGTAAAAAAACCAGTTACAGCTGAAGTTGATACAAAACTTAAAAAAAGTTTATTTCGCCATAGAATCGTTGTTTCTTTGTTAAATAAGGCTCTTATCTTATTTCTCACTTTAATCTGTGTTTTATCATTAATTCTAGTTTTTCTTCTAATGTTTTGATAAGAAGAAAGAGAATGTTTCAAAGCCCAAAATAGATGTAAAAAAGCTAGAGGTGTTGTTAATACTATAAAAAAGGGGTCTTGTGACAAAAATATCCCTATCATTAGAATAACTGTTGGGATTAATCTAATTCTTTTTTCTGAGAAAAAATTTATACAGATTGTTGATCCAATGAATATTCCTGATATAACAATTATGTTTGCAAATAAATATTCAACGGGATAATAGATATCTATTGGAAATATCATTAAGAAAAGAATAAACAGAGTTGATAGTGAGAACCATATAAAAAGATTAGTTAAAAAAACAGAGAAAAATATCTCTGAAATCGTCTTTTTTTGTTTTATCTGTGTTGATAAAGCATATGTAACTTCCTCTGGTTTTACAAAATATTTATGCATATCAACACCTGATTTAGCGATAAATACAAAAAAAATCATAAAATAGACATCATTTAGGCTTATATCTAGAGGTGTATCAATCACTTGAAGATAAAAAGTTAAAAAAGAAAACATTAGAACTGAAAAAACCATAATTAAAGTAAAAAAAAGATAAAGAATCGGTGTTTCTCTAAATTTTGTTGATAGTTCTCTTTTAGAACTGAGAAGTACAATTTTTGTTGTTTCAAACATTTTTTAACCTATTTTCAAAATATGCTTCTTCCATATTTCCATATTTTTCAATTAAATCTTTTACTTTATCAAAAAGTGTTACTTTTCCTCTTTCAATTATATATACATAATCAGCAACTGATTCAACGAGTTTTGTCGAGTGTGTTGCAATTATTGTTGTTCCTTTTTGATTTTTGATAAACTCTTGAATTTTTTTGGATGTCAACGGATCAAGTCCGTAAACTGGTTCATCTAGTAGTAGGTTTGATGGATTATGCATTATTGCTGATGTAATTGAGATTTTTTGTTTCATTCCTTTTGAGTATGATCCTATTTCATAGTCTAAAAAATCGTTTATTCCAATGTTGTTTGTAATTTCATTTATTTTTTGTTCAGCTTTTTTTAATTTTCTAAGACTTGCAATATAGAATAAAAATTCTCTACCAGTTAGTCTATCATACATCTCAGGCATCTCAGGTAGGTAACCTATTCTTTCTCTTGCTTTTATTGAGTCTTTAATTATTGAGTATCCATCTATTGTAACTTTTCCCTGATCATATGTTAGAATTCCAGCACATATCTTTAAAAGAGTTGATTTCCCGGCTCCATTTTCACCCATTATAGCAAATACTTTTGAGTCATCAAAATCAAAACTTACATTGTTTAGAGCAGTAATTTTACCATATGCTTTTATTAGGTTTTTTATATTTATCATTAGAGTCAGTTAGAAAGGGTAAAAGAATAGTTGTATTAAAACTTATGAATGTAATTTATTTAGTAAAAAATTAATTTGTAAATTCTTTTAAAGCAAGTTTTATTTGAAGTTTTATGGCCTGGATAAATATTGTTGAAAAAAAAGATGCAACTGGCAATCTAAAAGAGATTTATAATGATATTTCAAAAAAACGTGGCAAGTTATCAAATATTATGAAGATACATAGTTTAAATCCAAAAGCAATGAAAAATCATATGGATCTTTACCTTTCGATTATGTTTGACAAATCAAATTTAAATAGGAAACAAAGAGAACTCATCGGCATTATTGTATCTGAGATAAATAAATGTGAATATTGCGTAAATCATCATGCCGAGGCTTTAAACTTTTATTGGAAAGACAGAGAAAGAATCACTAAACTTTTAAATAACTATAAAACTGCCAATCTATCTAAAAAAGAAGAAATAATGCTTGATTATGCATCAAAACTAACAAAAAAGCCTCATAGCATTAGAGAGGAGGATATTAATAAACTTAGAAAGGTCGGTTTCAGCGATAAAGATATTTTAAATATCAATCTAATTACAAGTTATTTTAATTTTGTAAATCGTATAGCACTAGGCCTGGGTATTGAATTCTCTAAAGAAGAAGTAAAAGGATACAAATACTAAATAGAATAATGAAGAACCTGTTTGTAGAAAAAAATTAAAAAAAACATAGTTTTGTTTGGAATTTACCAAACGTTTTCCGACCATATATAAACAAAAAATGTTATGCCGGGTTCAAGGTGATAACAATATGTATAAAAAATATATGGTACTACTATTTGTAGGAGTTTGTATTGCAGCACTATCAATTTCAGCTGCAGCAGAAGAAGAAACAAAGGCACTTCCACCTAGATCAGATGAACCATTTGAAACCGACAGATCTGCTGAGAAAGAATATGATAATATAGTCGGCGAAGACCTAGATAAAGATACACCGCACATTCTTGACATGGGGAAAAATGATGAGGAAAAATATGAAAACGTTGTAGGTGAGGATTGTGACCAAGACACTCCACACATACTTGGAACAGATGAAATTGAAGAAAACGATAAAGAAACTCTAAATAATGATCTTTCTGCAGGTACAACTACAGACGATATCGAAAATGCTAGTCTATCAATACCCGTAATTTTAATTGTTGCAGGAATCGCTGGTTTAGTTCTGTTGGTTGCAGTCAAAAGAAAATAGATAAAAACATCTTTTTTTTCTTATTTTTTACTTTTTAGAAAATATTTAAATTGTTTAAAGATATGAAAAGAGTAATGAAGAAAAAAATTGTGTCTGTAATTTGGAATGATGTAATAGAATACGGTGAAGAAGAACTAACTAAAGAAAATTTTTCTCTAGCAAAAACGGTTCAAACAGGTATTTTATATGATGAAGATAAAGAAAAAATCAGACTTGTTCATAGTTTTAGTCTGGATAATGATGAACATGATTTTGTAGTAATTCCCAAAGCTTTGATTGTAGATCAAAAAGTATTAGGTATTTTTGATACAAAAACATATAAGATTTCAAGTTAAATTGAATAATTACAGTTATAACACTTATTTGTATGAACACAAATTAGATTTCCACAGTTTGGACACGTATACTTTTCTTTTTGCATTTTAAGAAATTTATCCATACCCTCCTTTTTTATCTGTTTTAGATTCTCTATCATACTCATATCAAATCTCTTGATATATTTATCATCTAATCTCTTTAGATATTTACATGGAAAATCGCTGCATTCATAGCAATACTCAATTTTATTTTCTAAGAGTTTTTTACAATATTTTTTAATATGTGCACAGCTTTTATTCGAGGGTTTACAACCGGGACAACTCATTTTTCTTTTTTTGTCAGCCATAGTATATCCAAAAAATGCAACACATATCGCACAGTTCATTCCACATGGTGCGATTAATTTTTTATCAATCATAATGTAGCTATCTAAATGCTATTTAAAAATAAAAAGTTGTCTTTGTTTTTTTAAAAACTATCTAAAAATAAAATATTTTTTAATAAGTTTCTAGAAAAAATATAATATAACTTATCCCAAACATATTAGCCGGATAATAAGTTTAATCTAATATTATCTGTTAATTTATTTAACAGATAAATCATCTACAAAAAGACCAACTTGTCTTTTTTTAGAATTCTTATAGATTATTTTTTGAATCTTTCTCGATTTGACCATTTTTTTTAGTCTTTGAGTTGCATTTTCCATTGTTTATCACCTCCGATATCAATGTTAATTATTTTCTTATAAAAATAAGAAGAAATCATCGTTGTTTGAGCGTTTCTTATATTAGATTAATACAAAATTAGTTTCAAACAATCGATAGTTGTGTTTATGTGTTTTGTATTTTCTTTACATTTGTTGCTCTTTGGCCTTTTTCTGATTCTTCTGTTTCGAATTCGACTTTATCTCCTTCGTTAAGATTTGTTTCTTCTGGAATAGCTGATCTGTGGACAAAGACATCTGTTCCGTCTTCGCCTTCTATAAAGCCGTATCCTTTCATGGCATTGTACCATTTTACATTTCCTTTCATTTATGTGTCACCTCCTTAGACTATTAAGTCTAGAGTGGTAAAAAGAGTAAATAATAAAAAATCCTTAAAAAATCGTAAAAAAACGAAATTGTAATTACCTTATTTTTATTCTTTTCTATACTCTTATACACACTAGTGCCTTAAATAGTTATGCATTCTAGATTTTTTGCCCAAAAAACTTTCATAGCATTAAAATATAAATACTAGAAGACACATATTAACACGTATTAGTACGTATAAAGGTGTTAATATGAAAAAAGGAACAAAGATTGGATTTGGAATATTTGTAGTAGGCTTGACACTACTTTTGTTCTATGGTCTCTATGAAGGATTTCAGAAAATATCTTTAGAAAGACTTGATTTATTAGGCACATCAATAGTAATAATTACCCTAATAGGACTAGGAATACTATTTATTTCAATAATATTTGAGCAGCAAGAAGGAAAAAAGAAAATGAAAAATGAAATTAAAAATGAGGATTTAGAACCATGATAGTTGTAAATACTGATTTTGTACAAGGAAAAGAAATCAAAGAAACAATTGATCTAGTAAGAGGAAACACAATTCAAGCAAAAAGTATTGGTAAGGATTTTAGAGCAGGTCTAAGACATATAGCAGGTGGAGAAATAAAAGAATACACAGAGATGCTTGCAGAAAGTAGAGAAGTAGCAATTAAAAGAATGGTTAACAAAGCAGAAAAACTTGGAGCTGATGCAGTAATAAACGTAAGATTTATGACTTCATCAATTATGGGTGGAGCTGCTGAAATCCTTGCATATGGAACAGCTGTGAAACTAAAATAAGGAAAATAAAAATGGAAAAAAAACTAATAAATTGGCGAGTTGTAATAATACTTTTAATCTTAAGTTTAGTTGGCATAATAGCTGTACTACCTTATACATTAACATTACAATCTGAAATAATAAAAAATATGCAAATACCAATAGAAGCAGTAATAATTTCCTCGATCATACAAAACACAATATTATTTTTTATTTTGATATTAATAGGCCACATTGTTGCAAGAAAAATAAATCTAGGAACACCAATCTTAGAAAAATTAACAAAAGGAAAAAAAGTAATTAAGGACATTAAAAACATATTACCAATATCAATTGGATTAGGGGCTTTATCAGGTGCAATCATTATAGCTTTAGATCTAGTTTTTGTAAATTTAACACCAAAAATTTCAACAACTACAGTTCTACCAGGAGCAGTATATGGTTTTTTTGCTTCATTCTATGGAGCAATAAACGAAGAAATAATGCTTAGATTATTTTTAATGAGCATAGTAATTTTCTTAATTAGATTTATCACAAAAAACAAAGAAAAAGAGGTAAAACCAATTGTTGCATGGATAGCAATTATATTTACAGCAATAATCTTTGGATTAGGACACTTACCTATCACTTCATCAATCACAGCAATTTCACCTTTTATAGTTGCTAGAGCCTTAGTTTTAAATGGTGTTGCAGGAATCGTATTCGGATGGCTTTACTGGAAAAAAGGACTTGAATCAGCAATGATATCTCATTTTTCAGCAGATATTGTTCTACATGTGTTACTAGCAGCAATTTTAACAATAGGGTGATAAAAAGACATGAAAAAAGTAACAATAACACTTGATGAAGACATTTGGAAATGGTGGAAAAAAAACCCATGGATAAATCTATCACAGCTTGCTGATAGAGAGCTTAGAAGAATAAGAGCACTTGAAGAAAGAGTGCTTGGGACATGTCCAGAGTGTGGTAACTCTAAACTTAGATTTGATGGTAAAAACTATAGATGTAGTAAATGTGGATTTGAATATAGATAAGAGGTAAAAGATTATGATGGTTGCAACAACAGAAGAATTACCTGGAAGAAAAGCTAAGGAAGTATTAGGAGTTGTATTTGGAAGCTGCGTTCAGACAAAACACTTAGGTAAAGACCTTAGAGCAGCAGGTAGAACTCTAATTGGTGGAGAAAACAAAGGCTATACTGAACTAATGGAAGAAGCAAGAAGAACAGCTATGCAGCGCATGATAGATGATGCAGAGAAACTTGGTGCTGATGCAATTATTGGCATGCGTTATGCAACAGCTCAAACAATGGGTAGTGCCGCTGAGATTATTGCATTTGGAACCGCTGTAAAAACTTATTAATACATCAATTTTATTGAAGGGATTTATATGCCTGCAATAGAAATTAAAAATCTAGTAAAGAACTATGGTAGTTTTAAAGCAGTTAAAGGAATTAGTTTTAATTTAGAACGTGGAGAGATATTTGGACTAATTGGACCAAATGGAGCAGGAAAAACAACAACTCTAAGAATCCTTTCAACTCTTCTTACAATTACTGATGGATCAGTTAAAATCATGGATTTTGATCTAAAAGACAAACCTGATGAGATAAGAAAAATTATTAGTTATCTACCTGAAGACGCAGGTGCATATAAGAATTTATCAGGTAGAGACTATCTAAAGTTTATAGCTAATTTTTTTGATTCTAAAAAGACTGATGAACTAGTTAGAACAGGTATAGAAATTGCAGATCTGGGAAATAGAATTGATGACAAAGTCGAAAGCTACAGTAAAGGTATGAAAAGAAGACTTCTTGTAGGACGTGCTCTTATGAACAATCCAAGACTCGCAATTCTAGATGAACCAACTAGCGGTCTAGATGTAAACAACGCTCAAGAGATAAGAAACATTATAAAAAACACTACAAAAGATGGTACAACAATTCTACTTTCTTCTCATAACATGCTTGAAGTAGAATATTTGTGTGATAGAATAGCTTTGATAAATAAAGGACTAATTGTTGAAGAAGGAAAACCAGATGATTTGATGAAAAAATACAAATCAAAAAACATTGAAGAAGTATTTACTAAGGTGGTGAGAGATTGAGCGCTCTAGGAAATATCATTAAAAAAGAACTAAGAGAGCTTATGACACCTGCAACTTTTTTGCCGATTATTATCATGGCAATTATTTTTAGTTCAATGGGTGGATCAATAGGTGGAATTGAAGAGGAACTAAAAGAAGCACCAGTTATTGGTATTATAAATAGTGATGATGGCAATTTTTCAGATTTAGCTTTAAATGTTTTTAATAAAACATCTGAAGTAGTTTTTCAATCAAATGATATCGCTACTAAAGAAAAAGCTCTTGAGAAAATAAAAAATGAAGATGGTGTAGCTTTAATTGTTATAAAAGAAAACTTTACGCAGAATATTTTACATGGAACTAAAGGTAATTTTGAAGTTTACTGGGTTATGAAAGGAGCAGGTATTCTTGATTCAATTTCTTCTACTGTTGTTGAAGAACTTATTAATACTGTTAATACCAATATTACAGAGACTATTATCTGTAGTAAAAACTCATCAATAAATGTTACAACAACTATGGATCCTACTTATAGAAATGAAACTACATATTTTAAGGGTAAAGAACTAAAGGGTCTTTCACCCGGTGACATATCAGGAATTCTATCTTCTCAGTCAACGTTTATTCCAATTATTATGATGATGATAATTATAATGGCAGGTCAAATTGTTATTTCATCAATGGCTCTTGAAAAAGAAAATAAAACCCTTGAGACACTTCTAACTCTGCCTGTTAAAAGAACTAGTATTGTAGCAGGTAAAATCATTGCTAGTGCAATAATAGGTCTTATACTTGCTTTAATCTATATGTTTGGAATAGGCTATTACATGACTTCTTTTCAAATGGGACAAGGAATTAGTGGATCAAGTATTGATTTAGCGTTAAGTGGTACTGATTTATTGCTTATAGGGGCAACTGTTTTTGTAAGCTTAGTTGCAGCTCTAGCATTTTGTATGTTTCTTGGAACTCTTGCAAAGAACTTTAAAAGCGCTCAAACTCTAACTTTTCCAGTTGCAGTACTTGTTTTGATTCCTATGTTTATTACAATGTTTAAAGACTTTGACACGCTTCCTTTGGCATTAAAAGCAGTTTTATTTGGTATACCCTTTAGTCACCCTATGATGGCTCCACGCGCTCTTATATTTGATGACTATCTATTTGTTCTAGCTGGGATAATCTATGTTTCAATCTTTGCTCTAATTATGGTGGCACTCGTTGTGTATGTCTTTAAAACTGATAGGATTGTTACTGGTACTGCTGGGAATTTTTGGAAGAAAATATTTAAAAAATAAAAAAATTAGGAAAAAATATTATTTAGAAGATTTGCAAGAATTGGAAATCTTTCTATAAGATTTTCATATATTATTGGTTTTCCTTTTGTTTTTACATTTATTGTTAATGGATCACTCCAATCAGAGTAACCGAATTTATCTCTTACTCTTACTTTTACAAATTTATCTTTTCCAAAATCTTCTCTTTTCCAAGTGTGAGAACAGGTAGCAGTTTCTCCAGGTTTATATGTTCCAGCAGTTTCTTCAAATCCCGTGAAACTAAAATAATATGTTAGTTCATCATATTCTCCATCTAAATCTGTTGCAACTGCTGTATATTTACAGGTTATTCTGTCTGATGAGCCAAGTGTCGGATTTGTTTCTCCTGAAGGTTTATCTGGCCTGGGTGGTGCTCTATTACTCCATACAAACCAAATTCCAATGTCATTTTCTGAAAGATCTAATTCTAATTTTGCTCTACATTTTGCCTCACTACCTACCCATAATCCTACTGCAGTATAAACTTCTCCTTCAAACTTTAAATAATATTCACTATTTTTATCTAAATCTATATTGACAAAACTATTTGTTAGTTTAAAATTGTCACTGCTATATTCATAATCAAACGCTCCATCTACATCCCATGGACCGTGACCCGCTGGAAATTGATCATAATTATGTTCACCTATAAATTCACCATCTTCATATAAAGATATTTTTGCTTTTATATGGCCCTTTGCCCAGTCGCCTTGTCCCCCATAATTACTATAATATCTCCAACTATATGATACTACATATTCATAAGAAATATCAACACTATTAGCTGTTACTGGAACATCAAAATAAGTTTTTCCATAAAAACCATTTTTCTCATATTTTTCTCCATTAACATTTACCTTACAACTTGCAGTGGCCTTTCCACCATTTTCATTTACTGATGGATCACCATCATTACCATCACCCATGTTATCATCCCATGTATCTGCATCACTCCAGTCATTGAATGTAAGATAAACCTCATGATCTCCTGGGCCAAGAGAATTTACATTTTTTTTGTATTTTATTTGGCTAGCGTTTACAAATGCACTAGTTATAAATAGCGTTATTACTAGCATTATTATTCCGGTTTTTTTGTTCATAAGTATCACATCACTTTTATCAAACTATCTAATTTATATATTTATAATTATATAAAACTTTTAGCACAAAACCCCAAATTAGCTAAAAAAAACAAGAAAAAATTAAAAAAAGTACTTTAAGAAATATTCTAAGAAATCAAAGTTTAATAGATAAGAAAAAACATTTTCAAAGTTTTTCGCTTTTACTTTCGAAACAGATACTTTAGCCGGCTCAGACCACTGGCTCTCAAAACCTTCATTATTCTTTGCTTTTACTCTAACTAAATAATCACCTTCATTTTCCCATGAATGTTCAGAACTTACCTCTTCACCTGATTCATATGGACCTATCCAACCACTATTTGATCCATCATCCCAGTCAAATAGATAAGAAAGTTCTAAATTATTTGGATCAACTGCATTACTAGTAAAAGTAATATCCAAGTTTGTTTTATTCAAGCCAAAAAACTCTGGTCTATCTGGTTGATAAGGATATTTAACACTTGGAACTTTAAAAGAAACAGTCGGATCACCAAGTAAATTTGTCTCCCAATAACTATATGGTATTCCTTCAAAACCCCAATTATCTAGGTTTTTAATCTTTGAAAACTGATGAGCTTTACCTATTTCAAGAATATTATCATCAAACACACTGTCCCAGAATTCTCTGTGGAAAAATTGATTCGGACCAAGTGTCTGCATGAGAGCACCAAGACCATAGCGACTGTTCATAATTGAAGCAAAGGCACCATTATTTGTTTTAAAAGTTATATATTCACCGATACAATCTTCTTCGTAACTGTTTCCTTTATCATCCATATTATCAAAGGATCCAGCGTAACAAGCTTGAGTATATAAGAAAAAAGGCTTATTGTTTTTTAATAAATTTGAAACATCACGGCTTTCAACATAATTTCCATTATTAGTTCTACTAAATGGTTCTTCAAGTTTCATCAAATGATAAAAATGCCCATGACCGAGATGGTTAATTAAATGGTAATTGTTGTTATTAATTAAATTAACTAGTTCATTTTTTTCCCAGGTTTCATATCTTTCATAGAGTTTGTCCATATGATAGCGTGTTTCAGGAATTCCTACTGTTGAAAAACCATTTGTATCACATGAATTTATAAGTTCATCCATGTAATTTCCACCATAAGTAAGAGGCATAAGTTTCTGGCCGACCATAAGACATTTATCATAGTTTTCAACTGAATTGGAACTTATATAGCTAATAGTTTTAGAGACAAAATTTGATACTTCAGTTAAATCATCCACACAAGCACGTCCTATATACACCTCAGGCATCATATCATCATCTAAAAGGGAATACCATTGGTCGCTAGGAATCATCTCATTTTGCCTTAAAGCAGGGTTATATGCTTCAACATAGTGAACAGGTATATTTGGCACATCTGAACCAAGTAGGACATAGCTAATTCCTAGATTGTTGTAAGAATCCTTTAAAAAATCTTTTACATCTTCAGATGTATCACCCTCTATATCTGACATTGTTTTAATAACTGTTTTAATACCATTGTTATTATGATAATTAGAAAGTGGCTGAAAACCAGATTTTAGTTCCTCAGTTGTAAGAATTAAAAGATCCATATTGTTACTAGCTTTTAAATGATTTGAATTATATGACGAGATATAACTAGGGTTATCAACAATCTTACTTACTTCAAAACTATCTTTTTCTAAATTTCTAAGATAATCATTATTTTTATTTTTTTCATTACTAAGTTTGATGTTAAACTCTATAAAATTATGATAATAGATTTCTTTTTTACTTGGCAAATATTGAACTGGATAAATGTTTAAAACTAAAATATTATATCCTCTAAAAGAAAAAATTTCTATTTTTTCATATGGTTTTGAAGGAAATAAAGTATCCATTTCATATGTTTTAGAATCAATTTTTGGTACTATTTTTTCTTCATCTGAAATAATTGTTTTTTTACTTACTGGTTCTATAAGATATTTACCATTTAATTTATTTTTTTCACAATTAATATTTATATCTTCTACCGTTTTTCCATTTGGAATTAAGATATATGCTCCTTTTACGGGTAGATTTGGTTTGCCTTGATTACCATTATTTTCAAGGCCTTTGATATTGATTCTATCAAATATCTCAGAATTTGAAAAAACTTTTTTAATAGTTGGTTTTTCAAAATCATAAACAAGTTTTATCTCATCTGCTTCAATTGATTTATTTTTTGTAATAATATTCGCGTTTGTAGAAACGCAAAACGATATCATTAGTAAAAATATTATTATTGTAGATAGAATCTTTTTTCTCATAAATTGCCCCCTATAAAAATAATTTTTAAAAAAGATAATAAATTTTATTATATAAATATTATTGATGAATAGTTTGAAAAAAAGATAAAAAAATTAGATATTTAGTTTTTGGATTAGATGTTGAAACAATGGAAAATTTGATAGATATGAGTTTGAAAAGAGTTTATGCTTGTTTGTTATCTGACGATTTGATAATATATAATATGTAGTCGATCCATGTTCATCTCTACCTATCAACATGATATTATATGTTCCGGATCTTGAATAAGTATGATCCTTTGTGATTATATCTCCAGGATGGTAAGGGTTATCATTATCCCATCCTCCTTGTCCATCACCCCAATAGATAAACAAATCTATATTATCGCCATTTTGATCTTTAACTTTTAGTTCTAAATCAATTTTCCCTTTATTTATATCCTCGTCGAGTTTATCAATATCTGGTCTATCATTATTTGAACAATGACTAATAATTTCGATA
Organism: uncultured Thermoplasmatales archaeon; assembly: GCA_964518165.1. GTDB lineage: Archaea > Thermoplasmatota > E2 > DHVEG-1 > DHVEG-1 > CAYZTD01. Next base: position 88,895 of record CAZFFN010000040.1, read on the forward strand.
TTTTTAACATTATAGTCTTTATAATATAAATTAGCTCCAAACTTATAATTTATTCCTACCTCATGTCTAATAAATTCATAATCTCCATCTAAAACATCGTAAAATTCTCCAATTGTCACTGCATTGTTGTTTTCGGTATCAGTAACCAAAGCGGATATTATAGCAAAAGAAAAAAAACTATGTCCTAAAAGATTCCAACCCCAGTTACTTTGTTTTTCATCATGACATGTAAACATTACAATGTCTTCTGAAACCCAGTTATCCTGTATTTCATCGACATCATCTACAAAACCATGATTGTGGCAACTATCTAAAATTACAATCACATAACCAGGTATTTTAGAAATTTTACTTGCAAAATCATGATCTAGATATTCACCATCATATAGATATAAATATTCATCTTTTCCATCTGATGTTTGACCCCCATGTCCAGAGTAATATATTAAAGAAACATCATTTGATCCTGCATTATTTATTAACCAATTTAACCAACTATTCAATTTTGAACTTGTTGCATCTGTGTCAGTTAAAATCTTAATTTCATCATAACTGTCATCTAAAACATTTTTAACTCCCACTAAATCACTAACAGTATTTTTTAAATCACCATTATCGTTATAGTCTCCATCTCCGTTATAATCTCCAACAGCCGCCATCACTGCTCTATATGTTCTACCTGAATTAGCTGAAATCTCACTTGAAAAACTAATATTCTTTGCAACAGAAAAATTTAATCCAGAAAAAACCAGCGTCGATACTATCAGTATGCTTATTACAATATTTTTTTTCTTCATATTTATCACCTTTATAAAAAATAAAATAGTATTATGTTTTACATGGATATGTATGTAATGCCAACCAACCGTCATCATTTTCACTATTAGCATTATCAAGATTGTCAGGTACATTTAAACTCGTTGTCCCAGCATAATTACCCGCCCCTATTCCATTATCAGTTAAAAGAGGGCATTGAGTAGACATTTCCTTTTCATTTCTTATTAATTTTTGTTCATCAAATTCATCACTCTCATCAAATGGCACGAATTGAGGAGATAAAATTTTTTCTTTAGTGTCAACTGTTAATGAATTTCTTAGTAATCTATTGATAGATGATATTATTTTAATCAAAGGCATGTTTGAAAATTTGTTATTAAATATGTTAAAAATGCGATTATTTTTCTCTAATTCTCTTGCAATATATTTTGCATTTCTTGCTACCCAACCAGCAATTCTTTTATCAGCATTTTCCCAAGCTTCCCCATATGCTGTTGTTGCGTCACTTAGTTCATCAAAGAAATAATTTGAAAATATTGAATATCCGTCTTCTCCAGTATAGCCCCAAGAATAATGATCTGGTCCTGTAGCAGAAATAATTATGTGATTTTTATCTCCTTTGCTTTTATGTATATTATATATTGCACCTGAGTTTTCTGTTACAAAATGCCCTGAAAAACATGATTCAACTACTATTGTAGCAGTTCCATATCCTTTGCCACCAAGTGCCTTAGGCTGATCATAGAAATCATCTAAAATTTTTGCAAGTTGATTCCATGATAATAGTTCACCATCCGGATTTAAACAGAATTTTCCCTCATGACTTAACCAATCAGCACCAAAACGATTTGCCCACCAGGAGTCACCAACATATGGATTTCCAACACCATGATCGCACAAATAAACAAAAACATTATTTGCATTACACATTTCACTTGCAAGGTCATTTAAAGCAGATTTTATTTCTTCTTTTCCGTTTTTATCGCTTCCCCTACCATCTGGTTTTCTAAGCAATTTTACTCTAGCATCTCCATATCCAAGTTCGTCTTCAAAAATTCTTTGTCCTGTCTTAGCTGTGTTATAAAAAGCATCATCTAAAGGATCATAGTTTTGATGATCGCCGATACCACCTGCAATAAATATTGCTACATCACCGACATCGAAGAAAAGATCGATTTTTAATACCAAAGCCCCATCTGATGGAGTGTCTACCCCATCAAGTAAAATACCACCTGCATCCTCTTCGCTACATTCTTTTTCATTTGTATCATCAAAACATACTCCAAACCAATCTTGACCCCGTGAAATTCTAGATTCCAGTCCAAGGCAGGCATTCAAACTAACTGTTTTTACGCCAGGCTCAGATCTCTTAACACGGATAGGATTGTCTAAATAACAAACACCTTCATCGCATTTGTCCATAAGCTCTTCATATTTTTCATTATTTACATAATAGCTTATTGGTTCAACCATTGGATAAATTTTAAGATCTGCATATTGACGATGATTTATGTCCCCTTTTGTATGATATAAGGTGTCTTCATCATCGCTAACATAAAAACTAAGATCTACACTATTAACACCATCAACATAATCAGAGATGCTGCTAATATCCCATTGTGCAAATCCCCTTGAATATTTTTTCCAAAAACCACCAATATATTCATCATAATGTTGACCAATAAGTATATGATTACGTCCTGAATCATAAACATTACAACCATATGTATTTACTTCGTCTTGATCCCATTCATCACCGTGTACATGGTATACATAACCATATAAATTGCTATTATCTTCCCAACTATCAAGCGTGGTAATACTCGAACATTCTAAGGGAGCACTTCCATCATGCCAAATGCCTTCTTCATCCTGGTAACAATTCGGCGTAATTGATAGATACGCTGTAATTGTACCATCATCGTTTTTAAAAAATCTATCAGTTGGAGTTCTTTTAGAAAGTATTTCAACACCTAGATCGTTATTTTCAGATAACGTTCTTGTATATTTTCCAACTGTACCAATCTTGTCTATATCATTTACCCTGTATCCAGATATAACAGTCTGTGTTTCAACTATTGATTCGTCAATAACATCTTTTTGATTTTCTATGTTTGTTCCAAAGACACCAAAGCTTCCTATAACCATTAGCATTACTACTAATATTGAAATTATTTTTAGTTTCACACTTATCACATCATACATAACACATTAAATCTATCAACAAGACACTACAGTGTTTTTCATAGCCTGCAAATTTCCAAAGAATGAAAAAAAATTGAACATATTACTGAATATCGGCCTATTACCAATTAATTTAGTTAACCTAAATTGAAAATTATCATAAGATCTAGCATCTTGCCTTGCATTTTCAAATAGTGAATTTAGATTGATTAATCCATGCCCAAATTCTATATCAGGTCCCAGTAAAGTAGCTGTACTAGCACTTTCTTCTAAAGCTGTTTTTACATCACCTGGTCGTCTTTTAAAAAAATTCCCATAATATCCGGTTTTTGACATATATAAAGCAGCTGCTGCTGCAACATGCGGACAAGACATTGAAGTACCTCTACACGCTTTGTATGAATCCCCTTTCCATAAAGATATAATATCATAACCGGGTGCAACAAAATTCAAGTTTCCTCCATAGTTACTAAAATCACAACGTCTTTTACTACTATCAATTGCTCCAACAGATACAACATGTATATTCATGGCAGGATGTGAACATCGTGGAACTGTACGGCTTTCTGCTTCATTTCCAGATGATGAAACAATAAAACATCTTTTAACTCTATGTGCATATGAGATTGCTGTACTCATTAAAATTGAAGGCAAAGGTCCTCCGAGGCTCATACTGATTATATCTGCGCCATGATTTGCAGCATAAACAATTCCTTTAGAAATATCCCATGCAGTACCAACAATAGCATCTAGTGGTCCTGTATAGGGTCTACCTAGAACCTTTACAGGCATAATTTCACACTCTGGTGCAATTCCAGCGATACCTTCATTATTATTCATTTGAGCAGCAATTACCCCACAACAGTGCGTGCCGTGTCCGCTATCATCTTCTGGGTTATTATCATTATCTACAATATCTTTTGCATACACTATATGAGCTGGTGCATCAACATGAGAACGTTCAAGGCCAGTATCTAAAACTGCAACTCTTACATTTCTTCCTTTATTTTTACCCCAAACATTTTGAGCAAACATTTTTCTTGGCCCCCATTGGTATTCGTTATCTTTATCAATATCGCCTGATGAATCTAGATCAATTCCATCCCAATATGGATCATTTGGCTCGTAATAACTATAATATTTAAGATTACCTTGAGATGAATTAAAACCTTGAAAATTTTCAGGATCTGTGTACCTTTCCATTGCTTTGTTAAATTGGTCCATACTTTCAACTCCAGAAAGATCTAATTTTGTAAATAATAATCTTTTATCTATTTCATTTTCCATTTCTACTGTATTAAAATCTTCAATCGTTTCAACAATGTCTGCCCCGGATTGAGCACATACATGAGAAAGAGCATCTTTCCAGTCTGGTTCATATCCCAGAATTAACTCTTCATCATCGCTTTCAGCCATCTCTATATAAAAATCCCCATGAGTATCATCAATTTTTGAATTTGAATTCACATCTATTTTAGTCGCACTAATTCCCAAGCTTCCTATAACCATTAGTATTACTACTAATATTGAAATTATTTTTATTTTCACACTTATCACATCATTTTAAACTTAATTAAATATATTCTTCAAAATATATAAATATTTCTACATTTTAATAAAAATATATCGGATTAAAACAAAAATTTTAATAATAAATCAATAAAACTGTTAAACAATCTTTGGATGTAACCTAAATTACTATCTGTTATTTCTTTAGATTTAGGCATAGAAACTTCTAGTTCAGACCATTCACTTAATTTTCCAAAAGAATCCCTAGCTTTTGCTTTCACGTAATATGTATCTTTTTCATCCCAGGAATGATTAAACTCAAGACTTTCGCCAGAAGAAACAAATTCAGACCAAGAACTAGTGCTTCCATCACCCCAATCAACAAAATATTGTACATCATCACCATCAAAATCTTCTGATGAAACTACATAAGTATATTCTTCACCAAAATTTTCTTGTGTAGGGCCACTAATAATAGGTTTATCTGGTGCCATATTTTCAGATACAACTATTTTTGTTTCATTAAAAACTGAAAAACCAAAACTATCTATTACTTTAAGTTTTATTTTAAACTCACCACTTTCACTACAATAAAATAAAACATTTTTTCCTTGTTTTTCAAAAACTTCATCATAATCAAGATCCCAAAAATATTGAAACGGAGAAAAACCTCCTAATACAGATGCATCTAAAGTAACAGTATCACCAACTCTAGCATTGTACGGTCCACCTGCATCAACTATTGGTTCATTATAATCATCACTAACTTTAAAAAAAACTTGTGCATCATCCTGTTTCCAGTCAACAGTTTCCATAACTGTGCTTCCATCCCAACTTCCTTTAGTAAAAAAAAGTTCTCCATCTTCTTCGTATCTATCACTTTCAGATTCAACTAAAGAATGAGTAGTTAGATCATATTTACAATTAAAAACTCGGCCTCTTTCATCATATCCAATTTCAAAATCTCCACCTGGATTATTTCTACTGCTAATATCAGCAATGTCACTAAACCAGTCAAATATAAAATCATCTTCCATTAGTTTTATTTTAACTGTAACTATTGGGCTGTAACACTCAAAAGTATGTATACCGTTTTTTACATTCCAAGTATTTGAACTAGATATCTCTGACTCATATTCTTCGATATAGTAAGAGTAATAATCACCTGAAACCTTATTTGGATTATCCTTAAAATTAAAGTTAGTAACAGATTCCTTTTTTTCGTGTTCAACAATTACTTCGTAAAACCATTCAGGGTTGCCATCAGCATCAATACCATCAAGTCCCTCTCCAATATTTGTAATCTTTTCAATTTCAACAAAAACATTTGGAAATACTTGTGTGTCGCCGTCATCAATTGATGCATCAACTTTTCCGTGTTTCCAATAATTTCCTTCAAATCCAATCTTGTCAGCAGTGTCAAACATTTTCTGTTTTATCTGTTGATTTGTCCATGAAGGATTCTGAGATTTTAAAAGAGCTGCAACTCCTGCAACATGTGGACAAGCCATAGATGTACCTGAAAGAAACTTATATCCACCGTCAATATATGTACTGTATATATCCTGACCAGGTGCAGCAATATCAACGCTGGATCCATAGTTTGAAAAAAATGCTTTTTCATTATACTGGTTTGTAGCAGCAACAGATATTACATTAGAGTAACTTGATGGATAATGTGGCCAATCGCTGTTATCATTTCCAGCTGAAGCTACTAATATTGCACCATTTTCCCATGCATAGTTACAAGCATTTCTTACTGAATATGCTGAAACAGAACAGCCAAAACTCATACTAATAACATCTGCTCCGTTATCAGCTGCATAAGTTATTCCATCTGAAATCATATCAGCAACTGAAGAACCATCACGTTGTAGAATTCTTACCGCCATAATATTTATTTGAGCTATACCAGCAATACCTAAATCATTATTTATTTCAGCAGCAACAACCCCTGCACAATGTGTACCATGACCTTCTAGATCCATGGGATAATTATCTGAATCTACAAAATCATAACCATGATAACCATTTTCGTTTTCCCACATATTATTATCTAAATCAGGATGATTGTAGTCAACACCGCCATCAAGTATTGAAACTGTTACATCTTTGCTACCAATACCACTGTTCCAAGCTTTTGGACAATTTATATTTACTGGCCCTCATTGTCTATCCCATGCTGAATCATTTGGGATGTAATCATCACTTTTCATTACAATATTTTTTTCAGCATAGTTTACTTTTGAAAAACTTGTGTATTTTTCTATATAATTATCTTCCATTCCATGTTCTACTTTTAAGACAATAAAATTTATTTTTTTGTTTATGTTTATTATTTTTTTACCTAGGAATGGATCTTTATTTCCAGGGTTTAGATTATTCATATCAAAATCTTTTTTTAAACCTACGATTATTTCTCCAGGGATGTAATCATCTTTTTCATAGGATCTTTGATTAGTTGGTTGAACTTGAGTTGTTAATATAGTTCCAAAAAAAAGAATGATTATTGATAAAACAATAATTTTGTTTATTTTCATTTCAATACCAAGAAATATTAATTTTAGTTTTGATATAAATAATTATAAATATAAATTTTGTGATTTTAAAAATAAAGAAGGAGTTTAAAAAAATAGAAAAAGATTATTATTTTAAAATAGGCAAATCAAACATAGAATCCAACTTTTGAAAAAATGGCATTTCTCCTAATAAACGGAAAAATGGCAACATAACATTATTCCTAACAAAACTTAAAAAAGGATAATCCTGCAATTTATCCTTTGAAACAATATTTACATTTCCAAAAACATAGAAAGAAAAATCATAACCATTGGAAATCTCAGTCCAAGTTTCACCATCATCACTGGATCGATAGGATTCACCTCTATTATACATATTATCATTCATTCTATTCCAACAGATTTCCCCATCTGTCGATTTAACTACAATAAAATATTTTTGATCTCTCTCTACACCTATACCATCACCGCCGTTAATCAAAATAGGTTTATCCCACCATTCATAACTATCACCTCTATTTGTAAAATTCATAGTTTGAGAATGGATTATTTCACCAGGTTTATTTGAATCATCTATATCTGCTTTTCTAATTGATACTTCAAAAGTTGAATCATCATGCTCCCCTGAAACAAACATATTAAGATATACCTCAGTAAGAACCTCAAAAGAAGCGGTAAAAGACTGAGCATACCAATCACCATTTTCTTCAATAGACCTGGGGACAGAATCATATTCTTGATACTCTCTCAAATTACCATAAAAAGGAACATCTACTAAACCCATATCACAATTACGATTGCCATCATCTTTCTGAGGATGAGTACCATCTGCCTTATTTTCTAAAGCATAACTAAATGCTTCTTCAATACTCACAATTCCATCATCATTTCCATTATATTTATCAGTATCTAAATCAGTAAATCCCTTGAAACCCTTTAATAAATCTTTTGAAAAATGCATTCCCTTTCCCTCTTCATTACTATTAGTAGCAGTAACAACAACCCTATTACTACCTCTAAAATCATCAATTGCTGAACCACTATAACAAGCGTTAATAATTATCGAGATATCTGCATCTGAATTCAATTTACTAACACAACTATCTATATCTGAGTATTTTTTCCACTGACCGATTAATGCAGGATTATAATCCCACCCTAAAAAGTTCCTAAAAGCAATCTCGCCGCCAAACATATTCAAACCATGTGAAAGAAACCAAATAACGACCTTGTTTCCACCTTTAACATTTTCTCTTAACTTACCGCCTTTATCAAAATATTCTTCAAATTCACCATACTTACAGTCTTCTAAAGTAAAAACATTATTCCAACCATTAGCTTCAAAAGTAGCTTCAATCTCATCTATATGGCCCTCCACACCTTTATAAGCATCATCATTTGTAAAAGGTGCAACTATTAAACCCCAGCGACCATCCTGTGGATCTTGATTTCTTTGTGTATGAAAATGCCATACATCACCCTCAGTTTCAAGCCCACTGCTATCACGAGCAACTATCTTCCAATAATAATCCTTGTTAAAATTCAGATCACCAGGATCATACTTAAAAACATCATCAGAAGGATCCATTTCAAAATTAGTTTCTCTTTTTATTGGATTTGGAGTTCTACCAAAATAAATATCAAACTTCAAATCATCTCCATCAGGATCACTACACAACCACTCCAAATAAGCCGTAAGACTAATATCTCGAGCATTCTTAGATGGACTTTCACAAACAGGCTTATTAGGAGCTCTATTACCTGGATTAACAACCACCGTACAACTATCAGAGCCGCTATTACCTTCATCATCCCAGACTTTTAAAACAGCAGTATAATCACCAGCCGAACTATAAGTATGAGTTTTAGAAGAAGGAGGATTACCAGAACCTGAATAATCACAACTACCATCATTATCAACATCCAACTCCCACGAATCAACCGAACCATCACTATCACTAGCACTAATAGTAAAAGTAGTGTCTAGAGGAACCTTACC